>JAYUBB010000001.1:0-2862 GCA_043741015.1 Opitutaceae bacterium
CGGCGACGGGCGCCCAGGGCCTTGCGGGTGCCGATCTCCTTGGTCCGCTCCTTCACGCTCACGTAGGTGATGTTCATGATGCCGATCGCGCCGACAAACAGCGCCAGGCTGGTGATAAACAGACCGGCCAGGGCGATGCCGTTCTTGATGGGATCGAGCTGCGCCCGGATGGTGCCCTGCTCATTGATCTCGAAATCATCGCGCTGTTCGGGCCCAAGCTGGCGGATGCGGCGCACCAGCCCGCGCAATTCGTCCCGGGCCTCCGCCATGCGCAGGACGTCCACCTGCACCCGGATCTCGCAGTCCTCGCCGACGCGATAGTAGCGGCGATACGTCGTGAGCGGCATGGCCAGCATGGAATCCCAGCTGAAGAGCCCGAGGAAGCTGCCCTGCTTGGCCATCACGCCGATCACCTGGAAGTTTTGTTCGCGCACGCGGATGGTCTTGCCCACCGCGGATTCCGTGGGAAACAGCGCGTTCGCCACATCGTAGCCGACCACGGCGATGTTGGCGCCGGCCTGCGCCTCGAAGTCGCTGAAAAAGCGCCCCTCCTTCATGTCCGAGCGGGTGATGCGCGAATAATCGGCCGTCGTGCCGAGCGTGTAGATGTTGTTCAGCCGGTATTCGCCGCGGATGATGTTGGTGTTCCGCTCGGCGGCGGGCACGGCGAGCTTGAGCGGACTGCCGGGCGTGGCGGCGATCCACTCGTTGATCAGGCGGGCGTAATCGTACCGGACCGGGCGCCGGTTGCGCAGAGCCCACCAGTCTTCCACGTCGCGCCACGGCCACTTGGTGACATAGAGAATGTCGTCGCCAAAGCCGGAAAAGCTTCGGTCCACGCCCACATCGATGCCCTTGATGGCGGTGCCCATCAGGGTGACGGCCACGATGCCGATGATGACGCCGAGCGCGGTCAGCGCCGAGCGCAGCTTGTTCGCCCGGATCTGGGCGAAGGCGATGCGGACCGATTCGAAAAGCTCGTAATAAAGGCGGCGCATGGCGGGCAAATTAATTGGCCGGCCCGTCGGACTCGATCAAGCCGTCGCGCAGCCGGACAATGCGGCGGGCGTGCCGGGCGATGTCCTCCTCGTGCGTGACCACGATGATGGTGTTGCCCTGATCGTAGAGCTGATCGAAGAGCGCCATGATCTCGACGCCGGTCTTGGAGTCCAGGTTGCCGGTGGGCTCGTCGGCCAAAATGATGGAGGGCCGGGTGACCAAGGCGCGGGCGATGGCGACGCGCTGGCGCTGGCCGCCGGAAAGCTCGTTGGGCTTGTGATGCATGCGGTCGCCCAGCCCGACATCCTCGAGGGCCTGGCGGGCCCGGGCGATGCGGTCGGACTTGGAGATGCCGGCGTAAATCAGGGGCAGCTCGACATTGTGCAGCGCATCGGAGCGCGGGAGCAGGTTGAAGGTCTGGAAGACGAAACCGATCTCCCGGTTGCGGATGTCGGCCAGTTCGTCGTCCACCATGGTGGCAACGTTTTTGCCGGAGAACTCGTAGCGGCCGGCCGTCGGGGTGTCGAGGCAGCCGAGCATGTTCATGAGCGTGGACTTGCCGGAGCCGGAGGGGCCCATGATGGCAAGATACTCGTTGCGGTGGATGGTGAGGGCGACCCCGCGCAGTGCGCGAATGATCTCGTCGCCCATCTTGTAGAGCTTGGTCACGCCCTCAATGTCGATGACGAGCGGGCCCGCGGGGCGGACCACGCGCGCCAGGTGGGCTGGTGCGGAAGGAGGTATCATGAGGGGGACAATGGGGAAGCGGGGGGACCCGGGCGCACCCGGGCCGGCGCAACTTTTATTTCTTCTCGACGGCAGGCTTGGGCTTGTCGATGCGGACTTTCATCCCGTCCTTGAGGACGCGGGTGATGACGCTGAACGGGCCGCTCACGACTTCGTCGCCCGCCTTGAGGCCGGATTTGACCTCAACATGGGTGGTGTCGCCGATGCCGGTCTCGACCACGGTCATCTTCACGCTGTCGCCCTTGCGCAGGAAAACCACGCGCTGCAGGGCGGCCCGGTCATCGCGTTCGCGTTCGCGCTGCTGCTTCTCATTGACCGCGGCGGCGGCGCCGTCGCCCTGATTTTCCTTGGCCTTCATGTCGCGATCGCTGGTGAGCTGATCGATGGTCTTGCTGCCCTCGCGGCTGCGCACGGTGACGGCCTGGATCGGGACCGCGATGACGTTCTCAACAGTCTTGGTCTCGACGTCCACGTTGGCGCTCATGCCGGGGCGGAGAGCCACATCCTTGTCGGCGACGCGGACCTTGACCTGAAAGTTGGTGACTTCCTCCTGGGTGCTCAGGCCGGTCGTCTTGGCCGCCGCGGCGATCTCCTTGACGAAGCCGGTGAACTTGCGGCCCGGGTAGGCGTCGATGCTGATGCGGGCCTTGTCGCCGATCTTCACGTTGACGATGTCGTTCTCGTTGATGTTGACGCGCACCTCCATGTTGGAGAGGTCGGCGACGCGCATGATGTCGGCGCCGCCATACTGGCCGGTGCCGGCGACGCGCTCGCCCACCTCGCTGGTGCGCGAGCTGACTGTGCCGTCGATGGGGGAATAGATGATGGCCTTGGTGAGCTGATCGCGCATCTGGTTGAGGAGGCCCTCCGCGCGGGTGATGTTGGCGATGGCGCTTTCATAGCTGGCCTTGGCCCCCTCATAGGCATTGTTGACCACCGCGAGATCAGCGTCGGAAATGAGCTGCTTGGCGTAGAGATCCTGGTTGCGCTTCAGGTCGGCCTCGGCTTTCTGCAGCGCGGACTTGTTGACGAGGCTGGAAGCCTTGGCGGACAAGAGGCTGGCCTCCTGCTGCTCGACCTGGAAACGGTAGTTGTCGGCCTTGATGCTCACGAGCA
>JAYUBB010000002.1:0-9344 GCA_043741015.1 Opitutaceae bacterium
ATGCACAAGGGTCTGCGCAGCCATTTTGCTGCCCCTCTCAGTCAGCCATCGCTCGCAGTGCTGGGCTTGGACGTTGCGAATCGATAGCCCCTTAAAGAACGGGGAAAGGTTGTTTATGCAGGTCTGGCGACGGGTGACAGTGCTCTCCTTCAATCCCTGTTGTGTCGTTGCTTTCCACCGGGCGGCGATTTCATCGAAGGAGAGGCGGGCGTCGTCGCCAATGGTGAGGTTTCCGACCTGGGCCCGATACTCGTCTAAGCGCCTCTCGGCCAATTTTCTGTCCTTGGTTTTGAGGGACCGACGAAATTGCTTGTCACCACGTTTCACCAACGCGTAATACCCGCCAGTATTCTCTAATCGATAGAGGTTCTCTGCCACCCGATGAAACACCAACTTACGAGCAGCTTTCGCGTCCTGACCGACGTTGTTTTGCATGCTCGAAAGGCTACGGTGACAACTGACGGTGACAAAACAATTATCGAAAAGAATATCGATCAACGTAAATCGTTGCTCTGGTTTGGAATGGCAAGTTAGCTCAGTTGGTAGAGCAGAGGACTGAAAATCCTTGTGTCCTCGGTTCGATTCCGAGACTTGCCACCATTTTTCGCTGCGAAAAATGCCGCGCCGGAGGGCGGAGGCGGGCATTGGAACCATCCGTTTCAACATTCCGCCTGTTGCCGCTTACGGCGCGCGCTGACCGTCGGTGATCATGACGATGTTCTCGGCGTTGACCGCCATCATGTCACCGGCCGAAAAGGTGATGAGCAAAACCGCGCTGACCGCCTTGGCGGAGCGAAGTCCCTTGAGCTGCACGGTTTTTCCCTCGCTTTTCAAATAGATCACCAGGCTTTTAAGTGTCATCTGCTGGATGGCGGCGGCGTAGCCGGTGGCGAGTTCGGATGCCGTGGTCGGCACATTGATTGTCGTGGGGGCCGGCATGCCCGGGACTGGTTCGGTGGTCGCGGCGCTGAGGGCGGGCAACAGGCAGAGCAGGCAGGCAAACAGGCCGAGAGTTTTCATAAGCGGGGAGTGGGGTAGGTGGATGCTATCACTGGGCTTTTCAGTCACCGGATTCGAGGCAAATACCCGCCGGCTTCGGTCATTTCTCCAGCTGAAATCCGTAGGCAGCCACTTCCTCAACCTGCCTGGGGAAGGTCTCGAAGGCCAGTTTCCCTCCCACCACGGGGCTCACCGGCATGGGGAATTGCTGTTTCTTGGTCAGCGACCGCATCTCCACCAGGTAGATCAATGCTTGGGTGAACTTGTTCTCCACCTTCAGGATGTAGACGGGCTTTTTGGCATCAGGCTGGAATGAAAAAATAACCTGCGCTCCATCATCTTTCTCCTTCGAGAAGCCCACCAGCTTGATTTTTTTCCCATACGATTCGAAGCGGGCATAGATCACTTCGCCCGGATGGATGAGCACGGTATTGGCTTTATCGGCGGCGCGCGCCGACAGGATGAGGGAGATGAGGAGGAATACAGCAAGGAGTGGACGTTTCATGAAATACTTGGTGCGAATGGAGACGTGCCGTAACAAGCAGTCTCATCGGCAGGGCTACAACTGTAGAATTCACCTGTGCCACCTCGTCTCATTTCCCGTTGACCGAGGCGAAGGGCGAAGGCTTCATTGTGGGAATGGTGCCGAGCGTATTGATTGTTGATGACGAGAAACACACCCGCGAGGGCCTCCAGCAGGCTTTGCAGGAACATTACGATGTTTCCGTGGCAGCGAATGCCGACGAGGCGTTCAACCTGATGGATGCACAAGCTTATGAGGTGATTATCACCGACCTGAGAATGCCCGGCAAAAGCGGCCTCAAGATCATCGACAAGGCCCTCGCTCTGCCCAGCAAACCGGCGGTGATCATGATGACGGCTTACGGCAGCATCGATTCGGCAGTGGAGGCGATGAAGCGCGGTGCCGTCGATTTCCTGACCAAGCCGGTCCAGATCGAGCGCTTGGAAATCCTCATCCAGCGGGCGTTGAAAACGAAGACCCTGGAGGTGGAGGTGAAGCAACTGCATGAGCGGCTGGACGAGAAATTCAACGTGGAAGGGCTCGTCGGCCATTCGCCGAAACTGGCCGAGGTCATCGACCGGGTGAAACTGGTGGCGCCGTCCAAGGCGACCATCCTCATCGAGGGCGAGACGGGCACGGGCAAGGAACTGATCGCGCAGGCCATCCATCAGGCGAGCCCGCGCGCCCGGGCGCCGTTTGTGCCGGTGCATTGTGCCGCCCTGCCGGCGATGCTGCTCGAGAGCGAGCTCTTCGGCCACGAACGCGGGTCGTTCACCGGTGCGACCGAGCGGCGCGAGGGGCGCTTCGAGGTGGCGGACGGCGGCACGGTTTTCCTCGACGAGATCGGCGAGATCGGGCCGGAGATCCAGGTGAAGCTGCTGCGGTTCATCGAGACCAGGAGCTTCGAGCGCATCGGCAGCACCAAGACCATCACGGTGGACGTACGGCTCGTGGCGGCGACGAACCGCAATCTCGAGCAGATGGTGAAGGAGGGCAAATTTCGCGAGGATCTGTTCTTCCGGCTCAACGTGGTGCGCATCACCACGCCGCCCCTGCGCGAGCGCACTGACGACATTCCCGTGCTGCTGGAGCATTTCATCCAGGTTTACTCCAAGGAGAACAACTACGAGCCGGTGACGATCGAGCCCGGCGCGATGAAGCACCTGCAGGCCTACCCTTGGCCGGGCAACATTCGCGAGCTCCGCAATTTTGCCGAAAACGCCGTCGTGCTCCGCCGCGGGGGCAAACTGAGCGAGTTCGACCTTGAGCCCAAGTTTCGCGGCGAAGTGGCCCCGCCGCCGTCCATGCAGACACCGACGCCGACCAATCCGTATTCGGTCGGGGACAACGAAAAACGGTTGCTGAAGGAGGCGCTGATGAAGGCGCGCGGCAATCGTACGCGCGCGGCGGGCCTGCTCGGCATCAGCCGCCGCACGCTACACCGCAAGATCGCCCAATGGCCCGAGCTGGACGTGGTGGACCGCGGATGAAGCCACGCCGCCGAGCGGCTCAAATTGACCAGGAAGACCAGCCGCCAAGGCCGGGGCGGAAGCAGGCTTGTCAGGGTGGGGCGAGGGCCTTTCACTGCCCGGCTACCTAAAAGCCATGGCCTCGATCACCAAGAGCTACGAACCGCACGACGTCGAAAAGAAGTGGTATGCCGCGTGGCTGCAGGCCGGCTGTTTTGCGGGCCGGTCCAATCCGGCCCGGTCGCCCTACACGATCATGATCCCGCCGCCCAATATCACGGGCGTGCTGACGATGGGCCATGTATTGAACTGCACCTTGCAGGACATTCTCGTCCGCCGCGCCCGGCTGGAAGGCCGGGAGGCGCTCTGGCTGCCGGGCACCGATCACGCGGGCATCGCCACGCAGACCGTGGTGGAGCGTGAGCTGCGCAAGGAGAAGAAAACCCGCCACCACCTCGGCCGGGAAAAGTTTTTGGAGAAGGTCTGGTCGTGGCGCGAGGAGAAGGGCGGCATCATCCTCAAGCAGCTGCAGGCTCTCGGCGCCTCCGCCGACTGGAGCCGCACGCAGTTCACCATGGATCCCGCCTACTCGCAGGCCGTCCTCAAGGTGTTCGTGGATCTTTACGGCAAGGGCCAGATCTACCGCGGCAAGCGGATGGTCAACTGGTGCCCCGTCAGCCTCACCGCGCTCTCCGACGAGGAAGTCATCATGAAGCCCACGAAGGGCTTTCTCTATCAGGTGCGCTATGAGGTGGTGGACCAACCCGGCCACTTCATCGAGGTCAAGACGACCCGGCCCGAGACCATTCCCGGCGACGTGGCCATCGCAGTCCATCCCGATGATCCGCGCTACACTGCGCTCGTGGGGAAGAAAGTCTGGCGTCCGCTCAACCGTGCGCCGATTCCGATCATCGCCGATCCGGCCGTGGACAAGGAATTCGGTTCGGGCGCACTCAAGATCACCCCGGCGCATGACAAGGTGGATTTCGAGGTCGGCCAGCGGCACAAGCTGGTGCCGATCGATGTGCTCACGCCGGACGCCAAGCTCAACGAACTCGCCGGCCCGGAGTTGGCGGGCCTCGACCGGTTTGCGGGTCGTAAGAAAGCGGCCGAGCTGCTGAAGGAATCGGGCGCGCTGGTGAAGGAAGAGCCCTACGAGAACAACGTCGGCTACTCCGAGCGCGCCGACGTGCCCATCGAGCCGCGTCTCACCTGGCAGTGGTGGCTGAAGTATCCGCGCATCGAGGAGGCCAAGACCGCGGTGCGTGACGGCCACATCAAATTTTATCCCGAGCGCTGGTCGAAGGTCTACCTGCACTGGCTGGAAAACATCCAGGACTGGTGCATCAGCCGCCAGCTCTGGTGGGGTCACCGCATCCCGGTGTGGTATGCCAAGGGTCTAGACAAGGAGAAGCTCACGGAAGCCGATGTCGCCGATCCGAAGAAGGTGCACGTCTCGCTCGCGGGTCCGGCCGACAAGGACAACTGGGTGCAAGAGGACGACGTTTTGGACACCTGGGCCTCGTCATGGCTGTGGCCGTTCGCCACGCTCGGCTGGCCGAACCAGGCTGCGATGGCCAAGGCCGGCTTCGATTATTTCTACCCGACCACAACGCTCGTCACGGGGCCCGACATCATCTTCTTCTGGGTGGCGCGCATGATCATGGCCGGGCTGGAGTTCGTTCGTCCCGGCGAGCCGCTCGAGCGGCGCATTCCGTTCAAGCACGTCTATTTCACGGGCATCATTCGCGACCAGCAGGGCCGCAAGATGTCGAAGTCGCTCGGCAACTCGCCCGACCCGCTCGACCTGATCGCGAAATACGGCGCGGACGGCCTGCGCTTCGGCATCGTGTCCCTCGCGCCGCAGGGACAGGACATCCGCTTCCAGGAGGATCGGATCGAGAGCGGCAAGAATTTCTGCAACAAGCTCTGGAACGCCTGCCGCTTCCGCCAGATGAGCGGCGAGATGGGGGACAACTCCTCGCTCGGCGCCATCCTCACCCGGCTGGAGCCGGAGATGTTCGACGCCGATGACAGCGCCATCCTTGACCGGCTGCTGGCCACGACGCGCGAGGTGGACCGCTGTTTCGCCGAGTTTGAGTTCAGCGCGGCGGTGCAGGCACTTTACGGTTTTTTCTGGAACGATTTCTGCGACTGGTATGTGGAAGTCTCCAAGACCAAGCTGCAGGACCCGGCCACCAAGGCGAACTGCCTGGCCATCCAGGACCTCGTGCTGCGCCAGACACTGCTGCAGCTGCACCCGTTCACGCCGTTCATCACCGAGGAACTGTGGCATCTGCTCGGTTACGGGGCCGAAGGCACGTTCCTGATGCGCGATACGCAACTCGAGAACTCCTCGCAGATCGCCGGTCGCGGACTGAAAATCGACACGGCAGCGGCGGCGCAGGTCGGCCAGCTCAAGGCCGTGGTCTCGCAGGTGCGCGCTTTCAAGGCCGAGCAGGGTGAGACGGCCAGCAAGGCCTCCGAGTTTGTGGTCGAAGCCACCGACGCACACTGGGCGGTGCTTGAGGCCAACCTGACCAAGCTCAGACGCATGATGGGCGCGGGGGCTATTGCGCGCGGGGCGATGTCGCCCAACGCCCCGGCCATCGTGACGGCCTTCGGCTCGTGGAACCTGATCAAGCAACTGAAGGGCGATCCGGCGGCGGAGAAGGTCCGGCTCGGGAAGGAACTGGAAACCATCGCCAAGCACATCGCCGGAACCGAGGCGCGCCTGAACAACAAGGCGTTCACGGACAAGGCGCCGGCCGCAGTGCTCGAGGGCGCGCGCAAGCAGCTCGCCGACCAGCAGGCCAGGCAGGCCGAGTTGGTCCGGTTGATTGCGGCACTGGGGTAGGGCGTTGACGTGACTCGAAGCTTAAGTTGTGCTGGGGACAACGGGCCCCAACACACACCAATGGCATGAATATCTCACGTGAGGATCTCCGCTGGGCGGCTGAAAAAGGACACCTCAACCCGGGCGAGGACGAGGCATTGTGGCGTGCCCTGCAGACGCGCACGGCCGACAAGCCGCGATTCGACGCGGCCAATGTGGCCTACTATGCCGGCGCGCTGATCGTGATTGGCGCAATGGGCTGGTTCATGACCAAGGCGTGGGAGGGGCTGGGCGGCGCCGGAATCTTCACCGTGGCCCTGTGCTATGCTGTTTGCTTCGTGTTTGCCGGTCGGATGCTGTGGGACCGGCTCGGCCTGCGGGTGCCCGGCGGGTTGCTTTTCACGATGGCCGTGGGCATGACCCCGCTGGCGACCTACGGCATCCTGCGCCAGTTCAATCTCTGGCCGCAGCAGGACCCGGGGGCCTACTCGGGCTTTCATGTCTGGATCAACGGGAGCTGGATCACGCTGGAAATCGCCACGATTCTGGCGGGCGTGGTCATGCTGCGTTTCCGCCGCTTTGCCTTCCTCACGGCACCGATAGCCTTCGCGCTGTGGTATCTGTCGATGGACCTCGGGCCGCTGCTGGTGGGCGGGCATGACTTTGACTGGGAGACCCGCCGCTGGGTCTCTCTGTGGTTCGGGCTTGTCACGCTCGTCGTCGCGTATGCGGTAGATTTCCGCGGCCGGGACGAGGATTTCTCCTTCTGGATTTATCTCTTTGGCCTGCTCGCGTTCTGGGGCGGGCTGTCGTTCATGGGCAGCGGCAGCGAACTGGGCAAATTTTTCTACGCCTTGATTAATGTCGGGTTGATCGCGGTGTCGCTGGTATTGCGCCGCGTGATGTTTCTGGTGTTCGGGGCCCTCGGTATCAGCGGCTACATCGGGCATCTGGCCTACAGCATCTTCGAGGACTCGATGCTGTTCCCCTTCGCCCTGACTTTTATCGGCCTGTCCATCATAGTGCTCGGGGTCGTCTACCAGCGGAATCGGGCCCGCATTGAGGCCGCGCTCCAAAGGCAAATCCCGGCCGGGGTGCGCCAGCTGCTGCCGCCACGGGTCCGGGCTCAGCTTTGATTTCCCTGCAGCGCTCCCGTGATCCGGATCATGTCTGCCGTGGTGCCTCGGCGCTTGCCTGCGAGCGGAGGTTCTCTCTAGCTAAAGCTCTTCATGAAAAAAGCCCTGATTACCGGCATCACTGGCCAGGACGGCTCCTATCTCGCCGAGCTGCTGCTCGACAAGGGGTACGAGGTGCATGGCATCATCCGCCGAGCCTCGACGTTCAACACCAGCCGCATCGACCACCTGAATTTTGACCGCCATGCCAATGGCGCAAAACTCACTCTGCACTACGGCGATCTGGCCGATGCCGTGCAGATGGTGAAACTGCTCTACGAACTCCAGCCCGACGAGATCTACAACCTCGCGGCCCAATCCCATGTGCGGGTGTCATTCGACATCCCGGAATACACCGGCGACATCGACGGGCAGGGCGCGCTCCGCATCCTCGAGGCCATCCGCGAAGCCGGGCTGGTGAAGAAAACCCGTTTCTATCAGGCCTCGTCGTCCGAGATGTTTGGCAAGGTGCAGGAAGTTCCGCAGGTCGAGACGACGCCCTTCTGGCCGCGTTCGCCCTACGGTTGCGCCAAGGTTTATGCCTACTGGTTGACGGTGAATTTCCGCGAGAGCTACAATCTCCACGCTTCGAACGGCATTCTTTTCAACCACGAGTCGCCCCGCCGCGGCGAGACGTTCCTGACGCGCAAGGTCACCCGCGCCGCCACCCGCATCAAGCTGGGCCTGCAGGACTCGATCTATCTCGGCAACCTCGACGCCAAGCGCGACTGGGGCTACGCCAAGGAATACGTCGAGATGATGTGGCTCATGCTCCAGCAGGACAAGCCCGACGACTATGTGGTCGCCACCAACGAGACGCACAGCGTGCAGGAATTCTGCGAGGTGGCCTTCGGTCTGCTCGACCTGGACTGGAAGAAATATGTCAAGCACGACGCCCGTTACGAGCGGCCCGCCGAGGTCGAGCTGCTCATCGGCAACCCGGCCAAGGCCAGGAAGCAGCTCGGCTGGCAGCCCAAGGTGCTCTTCAAGGATCTCGTGAAAATCATGGTCGAGCACGATCTGGAACTGGCGAAGCGCGAGGCGCAGATCGCCAAGCTGCCTGCGCCGACCAAATCGCCGTTTGCATGAAGCTTTTCATCGCGGGACACAACGGGATGGTTGGTGCCGCGCTCGTGCGGCGCTTCCAGGCCGAGCCGGGGGTGAGCCTGCTGCTGCGGACGAGGCAGGAGCTGGACCTGACCAATCAGGCCGCGGTTGAGACCTTCTATGCCGTTGAGAAACCCGACACGGTGATCATGGCCGCAGCCAAGGTTGGTGGCATTCACGCCAACAGCACCTATCCGGCCGACTTTCTTTTCGACAACCTCGCCATCGCGGCCAACACCATCCACGGAGCCTACCGGGCCGGTGTTAAGCGGCTCCTTTTCCTCGGCAGTTCGTGCATCTACCCCAAACTCGCCGCGCAGCCGATGCCCGAAAGCTGCCTGTTGACGGGACCACTCGAGCCGACCAACGAGGCCTATGCCATCGCCAAGATCGCGGGGCTCAAGCTCGCCCAGTTTTATCGCCAGCAATATGGCGTGCTCTACCACTCCGCCATGCCGACCAATCTCTACGGTCCGGGTGACAACTACCACGGACAGAACTCGCACGTGCTGCCGGCTCTCATCCGCCGGTTCCACGAGGCGAAGGAAGCCGGCCATCCCGAGGTCGTCGCCTGGGGCACGGGTTCGCCCAAGCGGGAATTTCTCCACGTGAACGAACTCGCCGACGCCTGCGCGTTCCTGCTCAAGCAGCAAAACCCTCCCGATCTCATCAACATCGGCACCGGCACGGATGTGACCATCCGGGAGCTCACCGAGATCGTGGCCGCCGTCGTGGGTTTCAGGGGCCGGATCACCTGGGATGCTTCGAAACCTGACGGCACGCCCCGCAAGCTCATGGACGTTTCCCGGTTCAGTGCGCTGGGCTGGAAGGCCCGCATCGGCCTGCGCGAGGGAATCGAGAAAACCTACGCCTCGTTCCTGGCCGAGCAGGCCGCCGGCACGCTCCGGACCTGAGACCCGGACGACGTCAGGGACGTTGACGCCGCAGGATTGGGCCTCCACGCTGTGCAGCGTTGGCCAGTCATACCCCCGTAACGCACACAACCCCCATCCCAGTCATGTCCACCACCCCCGAGACCCCGCCGCCCGCCACAGAGGACCGCACGGTCGCCATCCTCACCTACATCACGATCATTGGATTCATCATCGCGATTGTCATGCATAGCAGCAAGAAGTCCGCCCTCGGCGCGTTCCACCTCCGTCAAGGCTTGGGCCTGTTCGTCACCGGTCTGGTTATTTGGCTGCCGTGCCTCATCATTTCTTTTATTCCGTTTG
>JAYUBB010000003.1:0-9330 GCA_043741015.1 Opitutaceae bacterium
GGCAAATCATCGCCGACGCGGATCGGCAGGACAACAAACGGCAGGCTCGCGCGGAAGAAGCGCTGCTGCAGCGTGAAGGCCGTGTGGTTGTGCAGCCAGCGGGTCAGGCGCGTCTCGCGGGTGAAGAGCAGTTGCCCGGCAAAAAAGACGTGATTGGGAAACTGAGCCGCCGCCGCGGTGGCGAGCATCATGAGTTCGCCGGTTACATCGTGGCCGACGGCAGTAAAGGTGGCCGCGCCGTAGCCGTGGCGCCGGGCCCAGACGGCATAACGCTCGGCCTCAGCGGCGGTGTGCGTGCGGAGAGTCTCGATCTCCGCCGCACCCTTGAAGTTGCCGGCGTCCACAGCGCCGACCTGGAGGAAGACGAAATTGCGGAAGGTGTCACCGAACATGCGCGGCACATGGAGCGCGGTGTGCAGGCCGAGCCCGTTGTAGCCGTTGACGAGCAGAATGGCAGTGCGTGCCTTGGGATTGGGTGCGGCCGCAGATGGCACGCGCATGGTGGTCTCGACCGCCGCTCCCTCCACGATGGCGTCGAGCCGGCGAAGCTGCTGCTGGACACTCTGGTAGTGGCGCTTGATGCCGAATGCGGCGGCGACGAGCAGGCTGGTGACGAGCAGCGTGGCCCAGCCGCCTTCGTGGAATTTGACGACAGTCAGCGAAACAAGAATGAACGAGGTCAGGGCGAGACCGAAGCCATTGATGGCAAGCTTGCGCCGCCAGGCCGGCTCGGTGTGCCGCTCGCGCCACCAGTGGATCACCATGCCAAGTTGCGAAAGCGAGAAGGTGATGAACACATTGATGGCGTAGAGTACGACCAGCAGCGCTACCGAGCCGCGAGTGACGACCATCATCAGCAGTCCGGCGCCGCCCATGAGCAGAATGCCGTTCTGCGTGACGAAGCGGTCGCTCAGATTGGCGAAGCGCGTCGGGAACCAGCGGTCGAGCGCCATGTTGGCGAGCACGCGCGGGCCGTCGAGGAAGCCCGCCTGCGCGGCGATGAGCAGCAGCGCGGCCTCGGAGGCGAGCGTGATGAAGACGAACACCGTGCCGGTGGCGCCCCAGTTCACGGTCATTTTTTCGAAGAGGACAGCGTTGAGTGTCTTCCCGTCCACGGGAGCTACGGCATAAAGCAGGTAGGCGAGGAGGAGGCCGGCGACGGTGATGGCGAGCGACACGCCCATGTAGACCATGGTGCGGCGGCCGGTCTGGACGCGCGGCTCGCGGAGGATCGGCAGGCCGTTGCTGACGGCCTCGATACCGGTATAGGTGCCCGCGCCCATGCTGTAGGCCTTGAGCAGAATCGCGAACAAACCGATCCAGCCCAATTCGCCGCTGACCGTGCGGACCTCGTGGACGGTCGCGGTGGCGACACCACTGAGTTGCGGGCCGTGGGTGAACAGGGCGAAGAGGATGGCGAAGGCGTGCGTGCCGACGAAGACGAAGAACACAGGCACCCAGATCATGACCGACTCGCGGACACCGCGCAGGTTGAGCAGGGTGAGGCCGGTGACGCCCGCGAGGGCGAAGGGGAGTTTCCAGACCAGCCACTCGGGCGGCAGGAGGCTGAACAACGCGTCGGCACCGCTGGCCACGGAGATGGTGATAGTCAGCACATAGTCGATCAGCAGCGCGGAGCCGGAGACGACGCCCGCGGCGGAGGAAAGGAGCTTGCTGGCGACGAGGTAGCCGCCGCCACCGGTCGGGAAAAGCGAGATGATCTGCGAGTAGCTGGCGCAGATGGCGGTGATGGTGATGACCGACGCCAGGGCGACAAACACCGCTAGGTGCGGGTGGGTGCCGAGCGTGCGGAAGGTCTCCTCGGGGCCGTAGCACGACGACGAAAGGCCGTCCGCGCCGAGGCCGACCCAGGCAAAGAGGGCGACGAGCGAGACCTTGTGAAAGAGGTCGCGGTCGGTCAGCGAGCGGGCGCGACCGACAAAAATGGATTTCAGCGACCCGAGTATGGTCGAGGCAGGCATGTGAATTGTCTCCGAGATGCGTCCGTCACGACGGCGGTATTCCCGTGGTCGTAAAGGATGCGGTTGAATTGGGGAGACCGTGGGGACACCACAAAAGCGGGCCCTAGTGGATCACCCTTCCCATTGCCGACGAGGTTAGCTGACGGGCTAGGTCCTAGGAAGTGACCTTGCTCGCGGTTGCCCGCGACCATGCGCCCCGTCCGCCACGCGGAAGCGTGACGGAATTTGGGTCCCCCGTGAAAACGCCGAGGAAGCGGCGTTGCCTTAGGCGGTGAAAGAACTGCGCGGACAATGCGGCCCGGCCGCGGCCCGGCAAGCATGGCGATACCTCAGACCTTGTAACTTGCGTGGCATGGGCCGGATGGCGGGCATTTTTTACGAAGGTGAACTTTGTTCTCTCTTTTTCGGGTCGGCGCGCCCACGCTGACACCATGGAAAAACGTCCGTTCAGCGAACTGGGCATCTCGCCCGAGATATTGAAGGCGGTGGACAAGATGGGTTTCGAGGAAGCCTCACCCATCCAGACCGCCGTCATCCCCTTCGGCATGGCCGGGCGCGATGTGGTGGGCCAGTCGGCCACGGGATCAGGCAAGACCGCGGCGTTTGCCATCCCGGCCATCGAGAAAGTCGATGTGGCGATGAAGAAGGTGCAGGTGCTCGTGCTCTGCCCGACGCGCGAGCTGGCGGTGCAGGTGGCGGAGGAATTTGGCAAGCTGGCCTTGTTCAAGCGGGGGCTGATGGAGGTGCCGATCTACGGCGGCCAGAGCTATGACCGGCAGTTCCGCGCGCTGGCGGCGGGCGCCCAGGTGGTGATTGGCACGCCGGGCCGCGTGATGGACCACATGGAGCGCGGCACGCTGCGGCTGGATGCACTCAAGGTGATCGTCCTCGACGAAGCCGACCGGATGCTCGACATGGGTTTCCGCGAGGACATCGAGCACATCCTCAAGTCGGTCCCGGCGGAGCGGCAGTGCCTGTTTTTCTCGGCGACCATGCCGCACGCCATCCAGGAGCTGATCAAGCGCTTCACGCGCAACCCGGAATGGGTGCGGATCGAGGCGCACGCCCAGAACGCCCCGCAGGTGGACCAGATTTACTTCGAGGTGGACCGCCGGTCGAAAATCGAGCTGCTCACGCGGCTGATCGACCTGCACGATTTCCGCTTCGGCATCATCTTTTGCAGCACCAAGATCATGGTGGACGAGCTGGACGAGCACCTGCACGCCCGCGGCTACTCGACGGACCGGCTGCACGGCGACATCACGCAGGCGCAGCGCACGCGGGTGATGGACAAGTTCCGCCGCCGCGGCTTCGAGTTTCTGGTCGCGACCGATGTGGCCGCGCGCGGGCTTGATGTGGATGACCTCGAGGTCGTGTTCAACTTCGACCTGCCCAACGACGCGGAGGACTATACGCACCGCATCGGTCGCACGGGCCGCGCGGGCAAGAAGGGCATGGCTTTCACCTTTGTGGCGGGCCGCGAGCTCTACAAGATGCAGAACATGGTGCATTACGGCCGGCTGAAGATCCGGCGGGAGCGCCTGCCGTCGATGGACGAGGTCGAGGAGGCCAAGGGCAACATGTTCTTCGAGAAACTGCGCGCCACGCTCGAGGAGAAGAAATTCAAGTCACACGACCAGATGATCGACCGCCTGCTGGAGCAGGGCTACACCAGCACCGACATTGCGTCGGCGCTGATCCATTTGATGCAAGGGGAGAACGCGGAACCGGCCAAGCCCGCCCCTACCAAGCCCAAGGCGGAGCGCATTGCCGCCAACGAACCTGCGCGGGCCGCCCCAGCGGCCGCGGCACCTGCGGCACCACCGGCAGCGGTGCGTTCGCCTCATCCGGCCAAGGCGCCGGGACCCAAGCCCGGCATGTCCCGGAAGGAATTTGGCATGGCCAAGACCGGCAGCTACGAGCGCAAACCGCGCACGGGTCGCGAGCCCGGTTTCACCCCGGTGTCTTTCAACGTTGGGCGCCAGCATCTGATCACGCCGGCCGATCTCGTCGGAAAAATCGCGGGCGTCACCCGCCTGCCGGCGAGCATCGTCGGGGCGATCGACATTCATGAGGATCACACCCAAGTGGATGTGGCCAACGAGCACGTGGAGACGGTGGTGGCCAAGCTGGCCGGCATCCGCGTGAAGAACCAGTCGCTGAAGCCCGTTATCGTACCACCGGCCACGGCGTAACCCACTGACGCATCCGCAGCCCGCACAAGTGGTCGGTCAGACCACGAGGAAACAGCCTACCAGTGCCGGCACGTTTTTCAGGGACTTTGCCCCGAGCGACCGCAGGGTGAAATTACCCTGGGCCAAGGCTGCGGCCACCGAGTCACTCACGACGATTTCGCTGGCCTGAGCCACGCCTTGCAGGCGAGCCGCGAGATTGACCGTGCCGCCGAAAATATCCCCGTCCTTATCGCGCACCACTTCGCCCGCATGCAGGCCAAAATGCAGCGGCAGGGTGGGCAGACTGAGAGCGGTTGCGGCCACAGCGAATTTCTCGCGCAATTCGATGCAGGCGACGACGGCTTCACCCGGTTCGCGAAAGGCCAGGAGCACTGCGTCACCGATGGTTTTGACCAGACGCCCGCCATGTCGCTCGGCCAGCCGCCGGCTTTCCTTGTGCAGCAGCGACGCCAGCGTGAGTGCCTTGGGCTCGTCCTTGGCGGAAAGCTCCGTGTAGCCGCTCAAGTCACAAAACACCACTGTCACCGTTTCCCGATGGGCCTCAGCCAGCGTGCTGGCCGGCAGCACCCGATCGACGGTTCGTTCAACCCGTGTCTCGATGCGTTTCCGCATGGGGGCAAACACCAGCGCCACCATGGCGCCGGCGAACACGGAGCCCGACTGTCCGGGCAGGTTGAGGCGGCTTACGATCCGGCTGACCAGGGAACTTTGGGCCGCGGCCAGCGCAACTGTGAGCAGCAACGCCGCGATGCCATAAACTGACGTCTTGCGGATGGCCATCCGCGGATCAAAAGCGCCGAAGAAAAAAATCGAACAAGTCAGCAGCAGGACCAAGACGATGGCACCCACCGGAAGGGCCAGGGCGAAAGCCGTCATCATGAGCTGCCCCGCCACCTCACTGCCGCCGCAAAGCAGCCAGACCATGACCCCCATGAAAAATGTACTCCAGAGCCAGAAAAAAATAACAAAACCGAGGACAAGCCAGGTGATCCGGGCGCGATCCTCCGCATTCCCCATGCGATACTGCCATTCCATGGCGCCGAGTCCAAATACCCAGGTGAGGCCCGTGATGACAAGCAACGGTGTGAAGCCGGTAAGAAACATCCACATGGCGGGTCCATGCCACTGCAGGAGCGCAACCAACGTGCAGCCGAGCAACGCCAATCCCCGTGACCACCAAACCGAACGCACCATGCGGAGTGAACTACCGGTCGCGCTTCCGGCCAAAGAGTCCAACTTATCATAAGCCGCGGTCAACCTGCAGGCGTCGTAAATTCCCCGGACGAACCTGTGCGCCCAGGAATTTGTTTCCATTCTTTGCGTGAAAGCGAGGTAAGCGTCAATATCGACAGGCTGCGGATAATTGAATGCCACCTTGATCAGCGCGCCCACGCCAAAAGCGAAGGCCACCATGCCGGCATAATCGAGGAATTCACGCACCGGGATGGCCAAAAGGGCCACGTGACGGCTCAACACGAAGTGGGCGGCAAAAAACGCGATCGTCGATAGCGCCAGGCCCAGTTGCAGCGCCGCCGGAACCTGCCGGGGACGGAGGGCCAGCACCAGAGCCAGGGCGCTGGCCAAGACTGCGGCCAATGCATAGACTCGGATCGACAGGAGCAGCAGTCCGGGAGCCTGACCAAGCAGCCTGAGAGAAAAAGGCAGCAGGAACGATTCCGCTGGTCCGCCGGCGAGGACAGCTCCAGAGGATGCGTGATAATAGGCCGGTCCACCTTTAATCGCAGCCTTGATCGACTTGTCCTGGAGGAGCACCCAGAGACTAAGCGCCAGCGCATACGACGACAGAAGCAAAATGACCGCGCGGGTGAAACGTGGATTCAAGCGATAGGAAAACTGCACGACCAGCAGATACCGGGCAAATCTATATTCGCGAGGCGCCGGCAAGCATGCCGACCGGCACACCTTACTCTTCGCGCAATCGCGTCCAGCCAGCCGCTTGACAGGGCGGCGGCGTGTCCGTATCTCCAAGGCCCGTTGCGTATGGAAGCCGCCCTCGATCAGCCGGTGCTCGTCCTGAACCGCCTCTGGCAGGCGGTGAACGTCATTGCCGCGCGCCGGGCCTTCGGGCTGCTGGCCCGCGAGCACGCTCAGGTGGTGCACCAGACCGAGGAGGCGTTCCGCACCTACTCGCTGATGGATTGGATCGACTTCTCGAGCTTCAACCCGCCGGTCGATGCCTTGGAAACCGTGCGCACCATCAACCGCAACATCCGGCTGCCGCGGGTGATTTTGCTGACTTTCTTCGACAAGCTGCCCTGCAAGGAGCTGAAGCTCACGCGCAGCAACGTCTTCGAGCGCGACGACGACAAGTGCCAGTATTGCGGCCACACCTTCGACCGCGAGCAGCTGAACCTCGACCATGTCATCCCGCGCCACTACGGCGGCAAGACGACGTGGGAGAACATCGTGTGCTCGTGCATCAAGTGCAATTCGCGCAAGGCCAACCGCCTCCCGCACGAGGCGCACATGCGGCTCGTGCGCAAGCCTGTGCGGCCGAAGTGGCGGCCGGTCATCTCGCTGGTGCTGGGCAACCACAATCACGAAAAGTGGAAGGACTTCCTCGATGTCGCCTATTGGAACGTGGAACTTGAGGAGTGAAGCCGGCCCGGCCAAATTATCCGGCTGAACCGGGCCCGGCCCGCAGCAACCTGCATGATTAAAAGAGCTTTCATCTTCCTTGTCTCGCTTTGGGCCCTGGTGCCCGTGCAGGCGGCGCGCGATGACGAGCGAATCAGCCAGTTAAAGGAGGAGATCCGTACGATCGAGGCGATGGCGTCCGACAATACGGCGGACAAGGCAAAGTTGCAGCAACGGTTGGGCGGCATGCGGCAGGAATTAACGATCCTCGAAACCCGGCAGGCCTTGGAGAACAAGGAACGCGGACTCCAGGCGGTTGATCGCACCACGCCGCTGGGTAAAATCAAGGACCGCCTGCATGCGATCCCGTCCGACACCGCCGCGCTTGAAAGCAAGCAACGAGATTTAATCACCGCCAAAATCAGGGTGGCAGCCGAGCGCGACCAACTGGTGAGACAGGTGGCCGAGCTGACCACTGACGCCACCACGTCGGCCCGGCGGGCCGAAATCGAGGAGCGGGCCTACAACAAGAATGAGCAGTTGCGCGCCCTCTCCCTGCAGCAGGAGGCTGTTGAGGCCGAAATGGAACTGGTGCTTCAGGCCCAGGCACTGCGGGAGAGAATCCGGACCAGTTCCGCGCCAACCCGCCCCTCGGTGCAAAATCTTTTTGCGCGTCGCCGCCAAATGATCGGCGACCCGGGACAGGCGGAGGAATTTGCGGCGCGGCTCAGGAATCTGAGGGATAACCTGCGCAATGCCGAGTCGGCGCTTGAACTGGCCCGGCTGAAACTGGCCAATTCGGACGAGGAATTGCAGCTCCTGGAGCGCCAGACCAGTTTTCTCCGGCGCAACGCCCGCGCCGAGCAATTCCTCGCCAGTGAACGTGCGCAAAAATTGCTGCTGGGCGAGCGGCTGCCGTTCCTGATTGATCAGGTTGAGGCCCTGCGCAAGACGCGGGATCTCACGCTGGCCGGCCAGGATCTGGCATTGCAGCAGAGCAATTACCTGGAGGATCAATACCGGGAGCTGCGCGACGATTATCTGGTGCAATTGTGGTGGCCCGGCGCCATCGCCCTCCTGCTGATCGGCATTCACCTCTTCATCAGCCGGGTGGTGCTGCCCCGGCGTTACCTTAAAGAGGCGCTTTTCCTGGCCCGCCGCCTGGGGCGTTACACCGTGGGCCTCCTCATTCTCATCGTCTTTGCCTTCTATCTCGTTGAGGACCTCACGCTCGTGGCGACGACCCTCGGCCTGGTGAGCGCCGCGATCGTCATCTCGATCCAGGATGTCTTCGCGGCCTTCTTTGGCTGGTTCGCCATCATGCTCGGCCGCAAGTTCACCATCGGCGACCGGTTGGAAGTCGAGGGGGTGCGCGGCGACGTGCTCGACATCCAGTTGCTCCGCACGACGCTCATCGAGGTGAACAACTGGCTGGGAGTGGATCAGCCGACCGGCCGCGTGCTGTTCATCCCGAACCAGTTCATCTTCAAATCCAAGGTCTTCAATTTTTCGCATGGCCATCCCTACATCTGGGGCAAGGTTGAAGTAACCGTCACCTATGGCACACCAGTCGCCAGCGCCATGGCGCTCTTCAGCAAGGTGCTGGAGGAGGAAACGAGGGGGGATTTTGCCGAGGCCCGGACCGCAGCAGCCGAGATGGAGCGACGCTACGGGGTCGAGGATGCGGACTATTCGCCGAAGTTGTATACCAACATCGCCGCCAGTGGCGTGACGTTCAGCCTGATCTATGTCAGCCACTACCGGAATTCCTCCGGCACGCGAAACCGCATCAACCGGCGTCTCGTCGCGGAGTTGGAGACGCACAAGCACATCCAACTGGCTTACAACACGCTCAGCGTGCTGGCCAGCACGGCCCAGCACGATGGCCCGTCGGCCGTGCTCGGGCAGGATGTGACCCAGGCGCCGTTTCCCGTCCGGCCTAAAAGCTGAGCGGCGCTAGCTCGGAATCGACGGCAGCGTGACGCGCATGGTGCTGCCGCGCGGGCCCGTGGCCATGAGTTTAAGCACGCCATGGTGGTCCTTGACGATGCGCTGTGCAATGGTGAGGCCGAGGCCGGTGCCGCCGGCGCGGGTGGAGAGAAAGGATTCGAAGATGCGTGGCTGGATTTCGGGTGGAATGCCGCCACCGGTGTCGGCGATGTCGATATGCACGGCCGGTCCATCGAGCTGACAGGTGATGCGGAGCTCGCCGCCCTGCGGCATGGCGTGGAGGGCGTTGAGGACCAGGTTGAGGAAAACCTGCTGGAGCTGGCCCTTGTTGACTTCGACGGCGAGCGGTTGGGGCGGCGGGGTGTAATGCAGCACGACGCCGGCCTGGGTGAGCTTGGCCCGGAGCAGGTGGTTGGTGTCGCCCAGGATCTCGTCGAGCGACCAGCGGGAGTGGATGGTGGACGGCGCGCGGCCAAACGACAGGACGCGGGTGACGAGGCCCTCGAGCTGCTCGATTTTCTCCGTAATGATCTCAAGGTCCCGGCGCCGGGGATCGTTCGGGCCGAAATCCGCGCCGAGAGGCCCGTGCAGGAGCTTGATCACGG
>JAYUBB010000004.1:0-9292 GCA_043741015.1 Opitutaceae bacterium
GAGCTGCTGAACTCGGCCGTGGAATGGACCATCGACGACATCTCGCTGGAGAAACGCCCGTTCGCGAAGCGCGCCAAGGACATGGGCAGCGCGGCCGTGTTCATCGCCTACATCAACTGCATCACCGTATGGGGGCTGATCCTGTACTCGAACTGGGGCCGCATCTCCACCCTGCAATTCCTGAAGTGGCCGCCGCCGTTCCTGCCCTGACCGCCCCTTGCGGAGCGCTCACCGCATCCGGCCAAAGAAATAGGCCGCCAGTCCGATCATCGCCAGGTTGGGCATCAAGGCGGCCCACAGGGGCTCGATGAACCCATTGCCGCCCAGCATGGTGGCCACGGTGGTGAGGATGTAATAGATGAAAAACAGCCCGATGGATTTTGAAACGCCCACCGCCGGGCTGACGCGCACACCCGACACGGCAAAGGGAATGGCGATGGCAATGATGATCAGCGGCCCGAGCGTGTCGGCCAGCAGGCCGTAGTAGCGCACCTCATATTGGACGAGCTTGGGGTTGTTTTCCGAGGAGAAATAGTCGGTGATGCGCTGCAGCTCGTTGAAGGAAAGCATCGTCGGCTTGCGGTCGATGAGCATCATCAGCGCGGGATCCTCGCTGAAATACGGGACCGACTTCTCGGCAAAGCTGATCGTGCGCATGATCTCGCCCAGTTCGGGGTCGAACCAAATCTCGCGGCCGTCACGAAACGTCCAGGCGCGGTGGACGGGATCGTAAGTGCCCTCCCGAGCCATGAGGCGCGTCTTCTCCCGCCGCTCTTTGTCCAGCTCTGAGACGGACACCCCGTAGGCCTTCTGCTCAAAGCGACTGTAGCGGTTGATATACCACATGCGATTCTGCGGCTGGTTGTCGAACGCCACCCTTGATACGATGCCCAACGCGACACCGGGCATCGCCTTGGCCTCGGCCCGGAACTCAAAGCTCTCCAGCAGGCTGCGCGAGGTCTCGACCGACCAGGGCACCACTTTCGCGTTGAGCAGCAGGGACACGCCACAGAGCACCACGCCGGCCAGCCACAGGGCACGGGTCGTGGCAAAAATATTCAGACCGGCCGTACGCACGGCCAGGAGTTCATTATTCCGGTGCAGTTTGCTGAGCACGAAGAGCAATGAGAGCAGCATCGACAAAGGAAGCACCACCGACAGGTTGCTGGGCATCAGGGCGGTGTAATACAGGAGGATATCCCCAGCCCCGACGCCGGTCTGGATGAGATCACGCAGGTTGTCGTAGAGCGCGGTCATGAGCAGCAGGCCCGTCGTGGCCGCGATCAGCAACCCAAGCATTTTCAGCCATTCGCGCAGAAGATAGCGGTCAATGAGGTTCAACTACCGGTTGAGACAACCGATCCGACCGCCGGTGGCAAAGCTCAATCTCCCGTCCCTGCCCACCCTGGCCGCCAAGAGGGAACAAGTCCTGCCCCCGCCCCTCTCATATTGCGGTAGTTGCGGGTTGAAAGCCCCGCCCGGCTGCATTTAGGTCCCCTCCTTGCCACACCACGCCATGCCCGCCCGTTTCCTGATCCTGCTGTTCCGGCTCGCCGTTGGCGCCGGCGCTCTGACTGCCACCCTTGCCCTGAGTCTGCCGTATGGGCTGGCTGCCCAGGAGGAAACCATCAAGGTTGGTGAGTTTGCCTCGCTCACCGGCAAGGAAGCCACCTACGGACAGACCGTGCACAAGGGCACCCTTCTCGCCATTGAGGAAGCGAATGCCGCCGGTGGCGTCCTCGGCCGCCCGCTCGAACTTCTCACCGAGGATGACCAGTCGAAAGCCGGTGAATCCGCCACGATCGTCAAGAAGCTCATCTCGCGCGACAAGGTCATCGCCATCCTCGGCGAACTTACCTCGGGCCGCACCCTGGAAGCCGCGCCGATCTGCCAGAACGCAAAGATCCCGCTCATCTCGCCCGGCGCCACGGCGGTCGAGGTCACCGCCAAGGGAAATTATATCTTTCGCGTCTGCTTCATCGACCCCTTCCAGGGCACCGTGATGGCGAAATTCGCCTTCGACTCGCTGAAACTCCGCCGCGTCGCCATCCTCTCCTCCGTCTCCTCCGCCCAGAGTGTCGGGCTCGCCAAATATTTCCGCGAACGCTTCACCGGCGCCGGTGGCACCGTTGTGCTCGAGCAGAAATACGGCGAGGGTGACAAGGATTTCCGCGCCCAGCTCACCGCCATCAAGGCCGCCGGGGTCGAGGGCGTCTTCGTGCCCGGCTACTATGCCGAGGCCGCGCTCATCTCCAAGCAGGCCCGCGACCTCGGCCTCACCCTGCCGCTCCTCGGGGTGGACGGCTGGGAATCGTCCGAGCTCATCGCCATCGGCGGAACCGCCGTCGAAGGCGCCTACTTTTCCACCCACTACTCGCCGGAAAACCAGTCACCGGCCGTCGTCGCCTTCAACGCGCGCTATCGCCAGCGCTGGGGCAGCGACTCGAACGCCCTCTCCGCCCTCGCCTATGATTCCGCGATGGTCCTGATCGACGCGCTCCACCGCGCCGGTACCACCGACAGCGCGCCACTTCGCGACGCCCTCGCCGCCACCAGGAATTTCGCCGGCGCCACCGGCCGGATCACTTTTGACGCCCAGCGCAATCCCACCAAGTCCGCCGTTGTGCTGACCGTGAAGAACGGCCGCTTCGCCTTCGTCCAGGACGTCCATCCGTAACCCTCTTTTCTCCTCCCACACTCACACTATGAAAGCCCTCCTCCTCCTCACCTTCGCCTCCCTCGCGACTGCCGCGGCCTTGATCGCCGCCGAACCCATCAAGCTCGGCGAATACGCCTCGCTCACCGGCAAGGAAGCCGGCTTCGGCCAGACCTCGCACCACGGCATCATCCTCGCCCTTGAGGAAATCAACTCCGCCGGCGGGGTCCTCGGCCGCCCGCTCGAACTCGCCTACGAGGACAACCAGACCAAGTCCGGCGAGTCCGCCACCGCGGTCAAAAAACTCATCTCCCGTGACAAAGTCGTCGCCCTGATCGGCGAGGTTTCCTCCGGCCGGTCGCTCGAGGCCGCCCCCATCGCCCAGGCGGCGCACATCCCCATGGTCGCCCCCGCCGCCACCAACCCCAAGGTCACGCAGACCGGCAACTACATTTTCCGCGTCTGCTTCATCGATCCTTTCCAGGGCACCGTCATGGCCAAGTTCGCCAAGGATGATCTGAAGGCCAGAAAGGTCGCCATCCTCTCCAGTGTCTCCAACGCCTACAGCCTCGGTCTCGCCAAATACTTCAAGGAAACCTTCGCCGCGGGCGGCGGCGAGATCGCCACCGAGAAAAACTTCTCCGAGGGCGACAAGGATTTCCGTGCTCAGCTCACCGCCGTGAAGGCCGCCGGCGTCGACGCCGTCTTTGTCCCCGGCTATTACACCGAGTCCGCCCTCATCGTCCGCCAGGCGCGCGACCTCGGCCTGACCGTGCCGTTCTTCGGCGGCGACGGCTGGGAGGACGAACAGCTCCTCAAGATCGGCGGGGAGGCGCTCAACGGCTGCTACTACTCCACCCATTTCTCCGCCGAGAACACCGACCCCGTCGTCGCGCAGTTCGCCGCCAAATACAAGGCCCGCTGGGACGGCGAGGCCCCCGGCGCCTTCTCCGCCCTCGGCTACGACGCCGTCTATGTCCTCGCCGACGCCATCAAGCGCGCCGGCACCACGGACGGTCCCAAGCTGCGCGACGCCCTCGCCGCGACCAGGAATTTCCCCGGCGTCAGCGGCATGACCACCATCGACAAGGATCGCAACGCCTCCAAGGCCGCCACCATCATCGCGCTCAAGGACGGCAAGGCCAGGTTCTTCAAGACCGTGGCGCCGTGATGCCCTGCCATAGCCAATGAACTCCCTCTTTTGTCCTTCTGAACGCAGTGAAGAATCCAGCAGCATGACCGCCAGCGTCCATCATGATGGATCCTTCGCTTCGCTCAGGATGACAGGCATGTGGATATTCATCTTGATCGCCGCGGTTGCGTTCGTCTCACCCATCCGCGCCGACGACGATCCGATCAAGATCGGCCAATACGGCGCGTTCACCGGCAAGGAGGCCGCCTTCGGCGTCTCCGCCCGCAAGGGTGTCATCCTCGCCTTCGAGGAGGCCAATGCCGCCGGCGGTGTTCTGGGCCGGAAACTTGAGCTGCTCACCGAGGACAACCAGTCCAAGCAAGGCGAGTCGGCCACCATCGCGAAGAAATTCGTCTCCCGCGACAAGGTCGTCGCCGTCCTCGGCGGCAACCCCTCCAGCAACTCGCTCGAGGCCGCGCCCGTCTACCAGAACGCGAGGATCCCGATGATCGCCATCTCCTCGACCAACCCGCGCGTCACCGAGATGGGCAGCTACATCTTCCGCGTTTGTTTCATCGACCCGTTCCAAGGCGCCGTGCTGGCCAAGTTCGCCCACGACACGCTGCACGCGCAACGCGCCGGCATCCTTACCTCGGTCAACAACGCCTATAGTGTCGGCCTTACGAAAGTATTCCGGGAGAAATTCACGGCGGCGGGCGGCGTGATCGTGGCCGACCAGAAACACAGCGAGGGCGACAAGGATTTCCGCGCCCAGCTCACCGCCCTGAAGAGTGCGGGGATCGACGTGATCTTCCATTCGGGTAATTATACGGAGGGCGCGCTCATCTGCATCCAGGCGCGCCAGCTCGGCTTCACCGGCCCCATTTTTGGCGGTGACGCCTGGGAGGCCCCGCAACTCATCGAGATCGGCGGCGCGGCGGTCGAGGGCACCTACTATTCCACCCACGCCTCGCCCGATTCCACTGCGCCCGAGGTGCAGGGTTTTGTGAAAAAATTCCGCGCCCGCTGGGACAGCGAGACCCCCGACAGCATCGCCGCCCTCGGCTACGACGCCGCCTTGCTGCTCTTCGATGCCCTCCGCCGCGCCAGCACCACGGACAGCACGAAACTCCGCGACGCCATTGCCACGACCGCGAATTTACCCGGCGTGACCGGCCGCATCACCATCGACGCCCAGCGCAACGCCACCAAGTCCGCTGTCATTCTCACCGTCAAGAACGGCCGCTTCCAATTCGTCGAGACCGTTGCGCCGTGAGGGCGGGCGTACCGCCCGCCAGTTGACAGTTGGGTGTTGAGAGCTTCGACTCCAAGGCATGTTCAATTTCGAGAAGTTGGAGGTCTGGGGAAAGGCGGTTCTGTTCGCCGAACTGGTCTGCCGGTTGACCAAGTCCTTCCCGACGGACGAACGTTTTGGCCTCACCAACCAGGTCCGGCGCGGCCAACTCGATCAATATTGCGGAAGGCTCTGCCCGGCCGCCTGCGGATTTTGTCCACTTTATTGGCTACGCCACTGGCTCCGTCTATGAAGTCGTTACTCAGGCCACGGTTGCCCGCAACGAAGGCTTTCTGCCTCCCGCGGATCAGGCGCAACTTTATCGTGACGCGGAGGAGATTTCCCGCATGTTGAGTGGCCTGCGAAATTCGCTCGAATAGGCAGCTTCCGTCTCTCAACTCTCAGCCTTCAACTCTCAGCTTCTTGTCGGAATTTCTCCAGCAACTCCTCAACGGCCTGTCCCTCGGGGCCATCTATGCGCTCATCGCCCTCGGCTACACGATGGTCTATGGCGTGCTGCGCTTCATCAACTTTGCTCATTCCGATGTCTTCATGGTCGGGGCCTTCATCGGCTACTACATCGGCCAGCACGTGCCCCAGAATACGGTTTGGGGCGGCCTGATTGTCCTGTTCGCCGCCATGATTGGCTGCGCGCTGCTGGGCATGATCATCGAGCGCCTCGCTTACCGGCCGCTGCGCGGTGCCGCCACGCTCAACGTCCTCATCACCGCCATCGGCGTCTCGCTGCTGCTGGAATATTCCGGGCAGGTATTCTTCGGCGCCACACCGCGCACCTTTCCCGCGGTCTTTCCCTCGACCAACTTCGCCTTCGGCGACCTCGTCATCTCGTCCAACCAGGTGGTCGTCATCGTGGTCACCACGCTGCTCATGATCGCGTTGCAGCTCATCGTTTACCGGACCAAGATCGGCACCGCCATGCGCGCCGTCTCGCTCAATCCGAAGGCCGCTCAGCTCGTGGGCGTCAACAATGACGTCGTGATCTCCTTCACCTTCGGCCTCGGTTCCGCCCTCGCCGGCGCCGGCGGCATTCTCTACGCACTCAACTACCCGTCGATTGACCCGCTCATGGGCGTGATGCCCGGCCTCAAGGCCTTTGTCGCCGCCGTCCTCGGCGGCATTGGCAACATCCCCGGCGCCGCGCTCGGCGGCCTGTTGCTGGGCACGGTCGAGACCTTCGTGAACGGCAGCCAGTGGTCCACCTACAAGGACGCCATCGCCTTCGCCATCCTCATCATCATTTTGCTTTTCCGCCCCGCCGGGCTGCTGGGCAAGGTCAGCGCGGAGAAGGTCTGAGAACTTTGGACCACTGATGAACACGGATCCAATCCCCCCGGCTTGTCATTCTGAGCAAAGCGAAGAATCCAGGAGGGTTCATGCAGTCGTTCGTCCTGCTGGATTTTTCGCTTTGCTCAGAATGACATGGTTAGAGAATTTATCCGCCATATCCGTGCAATCCGTGGTTAAAGACCCTGCCTGAGCCATGCCGCGCCCGCATCTTTACCTGCTCGTTGCCCTCCTCGCCGCCTTCGGCCTATCGTATTTTTCCGACCGCATCGATCCCTACCACCTTGATGTCATCATCGGCATCGGGATCAACATCATCCTCGCCGTCTCGCTCAACCTGGTGAACGGCTACACGGGCCAGTTCTCGCTGGGTCACGCCGGGTTCATGTCGGTCGGCGCCTATCTGGCCGCCGCGGTCTCGCTTTTTCTCGGACCGCGCCTCCTCGGTGAGGACGGCGGCACTGCGCTGCAGCAGGGCCTGCTCTTCCTCGGCGCGCTCACGGCGGGCGGTCTCGGGGCGGCGCTGGCCGGCCTGCTGGTCGGCGTGCCCTCGCTCCGCCTCAAGGGCGACTACCTCGCCCTCGTCACCCTCGGCTTCGGCGAGATTATACGGGTTATATTCCAAAACGTGGAATTCCTCGGCGGCGCCCTCGGTCTCAACGGCATTCCCGCTTACACCTCGATCTTTTGGGTCCTCGCCTTCGTCGCCCTCAGCGTCTTCACCGTCACCTGCCTGGTCAATTCGACCTACGGCCGCGGGTTCCTCGCGACCAAGGATGATGAGATCGCCTCCGAGGCCGTCGGCCTGAACACCACGCGCTACAAGATCGTCGCCTTCGTCATCGGCGCATTTTTTGCCGGGGCCGCCGGCGGGCTCTACGGCCACTTCAAGATGAGCATCACGCCGACCGGCTTCGACTTCACGAAAAGCATCGAGATTGTCGTCATGGTCATCCTCGGTGGCATGGGCAACACCGTCGGCGTCATCCTTGCCGCGATTTTGCTCACCCTCCTCCCCGAGGTCCTGCGCCCGATCGCGGAATACCGCATGATCATCTACTCCCTGCTCCTGATCGTGCTGATGATCGTGCGTCCGCAGGGGCTGTTCAACTTCAAGTACGGCAAAACCAAGTCCTGATGCCCGAAGCCCTTCAATCCAACCAGGCCACAAACCCGCCGCTCCTGCGTCTCGACCGGGTTTCGATCAAGTTTGGCGGCCTCACCGCCGTCAATGCCGTCGATTTCACCGTCGGTGAGGGCGAGCTCTGCGGTATCATCGGTCCCAATGGCGCGGGCAAGACCACCGTTTTCAACCTCATCACCGGCGTCTATCAGCCCACCTCGGGCAGGGTGACTTTCAACGGCCGGTCGCTGGCCGGGCTTCGCGTCAACGAGATTGTCGAGCGCGGCATCGCCCGCACGTTCCAGAACATCCGTCTCTTTGGCTCGCTCTCCGTCTTCGACAACGTCCGTGTCGCCTGCAACCTCCACCGCGAGACGGCGGCCTTTCACTCGCTCGTGCGCCTCGGCGCGTTCCGGGCCGACGAAGCCGCCATCACCAAGCGCGCCGAGGAGCTGCTCGATATCTTCAACCTCCGCCGCTTCCGCGACGCCCCCGCCAAGAGCCTCCCCTACGGCGAGCAGCGCCGGCTGGAGATCGTCCGCTGTCTCGCGACCAAGCCGAAACTCCTCCTCCTGGATGAACCCGCCGCCGGCATGAACCCGACCGAGAAAATCGAACTCGTCCGCCTCATCCAGCAGGTGCAAAAACAATTCGGCCTCTCGATTCTGCTCGTCGAACACTCCATGAAGGTCGTCATGGGCGTCTGCCAGCGCATCGCCGTCCTCGACTACGGCGTGAAGATCGCCGAGGGCGCGCCGGCGGCCATCCAGTCCGACCCCAAGGTCATCGAGGCCTACCTCGGTGAGGATCATCAAAAATCCCTTTCGCACCACTGAGCCCATGTTGCAGGTCAAAAATCTCGAAGTCTGTTACGGCGCCATCAGCGCCTTGCGCGACGTGTCCTTCACCATCGAGACCGGCCGGATCGTCACGCTCATCGGCGGCAATGGGGCGGGCAAGACCACCACGCTGCGCACCATCTCCGCCCTGCTCCGCGCCAAGCGCGGCCGCATCACCTTCAAGGGCGAGGACATCACCAAACTTCCGCCGCACCAGATCGTCGCCCGCGGCCTTTGCCATGTGCCTGAGGGCCGCATGGTCTTCTCCAACCTCACCGTGGACGAGAACCTCGCGATGGGCGCCTATCTGCAGCACGACAAGGCAAAGATCGCCGGCACCCGCGACTACGTGTTCAGTATTTTTCCCCGGCTGAAGGAGCGGCTGATGCAGGCCGCCGGCACGCTCTCAGGGGGTGAACAGCAGATGCTCGCCATCGGCCGCGCGCTCATGAGCGAACCCAAGCTGCTCATGCTCGACGAACCCTCGCTCGGCATCGCCCCCAAGCTCATCAGCACCATTTTTGAAAAAATCGTGGAGATTAACAGGAATCACGGCGTCACCATCTTGCTGGTCGAACAGAACGCCAACCTTGCGCTCGAGGTCTCGCATGATGCTTACGTGCTCGAGACCGGCGTGGTCGTGATGCAGGGCCCGTCGGCCGAGCTTCGCGCCAATCCCGAACTCAAGGCCGCCTACCTCGGCGGCTGAGCCGGGGGCGGACTTGCGGAATCACCCCCGGCAGGCTATTAGTCAGCCGGGCTTCATTCTCCCGCTTGATTTTTTCCGAAGCTCGCTAAACTAGCGGGCTTCACGGATTCTTCACCCTCCTTTTTCCATCACTCTCACTCCTCCCATGTCCACCGCCACACCGCAAAAATTCGAGTTCCAGGCCGAGATCAAGCAGCTCCTCGATATCGTCATTCATTCGCTCTACACCGAGAA
>JAYUBB010000005.1:0-2841 GCA_043741015.1 Opitutaceae bacterium
TGCTGGCTGGTCAGGGGGGCGGGGCTGGCCTGATGTCGGGACTGGACCAGAACGTCCAATCCTTTGAGGTATTGCCCATGGCGTCAGTTTCAAAGACGAGAAACGCGTCCAAGGGGTGTTTGCGCTCGGGCAGGTCGAGCCTGATCTCCTTCAGGCCGCGGTCGTCCGCTTGTAGCAGGGGCTCCAATTTTCGTTCGTAGATCATGCGGCGGGTTTTTCCGTCCACGAGCCAGATTTGAAAGATGGCGCCGTTGGTCGCGTGCGGCTCTTCGAAGGCGGCGTCGGGAAAGCCGAAATGAATGCTCATCCAGTGGGCGCTTTGCGCCAGGGGCATGATCATGGAACCGGGGGCATGCACCATGCGCACGCGGATGTTATTGATGGTGCTGATGCTCGAACCGATGGGGGAGGCGATCTGGAATCCCTCGGCGTCGTGCCGCAGCGGGTTGCGGCGGTGGTAGACCACGAAATGCGAATCGAAGAGGAGGAGCTGACGGCCGGGCACATCGATTTGCTCGATCTCGGCCTGGCGGCTGAAATCATGCACCCGATCGTAGCTGAGGTCGGCGAGGGCCGGGGCGAGGTGAGCGAGGTCACCCTCGCCGTGGAGACGCAATACCAGCCAGGTGGGTTCGAGATAGCGGATGAGGCTGCCCCAATTGGTGCCCATCAGCCGGCAGGCGGCGGGCACCTCGCGCGAAGACAGGCCCGGCCAGTCGTAGGTCTTCAATCCGGAGAAATAACCGATGTAGCCGAGAGGCTCCATGAAGACCGTGTCACCGGGCTGCGCGCTGGCATGCAGCCACTCGCCGATCACCCGGCGGTTGCCATCCTCGACTAAGATTTGTTGGGCGCGGGCCTGGCGGGCGGCACCCCAAGTGAGGGCAAGGGCCCCGCTCAGCATGACGAGGGCAACGGTGCCGGCGAGGGTGCGCAGCCCCCACCGTCCGGACTGCCAGAGTTGGCCGAGAACTCCCGTCAGCGCGATAAAGGCCAGCAGCGCGGTCGCCGGCAGATACCAAGGGAAGGGGAAGTAGGGAATGAACGACAGGTAGGAAATCGCGATGTAGTAGGCGAAGGAGGCGACGCGCGACTCGAGGCGAACCTTGGGCACGAGCCAGAGAAGGCAGCTGAGGGTGGCGAGAACCCGTCCGAAGGGCATCATCCAGACGGGCCAGGCCGGCATCATATAATAGGAGGGCAGAAAGGAACCTTCCGCGGTTGTCCCGCCTTTCCAAATCAGCCACGGCAGTTGCCAGACGCCATGCACGAAACGCTTCAACGCCTCGAGGTCGCCACTCTGCGCACCCTTGGCCACGATGGTGTGGGGGATGGGCGAGCCATAATACCACCAAGCCCAGGCCAGCCACGGTCCGTAAAGCGCGGTGGTCAGCAAGCCCGCTTTGATGAACAGGCCCAGTTGCTGGCCGCGCTTGCCCCCGGTGCGGTCAGGCTGGTTGAAAATCCAGAATCCGGCTGCGATCAGGCCGATGTAGATGAAACTGTCGGGCCGGGTCCACATCAGCCCCGCCCAAGCCCCGCCGAGGTGCAGCCACTGGCGCGGGCCCGGAGTCAGATGACTCCAGAAGGCGTAGGCCAGGAACAGCAGCATAAACGCCGTCTCCATGCCATTGATGGTGAAATCGAGGGATTTGGCGTCGGTGCACAGCAGGGCCGTGATGAACACGACGGCCAGCGCCGGGTAGGCCAGCCGGCGCGTCAGGCTGACGAGCAAGGCGGCCGCGCCGCCCAGTGCTGACGCACTCATCAGCCGGAATATCCACAGTGCCGCCGTGTCGGAATTGTTGCCGGTCAGCGCGCTGGCCCCGGCGGGCAACAGCACTCCGAGCGGCGAGGTAAACGTGTGCAGCCGGTCGCCGTGATTGTAGACCAGCCCGTGGCCGGTGGCCAGGTTCTTGCTGGAACGAAAGGTGATGTAGTAGTCCTCCCAGACGCGATTCGTGTATAAGGCTAATCCCAGCGCGAGTGTGACCGCACAGAAAAAGGCCGTGCTCAGCGGGTTTCTGCTTACGAACATGCGCATCATAGGGTGCCGGGGTAAAACAGCGTTTTGGCAGCGGTGTCAGCAGGAAATTCGTGAGTCAGGAAGTTTCCGGGGGAAGGCCGGAATTTCGTAGCAATGAGAGTATCAAGTGATTGACCATCGGGGCGGCCAAACCCGCCATCGGGCGGTTGATTTCCTGGGCAGCAGACGCAATTCCTTTCCGTGCAGACGGGATTATCCTTGGCTCCTGAGCGAGACTTATCCTCAGGGATCGATTCGCAAGCCGTGCCAGAAGGTCCAGGCGCGGACCAGACTCTGACCCGGTCGGGCTTCCGTGCGCAGGATCAGGCGGCCGGAAACCAGGCGCGGCAGATCCACCGAAAGGGAGATGAACCCTCGATCGGCGGGGACATCCCGGGGATTGAGCTCGCGTTGCCAGACCATGGTCCGTCGGCCGGTGTCATCCTCCACCTCGATGATGAAAAGACCGCCGGCCGTGGCATCGGGGCCGGTATAGGCTGCCGCCAAGAGGCCGATCTCGCCGGTGAGCGTGCCTGGCCGCAAGGGAAAGGAGAGCCGCGAGGGTGCATGGGCGAAGAGCACGGGCCGGTTTGCTTCAGCCAAGTCGGCGAAGCCGAACGTGGTCTCGGCCTGCGTTGAGATAAGGGGCTGGTCCGGGGTCAGGATGGTCGCGCTGAATTCTTCCGCGGTGAGCGGCCCCCAATAGGTGTAGTTGAAGGCATTGTCCTCGGGGTGGGATGGGCGCGTGACCAGCCGGATCAATCCGTCGTTCGGGTAGGGCAGATCGACGGAAAAAGCCCGGGCGGTGCGCTGGT
>JAYUBB010000006.1:0-2835 GCA_043741015.1 Opitutaceae bacterium
GGCGCCTACTGGACCGAAGAGGGGCGTTTCGTGACCTCAGCCTATTACCGGCGCGAGCTGCCGGCGTGGGTGGAGCAATTCAACAGCCAGCATGATGCGGCCAAGCACTTCGGCCAAGTCTGGGAGCGGCTGCTGGATAAATCCATCTACGATGCCGTGCAGGGGCCGGACGATGCCCCCGGTGAGCTGGCGGAGAGCGGCCTGCCGATCACCTTTCCAAAGCGTGTGGACGGCGGCCGTCCGACGATTTCCGGTGCGTTCTACGATGCCTTCGACCAGACGCCCTGGAGCAACCAAGTTCTGGCCGACATGGCGGAGCGTCTCGTCGAGGCCGAGCAGCTCGGGCAGGACGACACGCCTGACCTGCTGTGCATCGGGTTTTCGCAACCGGACAAGGTGGGCCACGCTTACGGGCCGGACAGCCACGAGATCATGGATGCCATTCTGCGGCTCGATCGCACGCTGGCGGAGTTTTTCCAATTTCTCGACCGGAGGGTCGGGCTCGATCATTGCGTGATCGTGCTTACAGCCGACCACGGCGTAAGTCCGCTGCCGGAGAGAATTCAAGCGGCCAAGGGTGCCGGCGCGGCGGGACGCATCGGAAGCAAAGCCCTTGATCAACACGTCAAAGCCGCGCTCGACGCCCGTTTCGGTTCGCTGCCGGGGGATGCCTATTGGGCGGTGCGCGACAACAGCGGCTACCGCTTGAATCCCGCGGCGCTGGAAGCCAAAAAACTTCCTGCGGTTCGCCTCGAGGAAGCGCTACGTGACGCGTTGCTCACCTTCCCGGGCATCGCCACCGCCTACACCCGCACGCAACTAACCGCCCCCGGCCTGCTGGACGAATTTGGCGAAATGTCCCGCCTGAGTTTTTATCCCGCGCGGAGCACCGACGTGATCTATATTCCCAAGCCGTACTTCATCGAGCGCGCCCAAGGCACGACGCACGGCACCCCTTACGACTACGACACGCACGTGCCGCTGGTATGGTTTGGCGCGGGCGTTCCGCCAGGAATGCATTCCGAGCGGGTCGCCGTCGAGGATCTCGCGCCGACTCTTGCGGGATTGCTCGGGGTGGACCTGCCACCCGAGGCCAAGGGGCGGCGGTTGTTCTGAACGGGTCGGCGTTTGCCTTCGACCAGGCCGACGCTTTAAATGGGTCATGACACTCGACTTTGAAACGCTGCCGCCGCACGACGCCTACAACTGGATGATCCACGCGATTACGCCGCGGCCCATTGCCTGGGTTTCGACGATCTCCGCCGCCGGGAAAACCAATCTGGCGCCGTTCTCCTTCTTCCAGGGTGTGTGCGCCAAGCCGCCGACCGTGATCTTCAGCGGCGCCAACGACCGCACGGGAAAAAAGAAGGACAGCGTGATCAACGTCGGCCAGGTGCCGGAGTTCGTGGTCAACATTGTGCCGCACGCGCTGGCGGGGCCGATGAATCTCACGGCCACACCGCTGCCCCATGGCGAAAGTGAGTTTGAGAAGTTCTCCATCGAGTCGGTGCCCTCGGTCAAGGTGCGTCCGCCACGCGTCGCGGCCGCGCCGGTGGCCTTCGAGTGCCGGCTGGAGCGCATCGTCGAATTGGGCAGCGGGCCCCAAGGTGCGAACGTGGTCTTCGGCACCATCGTCCAGGCTTACATTGCCGACGCCGTGCTCGGGTCGGACGGCCAGATCGACCCGCGCAAGCTCGACACCATCGGTCGCATGGGCGGCGACCACTACGTGCGCACTACCGAGTTGTTCACGGTGGTGCGGCCGCGCTGAGGAGCTTCAGTCTTGCGCCCAGGCGGGAAATCCCGGTCGAAAGGCGCAACGACCGTCCATCACACCGGGATTGCCTCTCGTGTCATAAGCCGCCTTAGTCCCGGCCAAATGAATCAACCCTTCCGACGTCTCCTTATCGTGGCGGCTCTGAGTGCCGCCGTTTCCTTATCTGCCGCCGATGCGGCCAAGCCCGCCGTGCCGCGCTTCAGCCCGGGCAACATGGACGCCAGCGTCTCGCCCGGCACCGACTTTGGCCGCTACGCCTTCGGCAACTGGCAGAAGGCCAATCCCGTGCCGGCGGACAAGTCGCGCTGGGGCTCCTTCAACGAGCTCGACCAGTACAACCAGAACGGATTGAAGGGCATCCTGGAGACCGCCGCCGCCCGCTCGCACGAGCCCGGCTCGGTCGAGCAGAAGGTCGGCGATTTCTACACCTCGGCGATGAACACCGCCGCGATCGACGCCGCCGGGCTCAAGCCCGTCGAGACGGACCTGGCGCAGGTCGCGGCGATCAAGTCGCTGGACGATCTGGCCAGGACCCTGGCGGCGCTGCACAACTCTGGCATCGGCGGCTTGTTCATCACGATCGTCGATGCGGACGAGAAGAACAGCATGATGAACATCCTGCAGGCCGGCCAGGGCGGCCTGAGCCTGCCGAGCCGCGATTACTACTTTGACGAGAAGTACGAGAAGCAGCGCGCAGCCTTCCTCGAGCACGTGGCGAAGATGTTCACTCTGGCTGGCGACACCCCCGAGGCCGCCGCGGCCGGCGCCCACACGGTGTTCGCGGCCGAGAAGGGCCTGGCGGAAAAGGCCCGGACACCGGTGGAACTCAGGGATTCGATCAAGAATTACAACAAGATGCCCACGGCCAGCCTCGCCGCCAAGTTCCCGGCGTTTCCCTACCTGACCTACCTGGCCGAGCGCGGCATCGGCGGCCCGGCCGCGGCCGAGATCGACGTCGGTCAGCCGGAATTCTTCGAGGGCCTGCAGGCGCAGCTGACCACCCGGCCCCTGGCGGACTGGAAAGCCTACCTGCGTTTCCGCGTGCTGCGCGCGGCGGC
>JAYUBB010000007.1:0-9218 GCA_043741015.1 Opitutaceae bacterium
GCATCTTCACCCGCTACGACAAACTCGATACGCTTTTCCGTTCTTTCGTCACCTTCGCCCTCATCGGGTTGGCGCTAACGTAGTGTTAACAGGCCCTAGTCCTTCCGATCGGCGTAGCCCTTTGGATGGGAATGGTGCCAGCGCCAGGCTGTGGCAACGATGGGCTCGATGGACTGAAACTGGGGGGTCCAGTTGAGCTCGCGCCGGGCCTTGGTGGCATCGGCATACAGGGCGGGCGGATCCCCGGCGCGGCGCGGCGCAAAGGTGGACGGCACCTTCAAGCCCGACACTTTCTCGACCGCCTTGATCACTTCCAAAACGGAGGTCGGCGTGCCGGTGCCGAGGTTGTAGAAATGCTGCGCTCCGGGCACGGAAAGCTGGTTGAACGCGGCGATGTGGGCGCGGCTCAAGTCGTCCACGTGCACGTAGTCGCGCAGACAGGTGCCGTCGGGGGTAGGGTAGTCGTTGCCGAATATCTGGAGCGCCGGCCGCCGGCCTTGGGCCGCACCGATTGCGAGCGGGATGAGATGGGATTCCGGTTCATGGTCTTCGCCGATAGAGCCGTCCTCGGCGGCACCAGCGGCGTTGAAATAGCGGAAGGAGGCAAAGCTGAGTCCGGTCGCGGGAGCGAGGGCGCGAAGCATGTTTTCAACGTCCAGTTTCGTCTGGCCGTAGGGATTGATCGGTTTCTGGACCGACTCCTCGTTGATCGGCATTTTTTCCGGGATACCGTAGGTCGCGCAGGTGGAGGAGAAGACGAATTTATTGACGCCGTGTTTCAGCATCGCCTCGAGCAGCGTGAGAGTGGCGGCGAAGTTATTCCGATAATATTTCAGCGGCAAAATGACGGACTCACCCACGTAGGCAAACGCGGCGAAGTGCATGACAACTTCGGGCTTCTCCGCGGCGAGGATGCGATCAACCGCAGCGGCGTCGGACAGGTCGGCGTCATGGAAGCGGACGGCCCCGGGGACGGCTGCCCGGTGGCCATAGACGAGGTTGTCCAGCACGACGGGTTGGTGGCCCGCAGCGATGAGTTGGTGGACGCAGTGACTGCCGATGTAACCGGCTCCGCCGGCAACGAGAACTTTCATGGGGAGAGAGTTATTGATTTTAACTTTCCAATGGCTAGGCAAATCTGTTCCTGCAGCCAATTCACTCTTAATGAAGCATACCCGCATCGTCATCACCGGCATCGGCCTCACGGCACCCAATGGCAACAACCTGGCCGAGTTCCGCCACAGTCTCCTGAACGGGGTGTCGGGCATCACCATGACGGAAGTGCGTTACATGGGGCAGTGGCCGGCCGGGCTCTGCAAATTCGATCCCCTCAAGCATCAAAAAAAGAAGGATGTGCGGATCGGCACCCGGGCGGGCAGCATCAGCATCTACTGCGCCCGCGAGGCGTTGGCTGACTCCGGCATTAATTTCGAATCCTGCGACAAGAGCCGGGTTGGGGTCTATCTCGGGATCACCGAGCACGGCAACGTCGAGACGGAGAACGAAGTCTACAATATCTCGAAATTTAACTACGATACGAAGTTCTGGACGCACCACCACAACCCCCGGACCGTGGCCAACAGTCCGGCCGGTGAGGTCTCGCTCAATCTCGGCAGCACCGGTCCAGCCTATACCATTGGCGCCGCCTGTGCGGCGGGCAACATGGGCCTGATCCACGCGGCGCAGATGCTGCGGCTCGGTGAAGTTGACCTCGCCATCGCCGGTGGCGTCAGCGAAAGCCCGCAGACCTTTGGCATTTTCGCCGGCTTCAAGAGTCAGAACGCCCTCGCCAGTCACACTGATCCCACCAAGGCCAGCCGGCCGTTCGACAAGGCCCGCAATGGCATCGTGATCTCCGAGGGTGGTTGTATCTACACGATCGAGCGACTGGAGGACGCGCAAGCTCGCGGGGCCAAAATCTACGGCGAGATTGCCGGCTACTGCGTAAATTCCGACGCCACCGATTACGTGTTGCCCAATCCCGAACGCCAGGCCCAATGCGTCGAAAAGGCCCTCGTCAATGCCGGCATGACCGTCGATGACATCGACATCGTCAACACTCACGCCACTTCGACCCCACAGGGTGACATCCAGGAGTGCGAGGCCATCCGCGCTGTTTTCAGCAAGCGGAAGGAGCCCGCGGCCATCAACAACACCAAGAGTTTCATCGGGCACGCGATGGGCGCAGCCGGCGCGCTGGAGCTGGCGGGCAACATCCCGAGCTTCGACGACCTCATTGTTCATCCCACCATCAATGTGGATGAACTTGACCCCCAGTGCGATATCCCGGGTCTCGTGATCAACCAGCCCCGCGCCGTTAAACGGGTTGACGCAATCCTTAATAATTCCTTTGGTATGCTCGGAATCAACTCCACGCTCATCATCAAGCGTTTCCGCACCTGACACCCTTTTCACCACCATGACCAAAGACGAATGCCGCAAGCTGGTTATCGACATCATTTCCGACATCGCACCCGATGAGGATCTCAGCACCGTGAAGCCTGAAGTGCGTCTGCGCGACCAGCTGCAGCTCGATTCAATGGATTTCCTCGATATCGTCATGGAGCTCCGCAAGCGGTATGGTATCGAGGTGCCTGAGGCCGACTACACCCAGCTCGCATCATTGGACAGTTGTGCCGACTATCTGACCCCGAAATTCCAGGCCAAGGCCTGATGCCCGCCCAATCGGGACGACCGGGGAGCGCGCTCGCGATCAGCGCATGAAAGACTCCCACTACGACGCAGCGATCATCGGCGCGGGCATGTCCGGTCTGGCCGCTGGCATCCGGCTCGCCCATTTCGGCAAAAAAGTCTGCATCTTCGAGCGCCACAACGCGCCGGGCGGCCTGAACAGCTTCTACAGTATCGCCGGCCGGAAATTCGACGTCGGCCTGCACGCGATGACCAACTACGTGCCACCGGGCGTCAAAGGCACGCCCCTCGGCAAGCTACTGCGCCAGCTGCGGATTGAACGTGAGGAATTCGCCCTCTGCCCGCAAAAGCGTTCCCGTATCGCGTTCCGCGATTGCGACCTGAAGTTCACCAATGATTTTGCCGTGCTGGATGCCGAAGTCGTCGCGAAATTCCCCGCCCAGGTCACTGGCTGGCGCGCCTTGGTGCAACTGGTCCGCACCCACGACGACGTCTCGCTCGACGCCAAACCGGTCTCGGCCCGGGAGGTCGTGGCCCGGTATCTCACGGACCCGTTGCTCACCGACATGCTGTTCTGCCCGGTGATGTATTACGGCAGCGCGCAAGAGCGGGACATGGAGTTCGGCCAGTTCGTCATCATGTTCAAGGCGCTTCTCCTCGAGGGCTTCGCCCGGCCGCTCGACGGCGTGCGCGTGATTATCCGGGTGCTGCTTGAAAAATTCCGCCAGGCCGGAGGCGAGCGGCGCATGAAGTGCGGCGTGGCGGGGATCATCGAGGAGCAGGGCAGGGCGGCCCGCCTTAAGCTCGATGACGGCACCGAGGTCACGGCCGACCATGTCATTTCCTCGGTGGGTTACCCGGAGACGATGATCCTGTGCCAGCCCGAACATCGCGCCGAGGCCGAGGCCAACACCGGAACACTGTCGTTCGTGGAGACGATCTCCAGCTACCAGCAGCCGCCCGCAACGTGGGGTTGGGGTGACGATACCATCATTTTCTTCAACGACTCGGACCGATTCGACTATGCCCGGGCACAGGATTTGGTGGACCCTAGGAGCGGCGTCATCTGCTTCCCTAATAATTTTGAATACGCCGGCGCCCAGCTGCCCGAGGGGCTGTTCCGGGTCACCTGCCTGGCGAATTACGCAAAGTGGGCCGCGTTGCCTGAACCCGAGTATCAAGCCCAAAAGACGCATTGGTATGGTGAGATGCAACGCAGCGCCCGCCGGTTCCTGCCACCGGTGACTGACGCCACTCTGGCGGCAAATCTGACCACCACCGACATGTTTACCCCCCGGACGGTGCGAAAATTCACCGGCCACCAGAACGGGGCAATCTACGGCGCGCCTCGTAAGATACGCGACGGTCGCACCCATCTCAGCAACCTTTACCTCTGCGGCACCGACCAGGGGTTCCTCGGCATTGTCGGCGCCATGCTGAGCGGCATCTCGATGGCCAATTATCACATCTTGCAAAAGAGCGGGTCGTGACAACTTATCTGCATACCCCATGAAAACATCCCGTTACCCCGTCCTTGCCATGATTTCCTCCTTACTAGTCCTTCCGGTGCTCGCTTCCGTCGATTACCACGATCATGTCGGTCTCCAGCTCTGGAGCCTGCGTGACCAAGTCAAAGCCGACCTGCCCGCCGCCCTTGATTTGGTGAAAGGCTACGGCCTCACCGAGGTCGAAACCGCCGGTACTGGCAACGTGTCCGCCGCGGAATTTGTGAAAATGCTCCAGGAGCGAAACCTCAAGGCGGTCAGTGCCCACATCGGGTACGAGGCGTTGGAAAAAGACCTGCCCGGTGCGATCCAGACGGCCAAGACCCTGGGCGCAAAATACGTCATGACGGCGTGGATTCCCCATGGTCCTGAGGGCCTGACCGCCGAGCTGGCGCACAAGGTGGCCGCGAATTTCAACAAATGGGGCGCCGCCTTCCGGGCCGAGGGCATCACCTACGGCCTGCACCCGCACGGCTTTGAGTTCGTCCCGTTTGCCAGCGAAGGCGGCAAGACCGCGTTCGATATCATCGTCGCGGAAACCAAGCCGGAAAATGTCAGTTTCGAAATGGACGTTTTCTGGGTCTTTCATGCCGGCGTTGACCCCGTCAAGCTGCTCAAACAGCACCCGACCCGCTGGTCGCTGATGCATGTGAAGGACATCCGGAAGGGCGCTGTCACCGGCCTTTCCACCGGGCACGCCGCAGCGATTGACAACGTGACCGTCGGCACCGGCCAGATTGACTGGCCGGCTGTGCTCAAAGCGGGCCAGTCCGTCGGCGTGCAGCACTACTTCATCGAGGATGAGACGCCTTCACCGCTCGTCTGCATTCCTGACAGCCTGAAGTATTTGCGCGGGCTCAAACTCTGAGTTGCGCTTTTCCGGGAGGCTCACTCACATGTGGGCCTTTCATGGCTTACGACTGGCTCAAAGACATCGATGACCACTACGATGTGGTGGTCATCGGCAGCGGACTCGGCGGCTTGACCGGCGCCAACGTGCTCGCGAAATGCGGGCACAAGGTGCTGCTGCTCGAGCACCACTACCAGTTGGGCGGACTGGCGACCTGGTTCACCCGCAAGGGCGGGCACATTTTCGACATTTCGCTCCACGGCTTTCCGATTGGCATGATCAAGTCCGTGCGGAAATACTGGAGCCAGGACATCGCCGACTCGATCGTGCAGCTGAAAGGCGTGCGGTTCATCAACCCGCAGTTCCAGCTGGACACCACCTTCGACCGCGAGGACTTCACCCGGCTGCTCGTGGAGAGGTTCGCGGTGCCGGCCGAGACGGTGGAGCGATTCTTCACGGACCTGCGGGCGATGAATTTCTACGACCACAATCCCGAGACCACGGGCCAGATGTTCGCCCGGTATTTCCCGGGCCGGGACGACGTGCAGCGCCTGCTGATGGAACCCATCGCGTACGCCAACGGTTCCACGATGGACGACCCGGCCATCACCTTCGGCATCGTATTCTCCAACTTCATGAGCAAGGGCGTCTATACGTTTCAAGGTGGCACCGATGTCCTCGTGAAGAAGATGGCGGCCCAGCTCAAGCAGAACGGCGTGGAGCTCCGCAAGCATGTCCTCGTCGAGAAAATTCTCACCGCTGAGCGGGACCGACGGAAGCTGGTCGTGGGCGTCGTGGCCAACGGCCGGACGATTCACTGCGACGCCGTGCTCTCGAATTCCAACATCAAGAACACCGTGCTGCGGCTCGGCGGAGAGGAAAACTTCACGCCCGAGTTCGTTGCCCAGACCAAGGCCGTGCGCATCAACAGCAGCTCCTGCCAGGTTTACCTCGGCATCAAAAAGGGCGAGACGCTCCCGCACATCGGCGACCTGGTCTTCACTTCCGATGAGCCGAGGTTTTCCAGCGAAAAACTCGTTGATCTCCACACCACGAGCCGGACTTTTTCGATGTATTACCCCGACACCCGTCCGGGCACCGACCGGTACACCGTCGTGGTGTCAATCAACGCCCGCTACGAGGACTGGAAGACATTGAGCGATGAACAATACGCCATCGAGAAGCAGCGCCTGATCGACGAATCGATTGCCTCCCTCGAAAAGCATATTCCCGGGGTGCGGGCCAAGATCGATTGGATGGAAGCGGCCACGCCCCGCACCATCGAGTATTACACCAAGCATTGGAACGGCACATCCTTCGGCACGAAGTTCGAGGGCCTGAAGGTCTCGATGGATCTTCCCAACCAGCTCCCCGGCCTTTACCACGCCGGTTCGGTCGGCATCATCATGTCCGGCTGGCTCGGCACGATCAATTATGGCGTGATTGTCGCCAACCAGGTGGACAAGCTCATCTCGGCCCGCAAGCGTGCCTCCGTGCCCGCCGGCGCCTAACCTTTTCCTCGTGACCGAAGTCGAAAAACTCATACCCCATCGCCCGCCGTTTCTGTTCGTGGACGAAATCGTTTCCCACGAAGGGGAAACCCTGACCGCCCGCCGCACCTGGCGGGCCGAGGAGGATTTCTATAAGGGGCATTATCCCGGTGCACCCATCACACCGGGTGTTCTGCTGTGCGAATCTGTCTTCCAAACCGGCGCATTGCTCATGGCTAAACTGATGGGTGCAGAGCAAGGCGGAGTGCCCCTGCTGACCAAGGTCACCGATGTGCGCTTCCGCGTGCCCGTCTATCCCGGCGATACCACCTTCATCGAGGTCCGGCGCAAGGAGTCAGTCGGCGGATTCCACTTCATGACCGGACAGATCAAAAAGGGTGAAAAAAGGGTGCTGCACCTGGAATTCTCCGTGGCTTGGAAAACACCCGAAGCGGAGGCCGGCATATGAGCGATTTCCTCCAATTGTCCGGCAGGACTTTCCTGGTCCAGGGTGTGGCGAACAAGAAGAGTGTCGCCTGGTTCATCGCCCGGACGCTGGAGGAGCAGGGCGCGCGCGTCATCTATGCGGTCCGGTCCGAGGCGCGCAGGAAATCCCTCGAGACGTTGCTGGCGGGCAAGCCCGTGTTCCTGTGCGACGTGGAGGAGGAGGGCGCGTGCGAGCGGCTGGCCGGTGAGGTGGCCGCGGCCGGATTCGCGCCGCTGCATGGCCTGGTGCACTCGGTGGCGTTCGCCAACTACAGCGAAGGCTTCAAGACCTTCGCCGAGACGAAGCGGAAGGATTTCCTGCAGGCGACTTCGATCTCGGCGTTTTCGCTCGTGGAGCTGGCCCAGGCCTTCAAGCCGCATCTCGCCCCCAAGGCCTCCGTGGTGACCATCGGTATCTCGTCGCTGCTGGTGACGCCCGACAACTACGGCTACATGGGACCGATCAAGGCCGCCCTGGAGTCCTGCGCCCGTTTTCTCGCCAAGTCCTTCAGTGCGGGCAGTGAGGTCCGCTTCAACGTGCTTGGTTCCGGCCCGCTCAAGACCAGCGCCTCGGCCGGCATTCCCGGCTATTTGGAGAGTTATCTCTACGCCGAAAAGCTCACGTTTCGGAAGCGCAACCTCGAGACCCAGGAGGTGGCCAACGTCGCGGCCTTCCTGCTGAGCGAGCGCAGCAGCGGCCTGAACGGCACCTCGCTGGTCGTGGACGCTGGACTCGGCAGCAATTATTTCGACAAGGAGATCATCCGGCTGGCAATGCGGCCCGAGAAATAATCCATGCGTTTCCATCATGCCTGCCTTGAGTCGATCGCCACGGCCTTGCCGGACGAAAAGTGGACCTCGACGGCGATAGAGGAGCGGCTGCGGCCGCTCTACGACAGGCTGAAACTGCCCGCCGGGCGCTTGGAACTGATGACCGGGATCTGCGAGCGCCGCATGTGGCCTGTCGGCACCAAACCCTCCGATGCCAGTGCCGCCGCCGGGAAGAACGTGCTGGCCCAGTCCGTCTTCAGGCCGGAACAAATGGAGGTGCTGATTCACTCGGCTGTCTGTCGTGACATGCTGGAGCCAGCCACCGCCTCCTTTGCCCATCACAAGATCGGCCTCGGTCCGAACTGCCAGATTTTCGACCTCTCCAACGCCTGCCTCGGTTTTCTCAACGGACTGGTGACCCTGGCCGCCATGATCGACTCCGGCCAGATCAAGTGTGGGATGGTGGTCTCCGGCGAGAACGGGCGGCCGCTGGTTGAGCAAACGATCCAGCATCTCCTGTCCGCGCCCTTGGACCGCAACGCCATCAAGCCCTTCTTCGCCAATCTTACCATCGGTTCGGCCGCGGTGGCCGCGGTGGTTTGTCATGAGGACATGCTGCCAGCCGGCGCACGACCACACCGGCTGCTGGCGGGGAGTTGTGTGGCGGCCACGAAGCACAGCGAGCTCTGTCAGGGTGACACGGAGGGTGACGCACTCGTGATGCAGACCGACTCGGAGCAGCTGCTGTTGGCCGGCGTCGAGGTGGCGCAACAGACTTGGCAGGCCTTTGAGCGCGAAACCGGATGGAATCGTGCGACCCCGGACCTGATTATCAGCCACCAAGTGGGTTCCATGCACCGCAAGAAGCTTTACGAGAGTGTGGGGCTCGACCTCGCCAAGGATTTTTCCACCTTCGAAACACTGGGCAACACCGGGTCGGCCGCGTTGCCGAGCACCCTGGCCTTGGCTGTGGAGCAGGACGCCCTGCGCGCCGGCCAGAAGGCGGCCCTGCTGGGCATTGGCAGCGGCATCAACTGTCTCATGCTGGCCGTGGAGTGGTAATGAGCATTAATTATCGCAACCGTCATTCTGAACGCAGCGAAGAATCCATCATCATGGACGCACGCGTTGGTGCCACTGGATTAGAGCCCTGTCGCCTTCGGCTCGGTAACTTCGCTGCGCTCAGAATGACAAGCAGAAGGGTCTTGAAATGAGTTCGTCGGGATTACCGGCCTGGTTGAAGGAGCTGTATCCGTTCGAAACGAAGCGTTTCGCCACCGGAGCGGGCGAAATGAGCTACTTGGACGAGGGTCAGGGCGGCGAAGCCGTGCTCATGGTGCACGGCAATCCCACCTGGTCGTTTTTCAACCGGAATGTCGTGCTGGCCTTGCGCGGACGCATCCGGTGCATCGTGCCAGACCATCTGGGGTGCGGATTGTCTGACAAGCCACAAAACTACGACTA
>JAYUBB010000008.1:0-9149 GCA_043741015.1 Opitutaceae bacterium
TCTGGGTCAACCGGGATGAGATCAAGGCCAGCGATCCGGCGTTGCTGCGGACCCCGCTGCCGGAAAACGCGGTGCGGCTTTACGAGAGCAAGAACCACATGGGAAATTTCTTCGACTGTGTGCGCTCCCGGGCGCTGCCCATCTGCGATGTCGAGACGGGGCATCGCTCCGCCACGATGTGCCACCTCGGAGCCATTTCGCTGCGCACCGACCGCAGTCTCGCCTGGGACTACACGGCGGAAAAATTCACGGGTGAGCACGCGACCGAGGCGAACCGCTATCTCGCCCGCGAGATGCGCAAGCCCTACGACTATTCCTTCGTCAGCTGAGCCACTGGCTTCCCGCCCAAACGACCGGTCCGGCCTGACTCCCGCGAAAGCGGTTAGCCGGCCGGTGTGCATAAGGTTGAAAGTGGCGGCTCGACAATAATCCCGCCGCATCCATCGGTGTCTTCCATGGCGCAGAACCTCGTGGAGCTTTTTGACGTGGTGGATGAACAGGATCGCGTCGTCCGGCAGGCACCCCGGCGCGAGGTCCATGCTCATGGCTGGTTGCACCGGGCGGTGCATGTGCTCGTGTTCAACCGCGCCGGCCAGGTGTTCGTGCAAAAACGCTCGATGACCAAGGACATGTCGCCGGGCCTGTGGGACTCATCATGCTCGGGGCACCTCGATGCGGGGGAGGATTACGACGCAGCCGCGTGGCGGGAATTGCAGGAGGAAATCGGGCTCAAGCTGCCGAATCTGCCGGAGCGCTGGCTGCGCGTGATGGCGTGCGAGGACACCGGGCAGGAATTTGTCTGGGTCTACCGGGTGGAGGCGGAGGGGCCGTTCACGCTCTGTCCTGACGAGATCGAGCGCGGGGAGTGGGTCGCGCCGGGCGAACTCAACCGGCGCATTGCAGCCCGGCCGGGCGACTACTGTTCCGCGTTCCGGCTGATCTGGGCGCGTATCATTTCGGCCGCTGCGCCTTGAGCCGTTCGAATTCCTTGGTGCTCATCAACCGGCGGGGGAGGCGGCGCTCGGCCTCGCTGAGGAGACGGTCCCATTGGGCGTCGGTGGGGGCGTAGTCCTCCCAGCCGTTGTTATGTCCGGTCCGGCGGCTGAACACGACGTGTCCCGCGTGAAAGCGCGCGCAGATCTGCCATTTCTTTCCGTCATCGTCCCGGTCCTGCCAGCCGAATTCCATGGAATGGGTGGTTAAGCGTCGCGGGACAATTCCCTGGCGCGCCGGGTGGCGGCGAGAATGGTTTCCTTGAGGGTCTCGCGGAAGTGGCGGGTGGCGAGCACCTGCAGTCCGGCGTGGGTGGTGCCGTTGGGCGAGGTGACCTTGTCGCGCAGCGTCTCGGGCGGCAGGTCGCCGCGGGCGAGCAGGCGGGAGGCGCCGAGCGTGGTCTCGAGGGCGGCGCGGTAAGCGACGTCTTCGGGCAGGCCGGCGGCGATGCCGGCGTCGCGCAGGCCGGCGACAAATTCAAACAGGAAGGCCGGGCCGCTGCCGCCCACGGCGGTGAGAGCGTCGAAATATTTCTCTTCAATCGCGAGATACTGGCCGAGAGCGTCGAGCAGCCGGCCGACGAGGGTGCGGTCGGCGAGGGTGAGCGGCGTCAGGGAACAGTAGGGCGTGAAGCTCGCGCCGATCGCGGCGGGGGTGTTTGGCATGGTGCGCACAATATTGCGGGCCCGGGGGAAGGTTTTCGCGAGGGTGGCGAGGGTCTTGCCGGCGAGGACGGACAGCACGAGCTTGCCGGTGGTGAGTTCGGCCAGGTGCGGGTCAGCCGCGGCGAGCGACTGGGGCTTGAAGGCGACGATGACCGTGTCGGCTCCGCCGAGAAGGCGGGCGAGGTCGGGTTCGTGGGTGATGCCGGTCTCAGCGGCGAGGGTGCGGGCCGATTCACCGCGTTGGCTGGTGCAGGCGATGTCGGCGGGCGCGCAGACCTTCTCGTCGAGCAGGCCGCGGACGATGGCAGAGGCGAGATTACCGGCGCCAAGAAAAGCTATTCTGACCATGGCAGGGTGGGCCGCAGGGCGGCTTTACTTGTTCCGGCGCTCGAGCGGGTGCCGGATCGTGCAGATGGCGCCGCCGCCGGGTCGGTCAGACAGCGAGACCTCGCCGCCGAGGTTGCGCATGGAATGACGGGCCACGGTCAGGCCCATGCCGACACCCACGGTATGCTTGGTGCTGGTGAAGGGCTCGAAGACGTGGTCGCGGATCTCGGCGTCGACACCGTGGCCGCGATCCTCGATATGGATGAGGGCGAACCGGCCCTCCTCGGGTTTTTCAACGATCTCGGTGCGGATATTGATGGGGCGCTGGTCGTCGGGGGCGTCGCCGTAGCTTTCCCACGCATTGATGATCATCTTGGCGATGACATCCTCCAGCACCTCGACGTTGGTGTCGATGAGCACCTCGGCGGGACCGTGCGCAACGGTGATGGGCTGGTCGATCTTGAACTCGATCTGGAAGCGGCGGATGCCGCTGTCGACCATGCGGGCCAGGCTGGCGCGGATGAGCGGCGGGCGGTTCTTCACCACGAGGCTGGTGAGCTGCTTGATGATGGCAACGATGCGGTTGACCGCGTCCTCCAGGTGATTGGCGTTTTTCCTCACCAGCTCCGGCTTCTCGCTGTAGGCCTTGATGAGGTCCACATAGCCGATGACGACGCCGAGGAGGTTGTTGAGATTGTGGGCGATACCCTGGGTGACGGCGCCGATGGTGGCGGCGCGGCGGGAGTCGCCGAGCCGGCGCTGCAGGTCGACAAGCTCGCGGTTGATCGTGACGAAGCGGAGCTGAGTCTGGACCCGGGCGAGCGTCTCGTCGAGGTCGATGGGCTTGGTGATGTAGTCCACGGCACCGACCCCGAGGCCCTCGATCTTGCCCTCCTTGGAGGTGCGGGCGGTGATGAAGATGATGGGGATGGACTTGGTCTCGAGGTCGGCCTGCAGGCGCTGGCAGACCTCGATGCCGTCCATGTCCGGCATCATGACATCGAGCAAAATAAGGTCGGGCTTGTCGGCGGCGACCAGATTGAGGGCCTCCTGGCCGGAATAGGCGGTGGCGATGGTCATGCCCTCCCGTTCCAGCTTGCGCTTGAGCAACTGGACGTTGATCGGCTGGTCATCAACTACGAGGATCTTGGGCGTCGCCATGAAACAGGATATAAGCGAATGCGGTTTGCCGATGACTGGCAAGGTTCCGTTACAGCAGAATTATCCCTCGAAACTAACGGGCGGCCGCGGTATTCTGGCGGTGGGCCTTGACGGTGTTGCGCATCAGCATGGCGACGGTCATCGGGCCGACCCCGCCGGGCACGGGCGTGATCTTGCTGCAGAGCGGGGCCACCGTCGGGAAATGCACGTCGCCCGTGAGGCGGAAGCCGGATTTCTTGGTGGGATCGGCTACGCGGTTCATGCCGACGTCGATGACGACGGCGCCGGGTTTGACCATGTCGGCAGTGACAAATTCCGGCTTGCCGATGGCGGCGATGAGCACATCGGCTTGACGAACGTAGGAGGCGATATTGGCGGTCTGCGAGTGGCAGACCGTGACCGTGGCGTTGGCCCACTCGGTGCGCGCCATGGCGAGCAGGGCGACGGGCTTGCCGACGATGAGGCTGCGGCCGAGGACGACAAGGTGCTTGCCGGCGAGCTTCACGCCGGAGCGCTTGAGGAGTTCCATGATGCCGGCCGGCGTGCAGGCGGTGAAGCCCGTGCTGTCATCCTGCGCGAGCTTGCCGAGGTTGAGCACGTGGAAGCCGTCGACGTCCTTGTGTGCGGCGATGCGGCGGAAGACGGCGACCTCATTGAAGCCTTTGGGCAGCGGCGACTGGACGAGGATGCCGTCGACGGTGGCATCGGCGTTGAGCCCGTCGACGAGGGCGAAGAGTTCGTCCTGGGTGATGGTGACCGGCGGCAGGATGAGACGGCTTTCGACGCCGATCTCGGCGGACATTTTCTGCTTTTTCGTCACGTAGGAGACCGAGGCGGGATCGTCGCCGACGCGCACGAGGGCGATGCACGGCTTGCGGCCGGTGAGGGCGGAGACCTGCGCCTTGAGTTCGGCGATGATGTCGGAAGCGATGCGGTTGCCGTCGATGAGTTCCATGGGGAAAAGAAAAAGCCGGCCGCGGCGGGCCGGCCGGGTGGTGAGGCGGGTTACTTCAGCGACATCGACTCGGCGGCGATGACGAGGTCCCTGCCGTCAACGGTATTGCGGACGGTGCCGGTGATGGAGATCTGGCGGTCGAGGTAGGTCTCGATGTTGTCGGTAAGGAGAAGTCGTTTGGTGTCCACATAGGCGAAACGGCGGCCGGAGACGTCGGTGAGCTGGTAATCGTAGGGCGGGTTGGGATTGAGGATCATGCGCCGGGCGAGGACGAGCCGGCCGGCGAAGAGGCGCGGCATGTCGGCGGTATTGCCGGTGAGCGGCACGGCCCGGCCGATGGAAGTTACCGGGGCGGCGGGGGCAGCGGGCGCGTCGACGGTGAACGAAGGTTTGGCCTCGGCGGGCGTGTTGGCGTTGGCGCTGGTGGCGATGAAGCCCTGGAGCTTTTTCTCAACCTTGATCTGGCACCAGTCGCCGGCGGCGAGGCCGATGACCTCGGTCTTGTCGCCGGGTTGGGCGATGGTGAGGACGGGGGCGTCCTTCCGGGGGGCGGAGAGGATGTTGGCGCCTTCGTGGACCTCGAGGCCCTTGGTGATGTCGCGGTTGTTTGCGTAGGCCTCGAAGGTGCCCGAGAGCTCGACGCGGCGCCAGCCGGCCGGGGCATCACCGGTGTAGACGATGGTATTGCCGCTCTTGAGGCGGGTGATCACATGGGACTTCGGGTCCGGCTGCATGAATACCGCGGTGTCGGCCGAGAGGATGTCGGCGGCGGAGAGCCGGGCGAGGGAGAGAACAACGGCTCCTGCTAGGCCAAGGCGGCGCAGGACGGGGAGGAGGGTGGGATTAATTTTCATCGAAGGCGTGGGCTTTCCCGTCACGGGCAGGCGGACGGGGGACGGCGAAGAGGGAGGCGATTTCCTTGGTAGAAAGTTGTTTCACGCCGCGCAAAGGAATTCCTTTCAGGCGGAGGGCGCCGATCTGGTAGCGTCGCAGGCGGCGGACCTCGAAGCCGAGGGCGGTGAAGAGCTGGCGGATCTCGCGCTTCTTGCCATGGTGCATGTGGACATCGAGCTCCGTGGAGGTGCGGTCGGCGTGCGGATTGACGAGGTTGGCGCGTTCGACCTTCAGCTGTTCGCCCTCGATGACGACCCCGCGCATGAGCTGGCGGAGGCGGCCGGCGGGGAAGGGCTCCTCAAGCGAAACGTAGTAGCGCTTCACCACGAGGTTGGACGGGTGCATGAGCTTGTGCGCGAGGTCGCCGTCGGAGGTGAGGATGACGAGGCCCTCGCTGTCCTTGTCGAGGCGGCCGGCGCAGAAGAGGCGCAGGCGGGCCCATTCGCGCGGGAGCAGGTCGAAGATCGTATGGTCGGCGTGGGGATCGCTGTTGCTGCAGACGACGCCGCGGGGTTTGTGCATCACCAAGGCGAGCTTGGGCTGGGCCTGCGCCTTCACGGCTTTGCCGCGGACGCTGACCTTGTCCACGTCCGGCGCAATCTTCTGGCCGATGGTGGCGGGCTGGCCGTTCACATAGACCTCGCCGGCGGCGATCAGAGCCTCGGCGGCGCGGCGCGAGCACAGGCCGGATTCGGCGATATATTTCTGAATGCGAACAGGCTCCATTGGTGCCGGCTGAATGGCATGCGCCGGAGGAGGGCGCAACGAGATTCAATATGGCCAAACCAGGTTGCTATGCCGGAATCCCCCGGGTAAGCTCATCAACTTATGCATCTGTCCGCTCCGCCGTTCAGCGCCTACACCAAAGATAATCCGCTTCCCGCCAAGTTGCTGGAAAATCGCTTGCTCAACAGGGATGGCTCGATGAAGGACACCCGCCATCTGGTGATCGACATCGCCGGCAGCGGCCTGACGTACTCCGTGGGGGATTCGCTGGGGGCTTACGCTTCCAACCGTCCGCAGATGGTCGAGGAGATCATCGAATTGCTTGGCGCCACGGGCAACGAGCCGGTGATGCCGGCGCGGATGACCGCCCCGGTCAGTCTGCGCGAGGCGCTGACCACCAAGCTTTCGCTGGCCGGGCCGACAAAAAAGATCCTCGAAACGTTCGCCGCCAAAACCACCGACGCGAAGGAGAAGGCCCGGTTGATGGAATTGCTCGCGCCGGGCGCGGAGGAGCTGCGCGAAACATTTCTGGGCCAACGCGAGTTCATCGACTTGCTGGAGGAGTTTCCCGGCGTGAAGCTGATGCCGCAGGAATTGGTCGACCACCTGCGCCGCATGATGCCGAGGCTCTATTCCATCGCCTCGTCGCCCACGCTTTATCCCGGGCAGGTGCACCTGACGGTGGCGCCGGTGCGCTATGAATCCAACGGACGCCGGCGCTATGGCGTGTGTTCGACCTTTCTGGCGGATCGCGTCACCCGGCGAAAGACGCTTATTCCAGTTTTCGTCGCCGAGTCACATTTCGGCCTGCCCGAGGATCCAACCAAGGATATCGTCATGGTCGGGCCCGGCACGGGCGTCGCGCCCTTCCGCGCGTTCGTGCAAGAACGGGTGGCGACGAGCGCGCCGGGTCGCAACTGGCTGTTTTTTGGCGACCAGCACCAGGCCACGGATTATCTTTACGGTGACGAGTGGAAACGCCTGCTGGCCGAGGGCCGGATGGCGCGGGTTGACCTGGCATTCTCGCGCGACCAGCCGCAAAAAATCTATGTGCAGGACCGTATCCGAGAAACCGCCGCCGAACTGTGGGGATGGCTCAAGGGCGGGGCGCACTTCTATGTGTGCGGCGACGCCCACCGGATGGCCAAGGATGTCGACGTGGCCCTGCACGAGGTTATCGCGCAGCAGGGCGGCATGGAGGCCGCGGCGGCGGTCGAATACGTCAAGCAGATGAAGAAGGACAAGCGTTACCAGCGCGACGTGTATTGAACCTTTCGACAGGCTCAGAGCTTCGGCCAGGCTTGGCGGTATTTTCGCGCTTGCGGCGGGTGGGGCGAGAGCGTGCCATGGGCGCCTCCCCCAATCATGAGTCTCACCTACCATAATCGTGTGGCCCTTGTCACCGGCGCAGGCCGGGGCATTGGCAAGTCCATCGCCGAGCTGCTTGCGAAGAACGGCGTGAACGTCATCTGCGTGAGCAAATCCGCCGACAGTTGCGGCGCGACCGCGGCGGCCATCACCGCTGCCGGTGGCAAGGCGAAGGCATTGGCCGTGGACGTGGCCGACGGCGCGGCGGTGGCGAAAGCCAGCGCCGAGCTGCTCGCTGAGTTCGGTCAGATCGACATTCTGGTGAACAATGCCGGCATCACGAAGGACGGCCTGCTGTTTCGCATGTCGGAAGCCGATTGGAATGCGGTCATTTCCACCAACCTCACCAGTTGCTACCACTGGACGAAGCACATCGGCCGCTCGATGACGCAGAAGCGCTGGGGTCGCATCGTGAACATCACTTCCGTGGTCGGACTCATGGGCAATGCGGGGCAGGCCAACTATTGCGCCGCCAAGGCCGGCCTGATCGGTTTCACCAAGTCCATCGCGAAGGAATTCGCCGCCCGGGGCGTCACCTCAAACGCCGTCGCTCCCGGCTTTATCAAGACCGACATGACCGCGTCCCTGCCGCCTGAGGCGGCCGAGAAGATAACTGCAGTCATTCCGCTCAAGCGATTGGGCGAGCCGGCCGATATCGCGCATATGACCGCCTTTCTTTGTTCGGAGGAGGCGGGCTATATTACCGGGCAAGTTTTTACCGTTGACGGCGGGATGGTGATGTGATGCCTCATCCCTAGCAAAATTCACCTCTTTTTATTCTCATGGCCGACCAGAAAACCATCGATCAGCGCGTCAAAGAAATCATCGTTAACCAGTTGAATGTTAACGAGGAGCAAATTACTCCGCAGGCATCATTCTTGGATGACCTTGGCGCTGACTCCCTCGACATCGTCGAGCTCATCATGGCTTTTGAGGAAGAATTCAAGGACGAGATCAAGGGCGAGATTCCCGAGTCCGATGCCGAAAAGCTCCAGACTGTGGGTGACGTTGTCACCTATATCCAGCAGAAGGCTGGTAAGTAATAACATTTTGGCTTTTGAACTAATCGCTCTACCGTCTGGCCCTGTGCTGGCCCGGTAGGGCGTTTTTATTTTCCACCTGAATCACCCGATGGAAACCGTATCTTCTCACCGCCGCGTAGTAGTAACAGGCATGGGCGTCATTGCCTCGCTTGGCCACAATGTCGCCGACTTCTGGTCGGGCCTCCTGGCCGGCAAGTGTGGCATCGACCGGGTCACGCTCTTCGACATCAAGGATTACAGCTGCCGGATCGGCGCCGAGGTGCGCGGGTTTGACCCCGCGACCTACATGGACCCGAAGGAGATCCGGCGCAACGACCGCTACACGCACTTCGGCTTCAGTGCCGCCAAGCAGGCGGTGGCCGACGCCAAGCTCGACCTCACCAAGCTCGATCTGGACCGCATCGGCGTAATCATCGGCTCCGGCATCGGCGGCATGTGGACGATCGAGACCCAGCACCGCAACCTGCTGGAGCGCGGCCCCCGCAAGGTGTCGCCTTTCATGATTCCCGCGTTGATCAGCAACATGTGCAGCGGGCTGGTCGCCATCGAGCTCGGCGCGCGGGGGCCGAACTTTTCAGTCGTCAGTGCGTGCGCCACCGCCACCCACGCGATCGGCGAGTCCTTCCGCATGATCCGGCACGGCGACGCCGACGTGATGGTCTGCGGCGGCGCGGAGGCGGCCATCACCCCGCTGTCTTATGCGGGCTTCTGCTCGATGAAGGCGATGAGCACCAACAACGACCAGCCGCAGAAGGCCTGCCGGCCCTTTGACCTCAACCGCGACGGGTTCATCATGGGCGAGGGTTCGGGCGTCATTGTCATCGAGAGCCTCGAGCACGCGCAGGCGCGCGGGGCGCACATCTACTGCGAACTCGCCGGCTATGCCGCCACCTGTGACGCCTTCCACATCACCCAGCCCGATCCCGAGGGCAAAGGGCTTTCGCAGGCCATGAGTCGCGCCCTCAAGGATGCGCAGCTCGCCCCGGCGCAGATCGATTATATCAACGCCCACGGCAC
>JAYUBB010000009.1:0-2788 GCA_043741015.1 Opitutaceae bacterium
ATTGCGAAACAGGCGGCAGCTCTCCGTCTTGCTCACGACAAACACATCCGGCCGGCCGTCGCCGTCGTAATCGCCGATGGCCACGCCCGTCCCGATCGCCCCGACGTCCAGCACATGGTAGCGGTCGGCCCACACGCGCGGGTCGCGGCGACCGTCGGGCAGCACGCCGGGTTCGGCGTATTTGTTCTCGGTCACGATCCCGGTCTGCGCAGACGCCATCGTCTGGAACATCGTGGCCCCGGCCGGCCCTGATCGTGCGGCCAACGGCACTGATTCGAGCCCGGGGCCGGCGCGCTCCGCTGCCATGAGCGTACCCGCACCAAAGATCAGGGCCATTATACGGGAAGGAAACAGGAGAGCGGACATGGGGCGGAAACGGGGTGATCGCAGCATTCTCGTGGGGCGGAGCCGGTGTTGGCTTGCCTCGGACTTATAGTGTTCAAAAGATTGCGTGAGTGTTTCGCATGCCTGCGGGACTGCAAGACTCCATGAGTTCCCCCACCCCCTTTTCCAGCCGCCGGTGGCTGCTGATTCCCCTCTGGGCCGCGCTCTTTGTCATCGCCACGGACTATGGCCGGGTGCGGCAGGTCGAGCGGGTCCGGGACATCGATCACGAGAACCCCGGCCCGGCGGCGTATGCCGGTGGCCGGCACTGGCTCATCGTGCCGGAGCACAATACCCGCGGCTACCAATGGATGCTCGAAACCGAGCAGATGCTGACCCGCGGCGAAGGCCGCATCCGGCACATTGCTTATGAAAACGCGCCCTTGGGCCGCGAAGTTCACTCGGCTTCCCCTTATCGCTGGTGGCTGGGGCTCGTCGCGTGGACCGACCACACGCTGAGCGGCCGTCCGATCGGTCAATCCGTGGAGCAGGCTTCCCTCTGGTCCGGACCCTTGCTGCATCTTCTCCTGCTGCTCGGCAGCACGGTGTATGCGACCCGCCGGTTTGGCACGAAATCCGCCGCCCTGCTTTCCCTCGGCCTCGCGGTGTTGTTTCCCCTCGCCGGCGAATTCCTGCCCGGCGTGCCGGATGATCACGGCCTGGCCATCCTGTGCGCGTGGGGCAGCGGGCTGTTGCTCGTCGCCGGGTTGAATGGTCATCGTTTTTCCTTCATCCTCTCGGGCGTGGCGGGCGGACTCGGTTTGTGGGTGAGCGCCACCACACAGGTGCCAGTGCTGGCGGCCATCGGTGGTGGAGCCTTGCTGCTGTCGTTCCATGAGCGGATTTCGTCCTCCCCCGCTGCCGACAAGGGCAACATGCCGCTGCCCTGGAACAACTGGGCCCTGGCCGGAGCGTTGACGAGCCTGCTGGCTTATCTGGCCGAGTATTATCCCGGTCATCTGGAAATACGCCTGGAGGTAAATCATCCGCTCTATGGCCTGGCCTGGATCGGATTGGGACAGCTGCTCGTTCTGGTGGAATCCTGGCGCAGCGGCCAGACGGGCTGGAATCGCCGGACTGTTTTCACGGCCTTGTGCGCTCTCGCGGGCCTCGCCGCGCTGCCGGTCGCGATGGCGCTGACCGACAGCCCGGCCTTTCTCGTCGCCAATCCCCAAGCCAATCGGCTGACCAACCTGCTCAACGGACCGGTGGCGCCCAACTTTGCGACCTGGCTGGTGCGTGACGGATCAATGCTCGCCAAGGTGGCCACCTGCCTGCCGTTTGCACTGCTGGTGCCCGCCGTTCTGGCGCTGCTCGCCCGCAAGGCCAACCACACCGCCATGCGCTCCGCGGTGTTCATGGGCGGAGTGTTGCTGGTTTGTTTCGCCATCGCCTGCACCCAACTGCAGTGGTGGGCCATGACGCAGCTGATGTTGCTGACACTGCTGGTCACGGCCCTGCCCCTGATAAATTTCCGGTCTTGGCTGACCATATCGCTCTGCCTGCTGCCGGGACTGATCGAACTCGCCCGCACGGCCCAGCTCCGCGACGACAGTCAGCTCACGCGACTGGAGATCGAGGGGCTGGTGGAACGGGACATCGCCCACTGGATCGCTGATCGCACGGGAACGGACGGTGGCGTGGTGCTGATATCCCCGGAACGAACGCCCAGCCTGAATTTCCACGGGGGACTGCGCGGACTCGGCTCGCCGAATTGGGAAAATGATGCCGGCATCGCCGCCACCATCCGGATCATCGACGCGACGACGGCCGACGAGGCCCAGGCTCTGCTCAACCAACGCGGGGTGACACATCTCGTCCTTCCCTCCTGGGACACCGACCTGGAGGAATTCGTGCGCTGGACGAAGACCAATCCCAACGACGCCTTCTTCACGGCCGTGCGTCGCTGGGCTCTGCCGCCCTGGTTGCAGCCCCTCACCTATCGCCTGCCCGGCATCGCGGGTTTTGAGGGCCAGTCGGTGATGATCCTGAAAGTAACGGACAATACCGACCGGGCGCTCGCCGCGAGCCGGCTCGCCGAATATTTTCTCGAGGTGCAGGACATGGTCATGGCCGCCTCGGTCAACGAGATGCTCAAATCCTATCCCGCCAACCTCAGCGCCCTGATCGGGCGCGCGCAAGTCGAGAAGGCGCGGGGCGATGCCCCGGCTTTCGACCAGGTGTTCGCCGGCATCCAGCAGACCCTCACCAACGGTCTGGACCGGCTGCTCCCGTGGGACCGCCGGGTAAGCCTCGCCGTGGTGCTCGCCCAAGCCGACCGCAACGACGCGGCCAAATCGCAGCTGCAACGCTGTCTCGCGGAATCGGACGAAGGCCGCATCAAGTCGCTCAGCCCGGGTGCGCTCTACCGGCTGCTCGTATTGAGCAAGGCCTTTGACCTGCC
>JAYUBB010000010.1:0-9107 GCA_043741015.1 Opitutaceae bacterium
GCCGTGAGGGTCGCCGTGATGATGGCAAACTCTCCCTCCCCGCCCGTGAGCCGCGCCGCTTCGTCCATCAGGGTGTAACCGATGCCCTGCGGCGTGGCCTGGTTGACGAAGAAGCTCCGGGCGTCGGTCTGCGCATCGGCGTCGTAGGTCAGCACCGCGATCCCCTGCGCGCGCGCCTTGCGCAGGGCGGTGGAAATGCTGTCCCGGTTCTCCGCCGCCACCGCGATGACGTCCACGCCGAGCGTGATCCAGTTCTCCACGATTTCGTTCTGCTTCGCGGCGTTGGTGTCGGTCGGTCCGTCGAAGAGCAGTTCCACGCCCAGTTCCTTGGCCGCCTTTTCGGCGCCGGCCTTGACGGACAGGAAGTAGGCATTGCCCTTGGCCTTCGGCATCAGGGCGAACCTCAGCTTGGAATCAGCGGCGTTTGCGGTGAACGCAACGCTCAGCATCACGCTGACGAGGAGGAGACGGGGGGATTTCATGGGATTGATGGATAAAGTTAGGGCGGGGACCGGTGTCCGGCGCCGGCCAGTCCGGCCGACCACGCGCCCAGCCCCAAGGCCAGCAGCAGAAGCGCCCCGGTGGCAAGCCCCGCGATTTCCTCGGCCGCGTTCCAGCGGATCACCACCGGCAGGCACGCCAGGCCGCTTTTCAGCACCGCGATGGCGGCCACGCCGAGCAGCGTGCCCGTCACGCTGCCGCGTCCGCCGAAGATGCTGGTGCCGCCCAGCACCACGGCGGTGATCGCAAATAATTCATAGCCGGTGCCGGCATCGGCCTTGGCCTGCCCCAATCGTGCCGTGTAGATCAACGCGGCCAGCGCGGCGATGAAGCCGCTGAGTATATAGACCAAGGCCACGCGGCGACCGACCGGCAGGCCCGCGTAGCGCGCGCCCTCCGGCGAAAATCCGATCGCCCGCAACGAACGTCCCGTCGTGGTGCCGTGCACCAGCAGCCAGATTGCTCCCGCCACCGGGAGAAAGAGCCAGGCTTGGGCGGGCAGGCCCAGCCACCGTTCCTGCCCGAGGAAGAGGAATCCCGCCGGAAAATCCGTGTAAGTGACCGCGCCGTGCGTGATCGCCTCGGCGAGACCGCGGAAAAGCGAATAGGTGCCGAGCGTCACGATCAAGGGCGGCAGTTTCAATCGCGTGATCAACCCGGCGTTCATCCCGCCGGCCAGCGCCCCCGCGACAAGCGTCAGCGCCGCCGCGAGCGGCAGGGCGAGCCCCGCCTCCTGCCAGAGCTTGCCAAAAATAATGGCGCACAAACCCAGCAGCGAGCCAACCGACAGGTCAATGCCGGCCGTGAGGATCACCGGCGTCAGCGCGAGCGCCAGCAGGCCGATCTCGCAGGAGTGGCGCAGGATGTCGAGCTGCCGGGCCAGGGTGCCAAATCCCACGGTGAGGCCCCGGCGGTTCGTCGTCGTGCCATGGCGGTAGAACAACAGCCACTCGACGACAAGCACCAGGAGCAACAGGGTTTCGTGCCGCAACAGCAGGCTGCGCCAGCGCGGAATGGTTCCGGTGCTGCTCATGTCTTTCCTTCTTTCCGGCCGAGGCCATCCAACGCGGCCGCCAGCAGAATGATGCCGCCCTGGATCGCCTTTTCCCAGTAGGCCTCGATATGCAGGTGCGTGAGCGCCGGCGAAATCGTGGCGAGCAGCAGCAGACCCGCGAGCACGCCCCACAGGCTGCCGCGTCCGCCCGAGATCGCGACCCCGCCCACGACCGCCGCCGCGATCACCTTCAACTCCAGCCCGCTGCCGACCAGCGGCTGCACCTGCGGCGACTGCACGAGATTCAACATTGCCGCCAGCCCGGTCAGCAGGCCCATCAACCCAAACACCCCGAGGGTAATGCGCCTCGGATTTATTCCCGCCAGCCGGGCCGCGCCCGCGTCGCTGCCCACGGCATAGACAAACCGCCCGGCGGCGAGGTGGCGCGAGGCCCACGCCAGCCCGCCGAGCACCACCGCCGCACCCGCCAGCACCAACAGCTGGCCCGTTGTCTGGCTTGAGCCAAACCATTGGATCCCCTCCGGGAGATTAACAAATTCGCCCTGACGCACGAGGTTGAGCCCTTGGCGCAGGATTACCATCGTGGCCAGGGTCACCACGATGGAGGGCAGCCGGCCGAGCGCGACGAGCGCACCGTTGCCCAGACCCATCAGACCGCCGAGGCCCATCGAAGCCAGCAGCACCAGCGGCAGCGGCCAGCCACGCACCGCCAGCAGCCCGGCGACCACGCTGCACACGGAGAACTGCGAACCGACGGAAATATCAATCTCCCGCGCAATGATCACAAAGGCCATGCCGCAGGCCACCACCAGCGCGGGCATCTCGCGCACCAGCAGCGAGCGCAGGGGTTGTGGTTGGAAAAACGCCGGCGCCAGCACGGCCATCGCGACCAACAGCAGGGCCAGCACGGCGGCGACCGAAAGTTCGCGGGTGCTTTTCCTCATGCCCCTGCCCTCCCCGTCTGGCCCAGCGCCACCGCCATCACGACGGAAGCGTCGGTGCCGCCCGGCAGGACCTCGACCAGCCGGCCGCCCCGCATCACGCCAACACGGTCGCTCAACGCCAGCACCTCGGGCAGATCGCTGGAAATCAGCAGCACCGCCAGCCCGTCGGCAGCCAGCCGCCGGATAATGCGATGAATCTCGCCCTTCGCCCCGACATCGACGCCCTGCGTCGGCTCGTCGAGGATGAGCACCCGCGGCTTCGTCGCCAGCCAGCGGGCCAGCGCCACTTTTTGTTGGTTGCCGCCGCTCAGGCTCACGCCGGGCGCGTCCGGTCCGGCCGCCTTGATGTCGAGTTCACGGATAAATTCCGCCGCCAGCGCCCGTTCCGGTCCGGCCCTCAACCAGCCACCGGGAAACAGACGCCCGTGCACCGCCATCGTCATGTTCTGCGCAAGGGGCATCTCCAGGATGACGCCATGCCGCCGCCGGTCTTCGGGCACATAGGCCACCCCGGCCGCGATCGCCTCGCCGGGCGAATCGATCCGGATGTCGTGACCATCAATTTCCAAGCCCCCTTGGTCGGCTGGCGTCAGCCCGAACAGGGTTCGCGCCAACTCGGTGCGCCCAGCCCCGACCAGGCCCGCGAGTCCGAAAATTTCCCCGGCACTTATCGCAAAGGACGCATTGCTCACGCCGCCGGCAACGCAGCCAATTCCCTTCACCGCCAGCCGTACCGCTCCGGGCGCGGCGGCGGCCCGCTCCGTCAGGGCAACTTCCCGCCCAACCATCAGCCTGATCAATTCCGGCTCGGTGACCTCGCCCACTGCGCGAGTCCCCATGCTCACGCCATCCCGCAACACCGTGACCCGGTCGGCCAGCGCCCTGATTTCCTCCAGCCGGTGGGAAATATAAATGACGCCAGTACCGGCGGCCCGCAGGCCGCGCACGATCTCGTAGAGTTTTTCCTGCTCGCGCCGCGTGAGCGACGCCGTCGGCTCGTCCATAAGGACGATCCGCGCACCCGCACCGATAACGCAGGCGATTTCCACCAGCTGCTGCTCGGGCATGGAAAGTTCCCGCACGGTCCGGCTCGCGGGAAATTCCGCTCCGACCCGCCGCAGCAACTCCGCCGCCCGCGCCGCGCGCCCGCGCCAGTCAACCCGCCGCCACGACCCGCCGCCCTCCAGCCGCAACCCGATGTTTTCCGCCACGCTCAGTTCGGCAAAAAGCGCCGGTTGCTGGTGCACGCACGCAATGCCGAGCGCCCGGGCGGTGGCCGGAGTCAGCGCTCCGGGCGAACGGCCCGCGAGCCTCATCGTGCCGGCCTCGGGCTGCCGGGCCCCGGTGATGATGTTGATCAACGTCGATTTGCCCGCGCCGTTTTCGCCCAACAGTGCGTGCACCTCGCCGGCTCGCAGTTCGAAATCCACGCCCTGCAGCGCGTGCACCGCCCCGTAGTTTTTTTTGATGCCCTCAAGGACCAGCAGGGGCGCGGACGTTTCGTTGCGCATGAAAGGAGTGCGCCCCGGGTGGGGTGCGGCGCGGCGATTCAACTCCCGCTGGACGACGCGGCGAGACTGAAACCGCTCGCCGCCAGCGATTGCTCCGCCGCATACGAACGGCGCAGCGCCTCGACCATGCCCACGATCTCGGGCACCTGCGAGGCCTCGCCATTCGTGCCCGACCAGGCGATTTTCTCCGGCGGCACGATCTCTACCCGAGCCTGGCGGTGGATCGCCTCGATCAAGGCCGTATGATGGCCGGCCAGTTCGCTGGTGCAAATCGGGGTGGTGGGATCGCGCAACCGCTGCAGCGCCGTGCGGAACATGGCGCGTCGGGCACCCGTGATGTCCAACAGCGTGTGGCGGGTGGTGACGCCCCCGGTCGTGCGCCACCAGGCCTCGGACTCGTAGCGCCAGCAGGCCTGCCCGTGGCGGCCGGTGATCACGATCTCGGGTTCGACCGTCTCATGGCAGGCGTGACTCGCGCCGAACCACAGCTTCACTCCGCGGGCGGTGAGCGAACGGACGACGGCGGTATCAAAACTCTCGATGGCGTGCGCCCGCAACAGTTCGACGCCCTCCAGGATCGGGGTGTCCGCGGAGGTCTCGGCCCCGACCAGGAACAGGCTGAGCATCACAAAATGCGCGAAGGCGTTGTTCAACGGGGAATCCATGACCGGAACTCCGTCCACCTTCAGGCGGCCGGCCCAGTTGTTACGCGTGAAATAGCCCCGCGGCCGCGGCCAGATGCCCAGGAAACGCACGGACCAGACATCGCCGATCACGCCGCGCTGCAGCTCGTCCTTCAGCCAGATCGTGCCGGGCTCGTAGAAATCCTGGAAACCCACGGCCACAAACTTCCCGGTGCGCTGCTCCACCCGGCGGATCTCCTCCACCTCGGCCACCGAGGCAGCCAGGGGTTTTTCCACCAGCACGTTCGCCCCGGCTTCCAGCGCGGCGATGGTCATGCGGGCGTGCCAGTGGATGCCGGTGGGAATCAGACATAGGTCGATCCGGCCCGCATGTCGGCGGAACATCTCCGCGTAGTCCGTGAAAACCTCCGCCCCTTGACCGCGCAGTTCGGCGATGGTGGCGGCCTCCTCCTGCGGGTTGATGATCGCCGCGGCCGTGATCTTGATCTCACCCCGATCCCGGCTCTCCCGTGCCAGTTGCAGATGGATGCTGCCATAGCCGGACACGCCGATGATGGCAATGCGGACGGGTGAGGAGGGGACGATCATGGGACGGGGAAATGTGGCGGACAATCGGACGAGGAGATGAACCGGACGCGGACAAGTCGGTCTGGTTTGCTCCCGGCTGGGGTATCGGGGTTACGGAGTGGGCCAAACTAGCCCGGTGGCCGGGGGCGTCATTGTCCCCGCCGTCTTGACAGTCCGAGCAGATAGCGCGCCGGCTCGCTTGATCTGACCTCCCGGCGAGGATACAGAAGTTCCCCACCCCTCTCAACATGCGACCCTACCCCGCGGCTTTAGTCCTGCTCTGCCTGTGCACATTTTTTGTTTCCGCCCGCGCCGCCGAAACCCCGGTGCCGGCCCCCACCACCGTCCCCCGCCCCGACACCACGAAGCCCTGGACGCGCTGGTGGTGGCCCGGCAGCGCGGTTGACGAAGCCAGCATCACGCGCCAGCTCGAGCAATTCGCCGCCGCGGGCCTGGGCGGGGTCGAGATCACCCCGATCTACGGCGTGCGCGGCTACGAGGACCGCAACATCGCGTTCCTGTCGCCCCACTGGATGGAAATGCTGGCCTACACCGGGCGCGAGGCGCGGCGCCTCGGCCTCGGCGTCGACATGGCCACCGGCACCGGCTGGCCCTTCGGCGGACCCTGGGTCGCGCCCGAAGACGGCTCGCAGAAACTCGTGCTGTCCGACGGCACGCTCGCGGGTACGCCCACGAAGATGAAGGTCAAGCGCGCGGCCCCCGGCGCCGAGGGCCTCGTCGTCGATCCCTATTCCCCGGACGCCCTCGGCCGCTACCTCGCGCCGTTCACCGCGGCCTTCGCGCATTTTCCCGCCGGGCTCGTGCGTGCGCAGTTCCATGACTCGTTCGAATACTATGAATCTTCCTGGACGCCCGAGCTAAACAACGCCTTTGCGGCGCTGCACGGCTACGACCTGCAGGAGCACGCCGCCGAGCTCATGGGGCAAAAACCTCTCGAATCCGCGCAACTCGCCCGCCTGAAGGGCGACTACCGCGCCACCCTGGCGAAACTCCATCTCGATTACCTGCAGGCGTGGATCCGCTGGTCGCACGACCATGGGTTCCTCGTGCGCAACCAGTCGCACGGCGCCCCGGCCAACCTGCTCGACCTCTACGGCGCCGTCGACATCCCCGAGACAGAAACCTTCGGCTCGACGCCCTTCCCCGTCCCCGGCCTGCGCCACGACTGGACCTCGAACCGCGATCTGCCGGACCCGCTCGTCCTCCGCCTGGCGTCGTCCGCCGCGCACGTGATGGGCCGCCCGCTCGCCTCCAGTGAGACCTGCACCTGGCTGCGCGAGCACTGGCAGGTCGCACTTTCTTTCACCAAGCCCGAGATCGACCGCCTGTTCACCGCGGGCATCAATCACCTCTTTTACCACGGCACCGTCTTCTCGCCGCAGGATGCTCCGTGGCCCGGCTGGCTCTTCTACGCTTCCACGCAATTCAACCCCAACAACACCTGGTGGGGCGACTTTGCCGCGCTCAACACCTACGTCGGCCGCGTGCAGTCCGTGCTGCAGTCCGGCCGGCCCGACAACGACGTGCTCCTCTACTGGCCGTTCGCCGATGTGATTGCCGATCCCGACGGGCTCATGAAGCAATACGGCGTGCATGACCGGAAATGGCTCACCGGCTCCGCCTTCGAGCGCAACGCCAACGATCTGCTCAAGGCCGGCTACAGCATCGACTACATTTCGGACGACCAGCTACAGCACACGAGTGTCCATGGCGGTGAAGTCTACACATCGGGTGGCACCCGGTACCGCGCCATCGTGGTCCCGACCACGCACTTCATGCCGGTGGAAACCATGTCGAAGCTGCTTACGCTCCAGAAACTCGGCGTGCCCGTGATCTACGAGACTGCTCCGGAGGATGTGCCCGGACTGGGCAAACTGGAGGAACGCCGCGTGCAGTTCCACTCGCTCCGTGAAGACCTCGCCCGCAGCGGCAGTCGCGTTGGCAATCTTGCCGGGACGCTCGCCCAACTAGGTGCCATCCGCGAACCGCTCGCCGCCACCGGCCTGGGTTACGTCCGCCGGATCTCGGCTGACGAAATCAACCGCGAATACTTCATCACCAACCTCACGGCGCAACCCTTCGACGGCTGGGTCACGCTCGGCACGCAGGCCCATTCGGTCACCCTTCGCGATCCGCTGACCAATCGCGCCGGGCTGGGTGCGGTGCGCCACCCTCAAGGTGAAGAGACCCAGCTCTACCTGCAGCTGGCCCCGGGTGAGTCGGTCCTCCTCCACACCGATGCCGGCGTCATTCTCCCGGCCAAGCGCATCGCGAACTGGTCTTACACCGCGCCCGCCGGCCCGGCCGTGCCGCTCACCGGCGAATGGCAGATCAACTTCCTCACGGGCGGCCCGGATCTGCCGCCGGCGCTGCGGTCCACCGAATTGAAATCCTGGACCGAGCTCGGTGGCGAAGCCGCCCAACGCTTCGGCGGCACGGCCCGCTACAGGCTGGAATTCGATCTGCCCGCCACCGCGGCGGATGACTGGCTCCTCGATCTCGGCGACGTCCGCGAGAGCGCCCGGGTCCGCCTCAACGGCACCGACATCGCCACCGCCTGGAGTCTGCCGTTCCGCCTGCGCGTCGGCGCGCACCTGAAACCCGGCCGCAACGTCCTCGAACTCGATGTCACCAACCTCGCGGCCAACCGCATCCGCGACCTCGACCGTCGCAAGGTGGACTGGAAGATCATGCGCGAAATCAATTTCGTGGACATCAATTACATGCCCTTCGACGCCTCGGCGTGGCCCCTCACTCCCTCCGGCCTGCTCGGGCCCGTGACCCTCACGCCGCTGCGGAAGTTTTCGCTGCCCTGACTTCCCACCGTCCGATCCCAAGGCTGATTGCCCGGTTGACCGCGGCGGGAAGATTCTGCCTGCTTACCTTTACCCCATGAGCAAAAAGCGTTTTGCCTTTGTCGGCACCGGTGGCCGCGCCATCAGTTTCATCGAGCCGCTCGTCACGACCTACCGTGACACCAACGAGCTGGCCGCACTCTGCGACCTTAGCCCGGCCCGCATGGCCTACTACAACGGGATGCTCGCCGGCGAGTGGGGCTACCACCCCGTCCCCGCCTACCCCGCCGCGCAGTTCGACGAGATGCTGTGGAAGGAAAAGCCCGACACCGTCTTCGTCTGCTCCATCGATTCGACGCACCACGACTACATCGTCCGCGCCCTGCACGCCGGCTGCGATGTCATCACGGAAAAGCCGCTGACGATCGACGCGGCCAAATGCCGCGCGATCCTCGAAGCGCAGCGCACCACCGGCCGCCGGGTCCGCGTGGCCTTCAATTACCGCTGGGCCCCTTTCCGCACGAAAGTGAAGGAGCTCATCGCCACCGGCACCATCGGGAAGGTTCGCTCGGTCAACCTCGAGTATCTCCTCGATACCAACCACGGCGCCGACTACTTCCGCCGCTGGCACTCGCACGCCGCCGACTCCGGCACGCTGCTCGTCCACAAGAGCACGCATCACTTCGATCTCGTCAACTGGTGGCTCGACGCCATCCCGTCGCAGGTCTTCGCCTACGGCGATCTCGTCTTCTACGGCCGGCAGAACGCCGAGGCCCGCGGCGACGGCGCGCTCACCAAATACCCGCGCTACACCGGCCATCCCGAGGCGAAAGCCGATCCGTTCTACCTCGACCTCGACGAGAGCGAGCCCTTCCGGAAAATCTACCGTGCCGGCGAGGCCGACTCCGGCTATCTCCGCGACCAGAACGTTTTTCGCGACGGCATCGACATCCACGACCAGATGTCGCTCAACGTCCGCTACCGTACCGGCGAGCTGCTCACCTACTCGCTCGTCTGCTTCTCGCCCCGCGAGGGCATGCGCGTGACCTTCAACGGCGACCGCGGCCGGATCGAGTATCACGAGTTCATCGGCACGCACATGAACCGCG
>JAYUBB010000011.1:0-2756 GCA_043741015.1 Opitutaceae bacterium
ATCGCTGAATACATCCCACCGGCGTTCCGGCATCTCTTCGGCGAATTCGCCGGGCTGGTCGGCGGCCAGATGTATGAGGGCTTTCGGCAGCGCGAAATCCTCTACCATCGCTTTGCGTTCCGGAAAAAACCGTCTACCCGTTAGGCTTACCCCATGCGCCTTCTTACCCCCCTCGTCCTCGCAACGCTGCTGCTCGCCGGCTGCGTCACTCCGCCCAGCCCTGCCCCTGTCGCTCCCCCGTCCACTGGGCACTTTGAGCTCCCCGCCACCGATGACGGCCTGCCCGGCGCCGGGCCGATCCGTCGCTACGATTGGTTCAAGAAACTCTGGCGCGAGCGCCGCACCGTCTGGGCCGGCCGCGTGGAGCAGGACCAGCAGGCGATTGTTTTTCTGGGTGATTCCATCACCCAGGGCTGGCATGATGATTTTGACGGCTTGTTTCCCGAATTGAAGACCGCCAACCGCGGCATCAGCGGCGACACCACCCGCGGCGTGCTTATCCGCCTCAAGGAGGATGTGCTGGCGCTCAATCCGCGCGCGGTCGTGCTGCTCATCGGCACCAACGACCTCGAGGAGCAAGCCCAGCCCTGGACCATCGCCACCAATCTCCGCCTCATTCTCGACGGGCTGAAGCAGCACAACCCCGCTATGCCGGTCATTGTCTGCGAGGTCTTCCCGAGTTCGGTCGAGAAGAAACGCCCCGCCTACTTCATCCGCCGCCTTAACCAGCTGATCCGCGAGGCCACCGCCGACCAGCCCCAGGTCACGCTCGTTGAAACGTGGAAGCTCTTCGCCAGTCCCACCAACGACGCCAAACCCGAGGAATTCCCCGACCTGTTGCACCCGGGCAACGCCGCCTATGTGAAATGGGCCGGCGCGATTCGCCCCGTGCTCGCGACGCTTGGCTTCCTCGACACGGAACGCGACGAATTCACGATCGAGAATGACTTCGTGAGCCTCTTCAACGGTCGCGACCTGACCGGCTGGGGCTATCGCCCGACCACCGCGGCCGACATCGAGTCCGCCAAGCACTGGCAGGCCTCCGATCCCGGCGCGGCCAGCTGGCCGGTCGTGAAAACCGCCGTCAGTTTCAACGGCCTCGCCGCCAGCCCCGACGGCCGCTTCATGGCCAAAAACGGCCGGCTCATCGTGACCACGCCCATGGAGGGCCGCCGTATCCAGCAGCTCTGGACCACGCAGGAGTTTCCGAGGAACTTCGTCCTCCGCCTGCAATTCCGCGCCACACCCAACACCGACAGCGGCATCTACGTACGCGGCCCGCAGCTCCAGTGCCGCGACTACCTTCTCGCCGGCCCCTACACCAAACTGCAGAATTACAAGGCCGGTGCCTGGAACGACATTGAGATCACGGTGAAGGACAATGTCGCCCGCGCCACCTGCAACGGCGAGGTGCTCGAGGAGACGATGAAGCTGCCCGAGACCGGCCCCATCGGTCTTGAAGGCGACCGGGGCCAGATGGAATACCGCCGCATCCGCCTGATGGAACTGCCGTGACCGGCTAAGCCGGTTTTTTGTAGGGCGGGATTTCCAAATCCCCCCTTGTGGTTGTCATCCTGAGCGCAGCGAAGGATCCAGCGGCATGATCGCAACGGTCATCATTCTGGATTCTTCGCAAATTTCCCCGTCAGCCAGTCGGCCACGCGGTTCAGTCGCAGCGCGAACACCGCCCACATGAATCCGAGGGCAACCCAGCAGCCCTGCCCCAGCACGTAATAGTTGCGGCGGATGGCGAATTTCTTCCAGCCGTAGCCGTCCATGAGTTTGTTCATGTCGCCGCCCTGGTCGCCCTCGCCGTTGATCATTGAACCAAAGGGAATCTCCTCCAGCCCGCGGTAGACGTCGCCCCAGCGCAGCCAGATGTTCAGGAACGCCGTCGCCCCGATGCAGAAAAACACGTAGCGGCACGCACCCCACTTGAATTTCTCCGGCAGTTGCACCCAGAAAAACATCATGAACAGCGTGCTCAGGTAGAACTCCCCGCCCACGCCGCCAAACGCGCTCCACCAGAACTCCTGCCGGTGCTCCGGCATCCGCCATGTCATGTAGAACTGGAGGCCGGCCAGCACCACCGCCGCCACCATCGCCCACACCTTGCGCTCCAGCCAGCCCGCGCCGAACAGGATGCCGAACATCAGCAGCAGCCCCCCATAAACGAAATGGGAATAGACCGGCTCCACCGGCGTCCAGCCGAAGGGCAGCGGCGTCGCCCGGAATCCGCACAACCACGCCGCCGTGGCGTGCCCAAACTCGTGCATCCACACGTGAAAGCCGGTCAGCAGGAACTTCAGCGGCGAGAGGTTCACCAGCCATACGAAGCCCAGCAGCAGCGGCGGCACGAAGGTGTTCACCTTCCAGTTATCAAAACGGAACAGGGTAAACTCATCGTCGGCCGGATTGCGCGGGGGCACGACCGGTGGGGTGAGCAGACGCGTCGGAACCGGCGGCAGGGGCGCATGAAACGGGGCCAGGTGGGGCTTTGGGCGCGGATTCGCCGCCCCGGCCTGCCGCTGCAGTTCGCGCAGGTGTCCGGCCAGACGGTCATACGCCGAGCGCAGTTGCTGCCGCTGCGCGTCCAGCTGCGGGTTGGCTTCGTCGGCCGCGCCGCCCTTCCCTTTGATCAGAGCGAAATTCCGCCTCATGAAAGTCCGTTCCAGCTCCTCCAGCGTGATGCTCTCTTGCACCCCCAGTGTGATATAACACTGCTGCAGCTCGCCCTCGTTCATGAGCGGGGAGCG
>JAYUBB010000012.1:0-9047 GCA_043741015.1 Opitutaceae bacterium
GGGCAAAGATCCTCAGTCCCTTCCCCAACTGCAATGCAGTCGAAAACCGCCCTGTGTTTGCTCACTAAACCCGCCTTCCACTGCATCGTTGGGGTTTAAACTACTTGGTCCGTGGCTCCTTTTGCGTTTCTTGTGGCCAACCCTTCCGGTCGCTACGTCACTTCGATCATTGCCTTCAGCACGGCCGGGTTGCCGGCGATGTCCTTCGGGAAAAAGGCGGGCGTGTCGGCTAGCTTGAACCGGTGCGTGATCCACGGGCGCGTGTCCACCTTGCCTTCCTCGACGAGGCGGATGACCTCGCGGAACGTGGCGGGTGTCGCGTTGCGGCTGCCCATCACCGTCAGCTCGCGGCGGTGGAAGTTGGGATCGTTGAACGTGACGTCGCCTTGGAACAGGCCGACGAACACGATGCGTCCGCCGTGCGCGGGCAGGTCGAACGAGCCCATCATCGAGCCAGGGTTGCCCGTGGCGTCGATCACGCAGGTCGGCAGGTCGCCGGCGCCGATCTTCTTCAGCTCCTCGACGGTTGTCGCGCCGGGCTTGAGCGTGTGGGTCACACCGAGCTGCTTCCGGCAGAACTCGAGGCGCGTGTCACTCACGTCCATGACGGCGAGCGTGGCGCCCGAGACCTTGGCAAACTGGATGACGCTGAGCCCGATCGGACCGGCGCCGATCACGAGGACGAAGTCGTCCTTCGCAAGCTGGGCCCGCTCGACGGCGTGCGCGCCGATGCCGAGCGTCTCGACCAGCGCGAGCTGCTCGTAGTCGAGCTTGGCCGACTGGTGCAGCTTGCGGGCAGGTATGCGGAGCCGGGGCGTCATGCCGCCGTCAAGGTGGACGCCGAGGACCTGGAGCGTGGTGCAGCAGTTGGGCTTGCCGCGGCGGCAGGCGATGCAGTGGCCGCAGTTCAGGTACGGCTCGACGGAGCAGCGGTCGCCGGCCTTCAGGCCGTAGGGCTCGTCGCCCGGGTCGATGACCTCGACACCGAGCTCGTGGCCGAGCACGCGCGGGTAGGTGAAAAACGGTTGCTTGCCGGCGAAGGCGTGCAGGTCAGTGCCGCAGACGCCGATGCGGTGCACGCGCACGAGGACGGTGCCGGGAACGGCGGCGGGCTCGGGGCGGTCGGTGGCGGCAAACTGGCCGGGTTTCTCGAGGACGATGGAGAGCATGAGGGGAAGTCAGAGGACAGAGGGTTTGACGCAAAGACGCAGAGGCGCGAAGAAGAGAGGGGGATGCAATGGGCTGGGTATTACTTGGCGTTCTTGGCGGCTCTGCGTGAGAAAATGTATTTCAACGGGTTTTAGTCACGGACGGGGAGTTCGGACAGACCGGGGTGGGTGGAAATTCCCTGACATTACCGTGTATCTCCATCGACGAGGAGTGGAATATTCGCCTAGTTTAGCCAACCTAGAATTCCGCCCGGCAGCCCGGGCCATCCCGCACCCCACCATGAACCTCGAACTGGAGAACAAGATCATCCTCGTCACCGGCGGGGCCAAGGGCATCGGCGAAGCCATCACCCGGGGCTTCGCCGCCGAGGCCGCCATCCCCTGCATTCTGGGCCGCAATCCCGCCGAGGCCGCCGCCCTCATCGCCGAACTGAAGGCCCAGGGCCGGCGCGCCGACAGCTTCGCCTGCGAAATGACAGACGAGACTTCAATTCGCGCCGTCGTCGCCGCTGTGCTGAAGAAACACGGCCGCATCGACTGCGTGGTGAACAACGCCGGCGTCAACGACGGCGTGGGCCTGCGCAGCCCCGTCGCCGATTTCCGGGCCTCGCTCGAGAAGAACATTGTCCAGTGCTTCGTACTCGTGGCAGCCGCGCTCGATGCGCTGATTGCGACGAAGGGCACGATCATCAACATCGGTTCCAAGTGTTCCGTGACGGGGCAGGGCGGCACCAGCGGCTACGTCGCCGCGAAAGGTGCCATGAACGGCCTGACCCGCGAGTGGGCCCTCGACCTCGCCAAGCACGGCATCCGCGTCAACTGCGTGCTGCCGGCCGAGGTGATGACACCCCAGTACGACCGCTGGATCTCGACCCGGCCCGACCCGGCCACGTCGCTGGCGGAGATCAACCGGACCATCCCGCTCGGGCAGCGCATGACGACCGCCGAGGAGATCGCGAACACGGTGGTCTTCGCCGCGTCGCCGCGTTCCTCGCACACCACGGGCCAGATCCTCTACGTCGACGGCGGCTACGTGCACCTCGATCGCGCCTGCACCACCAAGGCATCGAGCTGAGGGAGGAAACCTTGAAAACTAAAAAAGTGAAACCAGGAAACTGGGAATTTCCGAACCACCCATGACTTCCGCTATCTGTCATTCTGAGCGAAGCGAAGAATCCATAAGAATGCGCATGTGTCACTGGATCCTTCGTTTCACTCAGGATGACACGCCGCGGAAGTAAGCCCGTTTCAAGATTTCCCCTCCGCCTTTCCCAAAATGAGCTCCCCCGACAAAAAACCCGTTCGCTACGGCATGACGCTGCGCGTGCGCCCCGAGCAGTTCGAGGAATACAAGAAAGCCCATGCCGCCGTCTGGCCCGAGGTGCTCGCGACGATCTCGCGCTGCTCCATCCGTAACTACTCCATCTATCACCGGGATTTCGTGCTCTACTTGTATTTCGAGTACTGGGGCGACGACTTCGCCGCCGACATGAAGGTGATGGCGGCGGACCCGGCCACCCAGCGCTGGTGGGCCGTGATGGAGCCGATGCAGGATCCCTATCCGGACCGCGCCCCCGGCGAATGGTGGTCCCGCCTGGAGGAAGTCTTCCACCACGACTGAGCCATGAGCGTGTTTCAAAATAATCCGGGAGGGGCTTTATGCCCCGACAAAAAATCGGCCGCACCCAAACTGTCGGGGCATAAAGCCCCTCCCACACTGCCCCAACGGTTGGTGGCTAATTTTCAGGCGAGCCCATGAGCTTCACCTATATCGACTCGCACGTGCATTTCTGGGACCGGCAGGTGCTGTCCTATCCGTGGCTGGTCGAGGTGCCGGCGATTGCCGGGCGACACACCCCAGAGGAACTGCGGCAGGAGGCTGCGCCGAACTTGCCGGCCCAGATCGTCTTCGTCGAATGCGGCGCGCCCTGGCTCGATGAGGTGAAATGGATCGAGCAACTCGCCGTCCGTGAGCCGCGCATCACCGGGATCGTGGCCAAGGCGGTGATGAACGCCGGTCCCGCAACCACGGCTGCGATTGCCGAGCTGAAGCGTCACTCGCTGGTCCGCGGTGTCCGTCACTTGATTCAGGATGAAAAAGATCCGCATTATTGCAGCTCGTCCGAGTTTGTCGCCGGCGTGCGGCAGCTCGGGGCCGTCGGCCTGAGCTTCGACCTGTGTTGTTTCCACCACCAGCTCCCCGCGGTCATCGAGCTGGTAGGTCGCTGTCCCGACACACGTTTCATTCTCGACCACTTCGGCAAGCCCGGCATCAAGGCCGGCCTGCTCGACCCATGGCGCGAGCACATCCGGGCGCTGGCGGCGCTGCCCAACGTTGCTTGCAAGCTCTCCGGCCTGATCACGGAGGCGGATCACGCGGTCTGGACGAGCGACCAGCTGCGGCCCTACGTTGACCATGTGCTGGCGACCTTCGATCCCTCCCGCGTGCTCTTTGGCGGCGACTGGCCGGTGGCCAGGCTCGCCGGAACCTATCCACGCTGGCTCGACACCGCGCGGCAGTTGGTTTCGCATGTGTCGCCGGACGGACAGAACGCCATCTTTGCCGGCAACGCCCGCCGGGCCTACCGGCTACCCTGAACCCATGTTCTCCCTCGTGCATAAAATCGCCCTCGTCACCGGTGCCGGTTCCGGCATCGGGCAGGCCATTGCCCGGCTTTTTGCCCGGCAGGGGGCCTTGGTGTGGATCGTCGAACGTGATGTCCTGGCCGGGCGTTCGGCGGTGGATGGCATCCGCGCCAGCGGCGGGCAGGCCGATTTCGCGGAACTGGACGTCAGTGATCCCGCCGCGGTGCTGGCGCTGGCCGGCCGTTTGCCCCCGCTCGATATTCTCGTCAACAACGCCGGCATTGGCCACGTGGGCAGCCTGCTCGGGACGGCGGCGGCCGATCTCGACCGGCTTCACGCCGTGAACGTCCGTGGCCCTTTCAATTTCTGCAAGGCCTTCGTTCCCGCCATGCTCGAACGCAAAAGCGGCAGCGTCATCAACCTCGCTTCCATCGGCGGCGTGGTGGCCGTGCGCGACCGGCTGGCCTACACCATCACCAAGCATGCGGTCGTCGGCCTGACCAAGGCGCTGGCGCTCGACCACTCGCACACCGGTGTCCGCTTCAACACCATCTGCCCCGGCCGGGTTGAGACGCCGTTTGTGAAGTCGCGGATCGCCGAGTATCCCGACCCGGAGAAGGCCTACCGCGACATGGCCTCCACCCAGCTCAATGGCCGCATGGCCCGGTCCGAGGAGATTGCCGCCGCCGCCCTCTACCTGGCCGCCGATGAATCGGCCATGGTCACCGGTTCCAACCTCATGATCGACGGCGGCTGGTCCGCCGGGAAATGAACCAGCTCAAACCGATAAATCACTAATCTACACTAAGACCGCACTAATTTATCAGACCATTAGTGTGTATTAGTGGTTCACGGTATTTTCTTCACCCTTGTTCCACTCTGGCAAAATCACCGGCTTGCGCGTCCTCGACGTGCGCTTTCCGACCTCCCTCTCGCTCGACGGTTCGGACGCGATGAATCCCGACCCGGATTACTCCGCCGCCTACGTCGTGCTCACGACGGACCGCAGCGACGGCGTCGAGGGTCACGGTCTCACGTTCACCATCGGCCGGGGCAACGACATCATCGCGGTCGCGATCGAGGCCCTGCGCCCACTCGTTGTCGGCCAGTCCGTCGCGGCGTTCACGTCGGCCCCGGGCGCGTTCTGGAAGCATCTCACGGGCGACTCGCAGCTCCGCTGGATCGGCCCGGAGAAGGGCGTCATCCACCTCGCCACCGCGGCGGTGGTCAACGCACTCTGGGACCTCTGGGCCAAACTCGAGGGCAAGCCGCTGTGGAAACTGCTTTCCGACCTCACACCCGCCCAGATCGTCGAGCTGGTGGACTGGCGCTACCTCACCGACGCGCTGACGCCGGCTGAGGCGCAGGCGATGTTGGAGAAGCTCGCGCTCACCCGCGCTGCCCGCGAGGCCGAGATGCGCCGCGATGGCTACCCGGCCTACACCACCTCTGCCGGCTGGCTCGGTTACTCTGACGAGAAAATCCGCCGGCTCTGCCGCGAGGCGCTCGCTGACGGGTTCACCCACTTCAAGATCAAGGTCGGCGCGGATCGCGCCGACGACATCCGCCGCGCCGCCATTGTCCGCGAAGAGATCGGTCCGAAGCGCACCCTCATGGTCGATGCCAACCAGCGCTGGGATGTCGGCCAGGCCATCGAGTGGACCAAGGCGCTTGCGCCGTCGCGCCCGCTCTGGATCGAGGAGCCGACCTCGCCTGACGACATCCTTGGTCACGCCGCCATCGCCCGCGCGCTCGAGCCGCTGGGCATCGGCGTCGCCACGGGCGAACACTGCCACAATCGCGTCATGTTCAAGCAACTCCTCCAGGCCCGGGCGATTTCGTTCTGCCAGATCGACTCGTGCCGGCTCGGCGGCGTCAACGAGGTCGTGGCCGTCCTGCTCCTCGCCGCCAAGTTCGGGATTCCCGTCTGCCCGCACGCGGGCGGCGTCGGGCTCTGCGAATACGTGCAGCACGAATCCATCTTCGACTACATCTGTGTCAGTGGCTCGCTGGAGCGGCGCACCACCGAGTTCGTCGACCACCTGCACGAACACTTCCTTGACCCCTGTGTCGTGAAAGGGGGACGCTATCAGGCCCCGTTCACCCCCGGCACCAGCATCACCATGAAACCCGCCTCGCTAGCCGCGCACACCTATCCGCACGGCGCGGTCTGGCAAAAAATCCTTTCCCCGAAATGAAAATCATCCGCTACCTCGACCGCACCGGCTTGATCCACTACGGCAGCGAACAATCCGACGGTTCCGCCTTCCGCATCGATGGCGATGTCTTCGGGCCGCATCACGTGACCAGCGACCGGGCGCATGTCGCCAAGCTCCTCGCCCCGATTGTGCCGACCCAGATCCTCTGTATCGGCCTGAACTACCGGCAGCACGCCGCCGAGACCAACGCGAAGATCCCTGAGCGGCCGATCCTCTTCGTCAAGGGCATCAATGCCCTCCAGCACCCCGGCGACCCGATCCACATCCCGCAGCACCTGCGCAGCGACGAGGTGGACTACGAATGCGAGCTGGCCGTCGTCATCGGCCGGGCTTGCAAGAACGTCTCTCTCGCCAACGCGCTGAGCCATGTCCTCGGCTACACCTGCGCCAACGATGTCTCGGCCCGCGACCACCAGATCAGGCTCGGCAGCGGCCAGTGGTGCCGCGGCAAGTTCTTCGACACCTTCGCCCCGCTCGGGCCCCGGCTCGTGACGACCGACGAGATCCCCAACCCGAACGCGCTCGTCATCTCGACCACGCTCAACGGGGTGCGGGTGCAGGACTCGAACACCTCCGACATGATCTTCGACGTGCCCGCCATCATCGAATACCTGAGCGGCAGCACGACGCTCGTGCCCGGCACCGTCATCTTCACCGGCACCCCGCAGGGTGTCGGCATGGCGGTCAAGCCCGTGCCGCGCTGGCTGAAGCCCGGGGACACTGTAACCATCGAGATCGAAAAAATAGGCGCCCTGACGAACCCCGTGGCCTTGGAACCAGTTTAAGAGAATTCAAAAACCAAAATGAACCACGGGGACACAGAAAACACGGAGAAAGGCAAAGCTGGTTTTTCTGCTCTGTGCACTCGGTTTCTCTGTGGTTTAACCACTGTCCCTGTTTCCTGAATTACCTCCATGAAAAAACTCCTCCCCCTCCTGTCCCTCGTCTTCGCGCCGCTGGCGTTTGCCGCCGGTGAAAAAATCGCCGTCATTCCCAAAGGCACGACCCACAGTTTCTGGAAATCCGTCGAGGCCGGCGCCCGCCAGGCCGGCGCCGAGTTCGGCGTCGAGATTCTCTGGAAGGGCCCGCTCAAGGAGGACGACCGCGCCCAGCAGATCGCCGTCGTCCAGCAGTTTGTTTCCTCGGGCGTCAGCGCCATCGTGCTCGCCCCGCTTGACGACATTGCCCTCCGCACGCCGGTGAAGAGTGCGGCCGAGCACAATATACCAGTCGTCATCTTCGACTCCGCGCTCAAAGGCGAAGCCGGCAAGGATTTCATCAGCTTCGTCGCCACCAACAACCACCGCGGCGGCGAGATTGGCGGCGAAGAACTCGCCCGTCTCCTCGGCGGCATGGGCAAGGTCGTCCTGCTCCGCTATGCCGAGGGTTCGGCCAGCACCATGGAGCGCGAGGCCGGCTTCCTCGCCGTCATCAAGAAGTATCCGGGCATCACGATCACCGTGGACAACCGCTACGCTGGCCCGACGGCCAGCACGGCGCAGGATGCCTCGATGAACCTCATCGACAAGGTCCGCGAGGCCGACGGCATCTTCTGCTCCAACGAATCCGCCACACAGGGCATGCTGCTCGCGCTGCGCCAGACCGGTCTGGTCGGCCAGAAGAAATTTGTCGGGTTCGACACCTCCACTTTTCTGCTGGCGGCCCTCAACAAGGGCGACGTTCAGGGACTCGTCGCCCAGAACCCCACCCGCATGGGCTACCTCGGTGTCGTCACCGCCGTGAAGCACCTGCGCGGCGAAAAAGTCGCGGCGGCCATCGACACCGGCTGCGTGCTCGTGACGCAGGCCAACCGTCATACCCCTGAGGTGGAAATCGTGGTCGGAAAGTGAGGATAGGAAATCGTGAAAACGGCAATGAGCCACGGAGGCACAGAGGACACAGAGAAAGTCAGGGTGCTTCCGACGGGTTTCTGCTCTCTGCACTCCGTGTCTCTGTGGTTTATTTTTTAAGCCCTGGTCGTGCCCATGAATTCGATCCTCCAGCTCTCGGGCATCCGCAAGCGCTTCGGCGCGACCGTCGCGCTCGACGGCGTCAGCCTCGACGTGGCACCCGGCGAGGTGCACGCGCTGGTTGGCGAGAACGGGGCGGGCAAGAGCACGCTCATGAAAATCCTGTCGGGTGCGCTGCCACCCGATGCCGGGACCATGAGACTGGCGGGCGCAACTTACGCGCCGGTTAATCCGCTTCAGGCCCGGCGCGCGGGTGTCGTGATGGTCAACCAGGAACTCGCCATCGCTCCGCACCTCAGCGTGGCCGAGAACATCGTGCTCGGCGCCGAGCCGGGCAACACGGTCTTCGTCAGTCACTTTGAATCGCGCCGGATCGCCGGCGAGGCGCTCGCCCAGCTGGGCCGGCCCGACATCCCGCTCGAGGTTCCGGCCGGGTTGCTGAGCGTGGCCGAGCAGCAGCTCATCGAGATCGCGCGCGCACTGGCCCTCGGCTGCCGCGTGCTAGTGCTCGATGAGCCGACGAGCAGCCTGACTCAGGCGGACACCGAAAAACTTTTTGCCCTTGTCCGGCGTCTGCGCGCGCAGGGCCAGTCGGTCATCTATATTTCCCATTTTCTCGAGGAAGTGCAGGCCTTGTCCGATCGCTACACGGTCCTGCGCGACGGACAAAGCGTCGCCACCGGCCGCACGGCGGACACCACGATCGACCGGATCGCCCAATTGATGGTCGGCCGAAAGGTCGAGGAACTCTACACGCATACCTCGCGCCGGCCCGGCGACGTGGTGCTGGAAGTGCACGAGCTGGCCGGTCCGCTCAAACCGGCCTCCGCCTCGCTCCAGTTGCGTCGAGGCGAGGTGCTCGGCCTGGCGGGCCTGGTCGGTGCGGGCCGCAGCGAACTGCTGCGGACGATCTTTGCCCTCGACAAAGTGCGCTCGGGTTCGGTGCGCGTGGGCGTCCATGCCGGACCGGCGTCGCCGTTGCTGCGCTGGCGGCAGGGACTTGGTCTGTTGAGCGAGGACCGCAAGAGCGAGGGCCTGGCCCTGAATCTCAGCGTGGAGCACAATCTCACTTTGCCGCGGCTCGAACCACTGATCCACCCGGC
>JAYUBB010000013.1:0-9014 GCA_043741015.1 Opitutaceae bacterium
GCCGACGACGCCCTCAAGGCCGTCTTCAATGGCAAAGCTCAGGTCAGCATGTTCGACATGACCAAGCTGGTCAGCAAGCACGTCTCCTGATTTCAGCCCAAGCTGAATCGTAATTTCAACCGCCGCGGAGCAATCCGCGGCGGTTTTGTTTTGGGGGTGTGACAAAAGCACCCTACTGCCCTTGAGTCATCCTGCGGGCAGCGAAGGATCCAGAATCACGTCCGTTAGCGGGAGGATACGCTGGATTCTTCGCTGCGTTCAGAATGACAAACTGATGTCACCCATGACCCCTCCACGCTCCGAACACCAGCGAGCCCTCCTCGGGCTGCTGTTCGCCAATTTGTTCTGGGGCCTGAGCTTCCCGTTGATCAAGGCGGTGGTCTTCACCCACGGGCAATTGCTGCCGGGCAGCGGGAACTGGTTTATCACCGCCATGACCGTGGCGCCGCGTTTCCTGCTGGCCGCCGGGGTGATGCTGGTGATCGCTCGCGCCCAGCTCGGCAGCCTGTCGCGCGGGGAGTTGCGGCAGGGCCTGCTGCTCGGCGTCTCCAATGCGCTAGGGATGCTCTTCCAGGTGGATGGCCTGCAGTTCACCTCGGCGTCGGTCTCGGCGTTCCTCACGCAATTCTATGCGATCATGATTCCCGTGGTCGTGGCCCTGCGCGTCCGCCGGGCGCCACCGGCCGTGGTCTGGGTGTGCGCCGCTCTGGTGCTGGCGGGCGTGGCGATCCTCGGTCGCTTTGATTTTCGCGCGCTGCACCTCGGTCGGGGCGAACTGGAGACGCTGCTGAGTTCGGTGTTCTTCATGTGGCAGATCTTTGTCCTGGAGGACAAGCGTTGCGTCGCGAACCGGGTGCTGCCGGTCACCACCGTGATGTTTGTGACGGAGGCGGTGATCTTCATCGCCATGGCGTTCGGCACGGCGTCGTCGCCCGCCGCCTGCCTGGTGCCGTGGACCTCGGGGCCGTGGCTCGCGTTCACGGGTTTGCTGACGGTGTGCTGCACGCTCGGGGCGTTTTTGCTCATGGTGAAATGGCAGCCCAAGATCACGGCGACCGAGGCGGGGCTGATCTATTGCTTTGAGCCGGTGTTCGCCTCGCTGATGGCGCTGTTTCTGCCCGCGCTGTTCTCGCGGTGGGCGGGGTTCAACTACGCCAACGAGATCGTGACCTGGCAGCTGCTCGCCGGCGGTGGGCTCATCACACTCGCCAATGTGTTCATCCAACTCAAGCCGCCGAAGCCGTGAGGCGGTAAGGTGGCTTTTTTTGGGTAACCACTAATCAGTTTCGCCGAGGGGCGAAGCTTTGCCTTGCCCCTCCGGCTAATCGTCTCCGGGACAAACCCAGAGGGGTCTGCCATTCGCCTGAGCGGTTCAAGTTTTCGACTGCGATCTGATGCCGGCGAGGGCGCGGAGGGTGACCGCACCCAGCACGATGGCACCGCCGATGAGCGCGAGACGGCTGGGACGTTCTCCCATGTCGAGCATCACCCACACGGGATTGAGAATCGGTTCGATCACGGGAATCAGGACGGCCTCCAGGGCGGTCACGTGCTTGATGGCTTTTGCGTAAAAGAGGTAGGCCAGCCCGAGTTGCACGACGCCGAGCAGGCCGAGCGCCAGCCAACCGGAGACTGGCATCGCCGGGGCCGTCCACAACGCGGGTACGCCGATGAGGAAACTGAGCACGTTGCCCAGGATGATGGATTCGAGGGCGGAGGTGTCCTTCTGCTTGCGCATCAGGATCGTCATGACGGCAAAGCCCAGGCCGCTGGCGAGGGCGACGATGAGACCGGCGACGTTTCCCACCTGCAGGCCCTCGTAGAAAAACACGCCGAGCCCGCCCAGCACGGCGGCGATGGTGAGCCAGTCACCGCGGGTGGTGCGTTCGCCGAGCAACCAGGCGCCCAGCAGCGCGATCCAGACCGGGGCGGTGTATTGAAGGAGAATGGCGTTTGCTGCCGTGGTCATCTTGTTGGCCAGGGTGAACAGGATGGTGCACGCGGTGTAGGCGGCCGCCGCGCCCAACTGGAGCGGGGACCAGGTGAAGCGCAACGAGCGCCAACAGACCGCGAGCAGGAACAGGGCGGCGATCAGCCCCCGCCCGCCCGCCGCAGCGAGCCCGGGCCACTCGACGTGTTTGAACAACACGCCGGCGAGGCTCCAGCACAACGCGCCGCCGAGCAGCAGGCCGACGGACTTGGTGTGGGCGGGATCGCGCATGGAGCCGCCACGCATGAACGAAACCGGGGTGAAGGGAATTCCGAAATTCAACCCCTGATTGTATCGTGGTCCTCCCTCAACCGCTGGGTGGTTGCCACGGGGGAGAATGCACTCGCCTACTGGGGGCGCATGCCTAGAAAGCCAGCCGCCGGGCCCGTGGCCTGGTCCACACCCAGCCCATGTCCGAACCACTGTCCAAGGCGGTATTTCTCAGCTATGCCCGCGAGGATTCTGATGCGGCCCGCCGCATCGCCGACGCCCTGCGCGCCTTCGGGGTCGAGGTCTGGTTCGACATGAGCGAATTGCGCGGCGGCGATGTCTGGGACCAGAAGATCCGCCGCCAGATCAAGGAGTGCGCGCTGTTCATGCCGGTCATCTCCAGCCAGAGCGACCAGCGCGGAGAGGGCTACTTCCGGCTCGAATGGAAACTGGCCGTCGAGCGCACGCACCTGCTGGCCGAAGGCCTGCCGTTTCTTTTCCCCGTGGTCGTGGATGACACCAGCGAATCCACCGCCAGCGTGCCGGAGCAGTTTCTAAAATCGCAATGGACGCGGCTGCCCGGCGGCGAGCCCACGCCGCAGTTTGTCGAGCACGTGAAGCGTTTGTTGCAGGCGCCGCGCAAATCTCCCGCGGGAGTCAAATCCGCCCCCCCGACCCTTGGGGCCGCGCCGGTGCCGGTCGCCAAATCCGGCTTTCCCCTCTGGGCGGCGGCCCTGCTCGGCCTCGCCGTCCTGGGCCTCGGCGCCTTCGTGGTGTTCCGGCCCGCGGCCAAACCCGAACCGGCCCCGGTCGCGCCGGCTCCCGCCAAGGCGCCGGAACCGGCCGTCCCGGTCATCAGCGAAAAATCCCTCGCCGTCCTGCCGTTCAGCAACATGAGCGAGGAAAAGGACAGCGGCTTTTTCACCGACGGCATCCAAGAGGACATCCTCACCAACCTCGCGCTCATCCCGGAGCTGCGCGTCGTGTCGCGCACCTCGGTCATGCAATACCGCAACACCACGAAGACCATCCGGCAGATCGCGTCGGAGCTGGGCGTCACCTACGTGCTCGAGGGCAGCGTCCGCCGCGCCGGCAACAAGGTGCGGGTGACCGGTCAGCTGATCCGCGCCGGCAACGACGAGCATGTCTGGGCCAAGGCCTTCGACCGCGAGATCAGCGACATCTTCGCCATCCAGGCGGAACTCGCCACCGAGATCGCGGGCGCGCTCAAGACCGCCATCACCCCGCAGCAGAAAACCATCATCGCCGGGCGCGCCACCACCAGCGTCGACGCCTACAACGACTACCTGAAGGCCCGCGAGATCCGACTCTGGTCCGGCGTCACGCGCGCGACGCGGCCCGACATCGACCGGTTGCTGCAATCTGCCATCCAGCGGGATCCGAATTTTGTGCCCGCCTGGCTGGAGATCGCCCGGGTTAATTTCAACTCCTATGGGTCCGGCAGCCTGGGGGGCGATCGCAACCAGCTCCTGGAGGGACAGACCGCGCTCGCCCAGGCCATCCGGCTGGCCCCGGCAGACCCGGCGGTCATTCTCGTGCAGGCCCTGGCCGCGATCACGAACAACGACCTGCCCGGCGCACGCCGTTTTCTGGAGCATGCGCTCGCTCTGGCCCCCGGCAATGTCGAGGTGCTCATCACCTTCGGCCGGCTGGCGGACCAGGAACGCCTCTGGGCCGAGGCCATGGGCTATCACCGCCGCGCCCAGGCCCTCGACCCGCGCAATCCGCTCGTCCTGTGGGACGCCTACAATGCCCTGCTGAACCTGCGGCAGTCCGCCCAGGCGGCGGACGTCGCGCGGCAGTTGCTGGAACTCCAGCCAGATTCCTTCGATGCCGCCGCGGCCCTGGCCCATGTGCCGTTTCTCGCCCGCGGCGAACGACATGAAATGGAAGCCCTGTTCGCCCGGCTGACCCCGGCGCAGCAATCGGACCCCAAGGTCATCGCGGTGAAATTCAACTGGTATTACCACGACATCGGCGACGCCGCAGCCTATGTGGACCTGTGCAACAAGCAGGGCACGGACACCAATTTCAACGACGATGATTCGACCCTGCAGTATGCCGAGGCCCTCATGGTCCTCGGCCAGCGCGACCGCGCCACCGCACTCGTGCGTCCGTTGCTCGACAAGCTGCAGACCCGCGTGGCCGGGGATCCGGACAACTCCAACCTGCTCAATTCCCTCGCCTACACCCAGGCCCTGCTGGGCGACCATGACGCCACGATGGCGACGATCAGCCACACGCTTTCGTTGCTGAAACCGGGCGATCCGGTGCGGAAGCAGGCCTATCTCCATGCCAATGCGGCGATCGTCTGCGCTTGGGTCGGAGAGAAGGACAAGGCCGTGGACCTGATCGAACCGTTGATGAAAATACCGACGGCGGCCTTCAACAGCGTGTTCGGACTGCGCTCCGACATCGATTTTCACCCGCTGCGCAGGTATCCCCGCTGGGAGGCAATGCTCGCCGATCCCGCCAACAGCAAGCCGTTCACGTACTAACTTGGAGAGCCCGCATCTCTGCGGGGCGGCTCGCAAGGTGGGCGTCGGTTTCCATACCGACGCCGATTGTCGCCGAGATGGAAATCGGCGACCACCACGGCCAAGCTCGCCCGGTGGTCGGGCTCCCCTTCCTCACTTTGCCAAGCCCTCAAGCACGCGGCCGGGGGTGAGCAGCTCAGGGAGGATGACAGGCTCATTCTTGCCTGGAGTGTAGATCAAATTGAACGGCACGGCGGAGCGACCCCACTTTGCCAGCTCCGCGGTGATGGCCGGGTCCTTGCTGGTCCAGTCCGCTTTCAAGAGCAGCACATTTTGCTTTTCCAGTTGCGCGAGCACTTCGCGCGAGGAGAAAACGGCGGCTTTGTTGGTCTGGCAGGTGGCGCACCAGCGGGCGGTGAAGTCCACATAGACGGTGCGGCCGGCCTCGCGGGCGGCGGTCACGGCCTCCGGGCTCCAATGCTCCCACTTGACGCGGTAGCCGGTGCCGGTCGCGGGTTCGGCTGATTTCGGCCAGCCCAGCCCAATGCCCGCCACGAGCAAGGCGGCGGCAATGATGCGTCCGGCGAGTTTGCCAAAGCGGCCATAGACCCAGGCGGCCATGGCCACGAGCACGAGACCAAAGGCAATCAGGAGCAGCGCGTAGTCGTCGTCCTTGGTCTGACCGGCGAGCACCCAGAGCAGCCAGCCGACAGTCGCGTAGAGCGGAAAGGCCATGAGCTGTTTGAAGGTTTCCATCCACGCACCGGGGCGGGGCAGCAGCTTCACGGCGGCGGGGAAGAGCGAGAGCAACAGATACGGCGCGGCGAGCCCCACGGCGATGGCGGTGAAAACCAGCAGGGATTCCCCGGCCGGCAGGGCCAAGGCCGCGCCGAGGGCGGGCGCGAGGAACGGCGCGCTGCACGGCGTGGCCACGAGCGTGGCGAGAATGCCGGTGAAAAACGAGCCGCCGTAGCCATCCTGCATCTGCAGCTTGCCGCCCACGCCGGTGGCGGACAGGCCCACCTCGAAAAGTCCGCTCAGGTTCAGCGCGAACACCAGCAGGAAGGCGGCCATGGCGAAGACGAAGACCGGCGACTGCAACTGGAAGCCCCAGCCGAGTTGCGCCCCGCTGGCGCGCAGCGCGAGCAGCAAACCGGCGAGCACCCAGAAGGAGAGCAGCACGCCGAGCGAGAACACGAGGCCGTGGGCGACCACCTTGCGCCGGTCGCTGCCGGACTGGTTGACGAAGCCGAGCACCTTGATGCCGAGCACGGGAAAGACGCACGGCATGAGGTTGAGGATCAGCCCGCCGACGAGGGCGAGGACCAGGGTGGAGGCCAGTCCAGCTCCGCTGGATTGGCTGGGTTTGGGGTTCTGGATTTGGGATCCAGGAAGGTTCGACGAGGCGCTGAGCGGCGTGTCAAGCGTCGCGCCGGCGTTACTGTTTGCCGCAGACCAGCCATTCGTGGAGACGACGACGCCAGCGAGCCGGGTGGCGTCGGCCGGCGCATCAGCGGAAGCAGTCAAGGTCAGGGTGTAGGCGCCGTTTTTCTCGGTGACGGTCTGCGGGGCGGCGTGGTCGATGTAACCGGCGGTATCAAAGAAGTGGAGCGCTTGCGGGCGGTGCGTGGTGCCGGGTGCCGGCGTGAGGCGCAGGGTAAAGTTTTTGTCCACCCGGTTCGCCGAGACGGTCCAGCCGGAAAGAGGGCGGGGCAGGCCGGCGTAGGCTTGGGCGAGGGCAGCGTTTTCCGGCTGCGGCTTGGTGGCGATGGGCAGAGTGAGCTCGAGGTCGGCCATGCCGGGCATGCAGACATCCTCGCACATGAGCCAGTCAGCCTTGGCGTGCAGGGTCACGTTTTCGCCGGGGGTGAGCGTGGCCGGCGCGGTGAGCTCGACGAAGAGAAAGACTTCGCCTTCGTAGCCGTTGCCGGTGATGTGGCCGCGCTTGTCCTTCACGACGTGCGGGGTGGGCCAGATAATGGGGCCGGCGGTGAAGCCCGCGGGGAGCGTCCAAGTCAACGAGGTCGGGTAACCGGTGCCAGGGTTGATCCAGTAGGAGTGCCAGTGTTCGTCGTGCGTGAGTTTGAGCGCGACGCGGAAGGTCTGTCCCGGCTGGATCGAGGGTTGCGCCGCGACCAGCTCGGCCGTGACCGCACCTTTTCGCACCGCACCGGGCGCGGCCAGCAGCCAGGTGGGCAGCAGCAGGAGAGAGATGAACAGGGGCAGGCGGGAGAGCTTCATCTGGGGTGAGAGTAGGCGGGGCGGGGTTTATTTCAAATGCTGAAGATCAGGCCTCTTGGGCGTGGTCCGCCGGCATCGGCTGGGGGCGGTTTTGCCGCCCGGTGATGTGGGCCAGGAGAATCGCCCAGAAGCAGAGCACGATGTTGAACAGCGGCATTTGCAACGGCAACGGGAGGGCATAGACACAGACGACCACGGGAATCCACAGAAACCACACCGTCAGCAGCACGGGCAGCACGCGCCGGTAATACCACCGGCCGGCGCGCAGATCCGCGGCGACGGGGGCCCAGCGAAAGCCGGCGTCCTTCCAGGCGAAGCAAAGATTGGCCACCGGAGCGGCATAGAACGGATTGAAGCCGAACTGATCGGTGAGAACCTTGCGCACGATGGTCGCCAGGTCGTGGCCCTGGCCATACCAGGCGGCCAGGGTGCGATACCACAAGTCGACCTCGGCGCCTTTCCACACCCAGAACAGGACAAAGAAGGCCAGGTGGGGCCACGGATGCGCCGCGCGGGTGTCCGGATGCAGCCGCAGAAACAGGAAGGGGAGCACGCCGCCGCAAAGCGCGGTCGAGACGGCGGAGAAGGCATAGCCGCCGGTTGATTGCCAGCGGGCGAGTTGAGCGAACAAGCTCCCGGTGGCGGGCAAAAAATAGTAGGCGAGCACCAGACCAACCGCGGCGGCTTGCAGCAGGAGGCCGGGGACGAGCAGGACGCGGATGCTATGGCGGCCGGCGGCCCACGGAGCAGGTTGAGTTGACGACGGGCCGGGCATGGAGGCCGCGAGGTCTAGGTGCGCGGCCCCGAAGCGCGAGCAGGAATATGCGGGGAGGGCAGGTCTCTGGAAATTGTAGCGGCGGTCTGTCTATGACCGCAGGCTCCCCGTGGGAACGTGTTTAAATCGGTGGGAGGGGCTTTACGCCCCGGCGGGATACCGGTGACACCTGAGATCGGGGCATAAAGCCCCTCCCACATTTCAGCAGCGCGGATCCTTCGCGCCTCAGCCCTTGAGCGGGAGCGTGACGACGGCCTCGTTGTAACCGAACACGATCTCACCGGGGGCGATGCGCACGACCTTGACGTAGTAGACCGTATCGCCGTTGCCATGCACCGGGATGAGGTCGGCTTCCTGGTAGGTGATCGAGTTGATCAGGAGGTGGGTACGACCGCCCCGTTGCACCTGGCCGCCGATCTTGAGCCGGGAGACGCAGAAGGCGAGAATCTGGTCGTCGTCGGCCAGGGTGTTGGCCGCGGGCTCGGGCAGAGCGGGGGCGGCTGGCCCCACGACCGGAGTGCTGCCGGGCGGCGAGAAGAGAAACGGGTTGGCGGGCTTCGCCGGGAGGGGGTCGGGTTTCAGGCGGTGGTTGAGCAGGGCCTCGATCCGTGACTTGGTGCGGTCGAAATGGTCGGTGGCGGCCTGCAGGCGGGGCAGAAGCCCGGCGAGCAGGAGGAGGACAAGAAAAGCCGGGAAGATTTTTTTCATTAGCGGCCGAGCATTTCGATGGTGAGGTCGAGCGACAGGCCGTCCGCCGCGGTGGGATCCGTCTGGGAAAAACGGTAGCTCTTCACCCGGAGCAGGCGGGGTCCGGTCTCCAGCGCATGGAGATAGGCCAGGATCTGGGGGTAGGGGCCGTTCAGGCGGAGGGAAAACGGGATCGCGCGGTAAGCCTCCTCGTCGCCAGAAGGCTGGGAACTCAACTGCGAAAGGCTGGTGAGCCGGATCTTGGCGATTTTCTCGATCTGGTAGAAATAGTCCAGGTTGCCGGCGAGGTCCGTTTCAACGACCAGATTCTTGCCGATGTAGGCCAGGGCTTCATCGATGGTCGCAGATTGGGCCAGGATGCGGGCCTGTCCATTGAGCGAGAGGAGCATGCTCTCGCCTTCGAGGCGCGTCCGTTCATCGCGTTCGACCAGTTGGTCGCGCCTTTTCCACAGGAAGTAGTCGGCGGTGCCGAGGAACAAAAACACGGTGAGGCAGATCACCGCGAGAGGATAGCGCCGGGCCAGGGAGAGAAACTGTTGCAAAAAGACGCTCATGGTTTCTCCGCCTTGAGCTTGAAGGTGAGCTCGAACTC
>JAYUBB010000014.1:0-2744 GCA_043741015.1 Opitutaceae bacterium
GGTCTGGGCACGGCGTCGTTCACGGTCTCCCGGCCGTTTTGATAGGAGTAGAAGCCGGCCCCCGCGCCATTCTTGCGCCCCTTCAAACCCGCGGCCAGCAGCGCGCTACAGGCCGTGGTCGCGGTAAAACGCCCCGGGAAATATTGGGCCAGTTCGTGAAAAATAAAATCACTCACGTCCACGCCGACCTCGTCGATCAGCCGCAGCGGCCCCATGGGCCAGCCGAAGTCGCGCAGGGCGCCATCCAGCACGGCGGCGGGTACGCCCTGTTCCCACAGCTTCACCGCTTCGTTCAGGTAGAAAAACAATACGCGGGTCACGAGGAAGCCCGGGGACGAGCGGACGATGACCGGTGACTTGTTGAGTGTCCGTGCGAGCGCAAGCACACGTGCGGCGGACCCGGCCGAAGTGGACCGGCCGAGAATCAGCTCGACCAGTGTCATGCGGCTCACCGGGTTGAAAAAATGGAGGCCCAGGGTGCGTTCCGGCCGGGGGATATGGCCGGCGATTTCCTCGATCGGGAGCGCCGAGGTGTTCGAGACCAGCAGGGCATCGGGCCGCACGATGCCAGCGAGTTCGGTGAACAGCCGCCGTTTCGCCGCCACGTTCTCGACGATCGCCTCGATCACCAGGTCGCAGGTCGCGAATCCGTCCCAAGCGGTCGTGGTGGTAATCCGTGCCAAGCCGTCACCGGCGGTGGTGGCGGACAGCTTGCCGCGCTTCACGGCGTCAGCGAAAAGTTTGCGCACGACGCCGAGTCCCCGCTCGACCAATTCGGGCTGCACATCGCGGAGCACCACCTCATAACCGCTCGTGGCGAGCCAGTGCGCGATGCCCGAGCCCATGACGCCCGCGCCGACGACTCCGATGCGTTTGATCGGCGGCGTCGCCACCGTGAGGGCGGGGAACCAGCCGTCCAAGGTCCGCTTTTTGGCGGCGTCGCGCAGAAAAAATACCTCGATCAGATTCCGGCAGGCTTCGCCGGGGGTGACACGGCCGAAGGCCAGGGCCTCGATCTCGAGCGCGGCGGCCAGATCAACCCCCGCAGTCTGCTCGACGACATCGATCACGGTGGGTGGCGCCGGCTGCTGGTCGCGCATCTTTTTGACCGTGGTCCGGCGCAACTCCTCGAAATATCCGGGCGCGGGAACCGGAGGGGACGGGCGAACGGGCAGGCGCCCCGCCGCCGCAAGCTGGAGCGCGACGGCCTGGGCGCGTTCCTTAAGTTCAGCCGCGGGCACGACTTCGTCGACGAGGCCGGCCGTGAGCGCATCGCTGGAACGCAACAATTGGGCCCGCAGCATGTGGTCGAGCGCCGCGGTGGCCCCGATCAGCCGCGGCAACCGCACGGATCCGCCCCAGCCGGGAATCGTGCCGAGGCCGATCTCCGGCAGCCCGATCTGCGTCACCCCCGCGTCGCTGGCCAGACGCCAGTGGCACGCGAGGGCGAGTTCAAAGCCGCCACCAGCGCACGCGCCGTGGATGGCGCAAACCACCGGGACCTTCAGACTGGTGAGTTGCTGGAACAGCTCCTGGCCGGTCCGGGAAAAGGCCGCGGCGCTCTCCGCGTCCGGCAGGGAACCCAGCCATTTCAAATCGGCCCCGGCGATAAAGATCCGCTCCTTTGCGCTCATCACGACCACTGCTTTCGCGGGGGAGGCAGCGGCCGACCTGATGGCGTGGGCGAGCGCCGCCTGGGTGGCGGGATTGAAAATGTTCGCGCGGGAGTCGGGGCTGTCGAACACGATCCAGCCCGTGCCGCCGGCATCGAGGGAGAAAGTGACGGGGGAATTCATCGGGTGGGGGAGTTCAGGATGGGCGGGCCACGGCAAAGGGACAACCGGTCTTGGCGCGAACGTCATCGAGGGTGACGCCCGGGTGAAGCTCAGTGAGCAGCAGACCGCCCTCTGGCTTCACCTCGAACACGCACAGATCGGTGATGATGAGGCTGACCACGCCCTGGCCGGTGATGGGCAGCGTGCACCGTGGCAAAATCTTCGGGCTGCCGTCCCTCGCGCAGTGTTCCATCACGGCGACGACCCGCTTCACGCCGGCGACGAGGTCCATCGCGCCGCCGGGCCCCTTGACCATTTTGCCGGGCACCATCCAGTTCGCGATGTCGCCGCGGTCCGTGACCTCGAGCGCGCCGAGAATCGAAAGGTCGATGTGGCCGCCGCGGATCATCGCGAAGGAGTCGGCGCTCGAAAAGAACGCCGAGCCGGGAATCGTCGTGATGGTCTGTTTGCCGGCATTGATGAGGTCGGCATCCACCTGGTGGTCGGCCGGAAACGGCCCGATCCCGAGCAGCCCGTTCTCCGACTGCAAAGTGACGTTCATGCCCGGCGGGATGAAATTAGCCACGAGCGTCGGGATACCAATGCCGAGGTTGACGTAGTAGCCGTCGCGCAACTCCCGGGCGGCGCGGCGCGCCATCACCTCGCGAATGGGGGACTCCTTCTTCGTGACGGCACTGCCCTGCACGGTGCGAAACTCGATGCGCTTCTCGTAGCCCGCGCCCTGGATGATCCGGTCCACGTAGATCCCGGGGGTGTGGATCTGGTCGGGCTCGAGTTCGCCGACCTCAACAAGTTCCTCGACCTCGGCGACGCAGACCTGGCCGCAGGTGGCGATCAGCGGGTTGAAATTCCGCGCGGTTTTCCGGAAAACAAGATTGCCGGACTTGTCGCCCTTCCACGCCTTGACGAGCGATACCTCGGTCTTGATGCCGGGTTCGAGCACGTATT
>JAYUBB010000015.1:0-2742 GCA_043741015.1 Opitutaceae bacterium
ATCGGCCCGTTCGGCGATCCGGAAAAGACCCTCACCCGCGCCCTCGACATGCTCCGTGACGCCGGCCGGATCAAGAAAGGTGACAAGCTGGTGATCATCTCGGATGTGCGCACCTCGAACGACGAGCGCGTGGACAGCATCCAGCTCCGCACGGTCGGGTGAGCGGACTGCCACGGTCCGGACAAGGTGGGAGAGGCTTTACGCCCCGACTGGTTTCCCGGCCGATGCGTCGCGGCATAAAGCCGCTCCCGCACTCAAGCCGGCCCCTGCCCACTGTCATTCACCGCATATATTTCGCCGTTCGGCCTGTAACCATTGTGCCGTTGGTCGGTTTGAACGACCGTCAGCGTGCCCGGTCTGGCCGTCAGCCGGGCTCGCGACCCTCATGCTGCGCCCCCTGTTTCTCATTACTCTCATCCTGTTCCTCGCCGCCCTGCCCTCCCTGGCGAAGGAGGGCCCGGCCCTGGAGGTGCGCGCGACCGCCACCCCGCCGGTGATCGACGGCGTGCTCGACGATGCCGCCTGGCACGAGGCCGCCCACAGCGACGCCTTCCGGCAGGTTTACCCCGGGGAGAACACCGACCCGACCGAGCGCACCGAGCTCTGGGTGACCTTCGACGCCGACAATCTCTACATCGCCATCCGCTGCCACGATTCCGCCGGCCTCGCCGGCATCCGCGCCTACTCGATGCAACACGACCAGGATAACGGCTCCTCCGATCTGCTGCGCATCGTGATCGACTCCTTTAACCGCCAAAGCGACGGCTATTACTTCGGCCTCACCGCCGCCGGCGGCAAACACGACGGCCTCATCCAGAACAAGGAGGAGGCCAACGACCAGTGGGACGGCATCTGGACCGGCAAGGTCACCCGGGATGAAGGCGGCTGGAGCGCGGAATTCGCCATCCCGACCAAGTCCATCGCGTTCGACCCGGCCAGTGCCACGTGGGGTTTCAACGTTTCCCGCTCCATCCGGCGGAAGCAGGAGATGGAGCGCTGGTCGGGCTATGTCCGCGCCAAGTCCGAGTTCGCACTGGCCGACGCCGGCCAGCTCCACGGCTTCACAGGCCTGCGCCAGGGCCGCGGTCTCGAATTCAAACCCTTCGCCAGCCTCAGCACCCGCTCCGATCCCCAGCCGGGTGAAAAGCGGATCGAGTTCAAGCCGGGCCTGGATTTCGTCTGGCACGCCACGCCGTCACTCGCGGCCACGCTGACCTTCAACACCGACTTCGCCGACGCCGAGGTGGACCAGCGCCAGGTCAACCTCGGTCGTTTTCCGCTGTTCTTCCCGGAGAAGCGCTCGTTCTTCACGCAGGACGCCTCGCTTTTCACCTTCGGTGGCATCCAGCAGGATCCGCTGCCGTTCTTTTCCCGCCGCATCGGCCTCGCCGACGATGGCAGCAAGGTGGACATTCTCGCTGGCGCCAAGGTCACCGGCCGTGCCGGTCCGTGGACCATCGGCGTTCTCGACGTGCAAACCGACGCGCACGCCGGCGTGGGTTCCCAGAACCTGTTTGTCGGCCGCCTGGCTCGCCAGGTCCTGGCCGAGTCCAGCGTCGGTCTCATCGCCACCCACGGCGACCCGAGCGGTGGCGGCGACAACACGCTGCTCGGCGCGGATTTCAACTACGCGAACAGTCACTTCGCGGGCGGCAAGGCTCTCACTGTGCGGACCAGCCTGCAGGCCACGGACTCCGACCGGGCCGGCGGCACCGGCACGGCCGCCACGATGGCCGTCAACTACCCCAACGAACCTTTCGGGTTTTCATGGTGGTTCAGCCGGGTGGATGGCAAATACGACCCCGCCCTGGGCTTCGTCTCGCGCACCGGCATCGGCAACGCCCACCTGTCACATTCCTATAATATCTACTCCAAATCAAAGTGGGTGCGCCAGACCCAGTTCTACATCGAGACCGACCACACGACCGACCTGCACCTCCATTTGCTCGACGACGGGCGTTGGGCCGGCGTCTACAACGAGAATCCGGCAGGCGATTTCCTCAACCTCTGGGCGGGCCATTCCCGCGAGACCTACGACCAGCCTTTCGAGATCCAGCCCGGCATCGTCATCCCCGTCGGTGTGTATCGCTGGGAAACCTTCCAGGTGGTGGTCGGCACCACCCGGTCCCGCCCGTTCAATGCCTTCGTTCGCTGGCGCCACGGCGGCTTCCTCACCGGCCACGCCGACGACTTCAACGCCAATCTTGGCGCCCGGCCGTCCAACAAATTGGAACTGACCCTCAGCGCCGGTCTGCGCGACATCCGGCTGCCGCAGGGAAACTTCCAGGTCCGCACCGCCTCCGCCCGCATCTCCTACACCTTCAGTCCCGACTTGCAGCTCAGTCTCTTCGGCCAATACGACAATATCTCCGATTCGCTCGGCGTGAATTTCCGCCTGAAATGGATCGTCCAGCCCGGCAACGAGGTCTTCCTCGTGTTCAACCAGGGCTACGACACCTCGCTCGACCGCTTCCGTCCCACCGGCAGCGAAGCCTCGCTCAAGGGCGCGTGGACCTACCGGTTTTGAAATGTGGGAAGGACTTTACGCCCCGACTCTTTCGAACCGCGGCACACGCTGGCCCGCGACCTCGACCGTCTCGTTGAACATCGCCACCGGTCTGACCCACAGGCCGCGCTCGCCGTGGAGCGCCTGATAGACGACCATCGGCTCCTCGGTCTCGGAGTGCCGGGCCACACCGATCACGCGATAATCCTTCCCCTTGTAGTGGCGATAGAGCCCGG
>JAYUBB010000016.1:0-2730 GCA_043741015.1 Opitutaceae bacterium
TGGCGCAGTTCAATCCACCCTTCGAGGATTTCTTTGCCACGCCCCAGCATATTGATTTCCGGAAGCTCTGCGCGACTTACGGCGTGGCGCATGTGGCGGTGCAGAGTCCTGCGCAGCTGGGCCGGCTGGTGGCAAAGTTGCCGAAGCGCGGTGTGCGCGTGCTGGAGCTGCGCACTGACCGGAAACGCGACGCGGCTTTCCGGAAGCAGCTGTTCGCCCGGTTGGCGGGCGGTTGAGCTCATGGAGCCAGCGGAAGCTGGATCGTGAAAGTCGTGCCCTTGCGCGACGTGGAGAAATCAATCGAACCGCGGTGCGCCTCGACGACAGACTTGGCGATGGCGAGTCCGAGCCCGGTGCCGTTGGTCTTGCCCTGGCTGATGAAGGGTTCGAAGACCACTGCGCGAATATCCTTGGGGATGCCCGGGCCGTTGTCGGCAACCGTGATGACGCATTGCCGGCCCTCGCGCCGGACGGAGACGACGATGCGGCCGCCCTTTTGCCGGGCGAGCGCCTCCCGAGCGTTGGTGAGGAGGTTCTGGAGCACCCGCTGGAACCGGTCGGCATCGAGCGGGAGAGTGAGCTGGCTGGGCTTGACGTGCAGGCTGACGCCCGCGCGGGCGAGCACCTCGAGGTTGTTCTCCTGCAATTGCAGCAGGGTGTCCTGCAACCGGGACGGTTTGATCTTGAGGCGGGTTTCCCCGCGGGCGAAGTCGAGCACTTCCTCGACCATGCCGCCCAGCCGGTCCACCTGCCGCAGGATCATCGCGCACAAGTCCTGATTCTGCGGGGTGCGATTGCGCTTTGCGATGAGCTCGGTGGCGAGCTTGATGGTGGAGAAGGGGCCGCGGAAGTCGTGGACCATGGAGTTGGCCATCTCGCCGACGAGGGTGATCTTCTCCTTGCGCACCACCTCGCTGACGTAGCGTTCATTGGTCGCGCGGAGGTTCTCGCTGATCTGGCTGAAGAGCCGGAGCACGGTATGCCAGGACGACTCGGAGAGAAGTTGCAGGAATGGCTTTTGAGGGAGGCGCCCGAGCTGCACCGGACCGTCGGCGATGGCACTGGTGCTGCGGACGGAGCCGTCGAGCACGCCGAGTTCGCCGAAATAGTCATCGGGGCCCTTGTAGGCGATGATCTGCGGTGCACCGCCGGGGGATTTCTTGGTCAGGGCCACGCGACCCGAGAAGACGAGATAGATACAGTCGGAGTCGCTGCCTTCTTCGAAGATCACGGCCCGATGGGGAAAACGGACCGGGCGCACATGCCGGGCGAGCTTGATACCCTGCGCCACCGGGAAATGGCTGCTGAAGCGGTGCGAGCGGATGTCGGCGGACATGACCGCAGTGATGCACCGGGGCACCCCGGGCGCAAGCCGCTAGAGCTGGATGGGCAGGCCGACCTCGATGATCTGCATCGGGGGCAGACGGTAATAGTCGCGCACCGGCCGGGCGTTGCGGCTGAGCAGCGAGTAGAGCCGCTTCTGCCAGTGCCACATTTTGGTGTCGCCGCCGAAGATGATCATCTCGCGGTTGAAGTAGTAGGTGGCTTCGTTGAGCTTCACCGGCACGCCGGCCTCGCGCACGCGCTCCATAAGCGCGGTGACATCGGGCGACTCCATGTAGCCGTAGCGGCTGATCACGCGCCACACGCCGTTGCCGCTGCCGATCTCACGCACCTCGAGTCGCTCGACCTCGGGCACGGTGGGCACCTCCTCGGTGACCACGCTCAGCAGCACGACGGTCTCATGCAGGACCTTGTTGGCTTTCACGTGGTGGAGCAGGACGAGGGGCGTGCCCCGGGGTACGCCGGCCATGAACACGGCGGTGCCGCGCACGCGCACGATGCGGTCGGAGCTGGCGACATTGCAAAGTTCGTCCTCGGTGATCTCGTTGGCGTAGATGCGGCGGAAGATCTCGTCCTTGCCGAGCTTCCAGGTGTGCATGATGGCCATGAGGCCAACCGCGATGACCACCGGGAACCAGCCGCCGTCGCTGAACTTGTGCAGGTTCGACGCGAAGAGCGGGATGTCGACGAGCAGGAACAATCCGCACAAAATTCCCGCAGCAGGAACGGACCACCGCCAATTGTTTCGCAACACGGCAAAGAAGGCGAGGGTGGTCACGACCATGGTGCCCGTGACGGCGATGCCGTAGGCGGCGGCGAGGTGTTCGCTGGAGCCGAAGAAGAGCACGACATAGATCGAACCGAGCGCGAGGGCGAGGTTGACGATGGGCAGGTAGATCTGGCCCGACTGGTCGGGGTTGGTGTAGTTGATCTTCAGGCGGGGGAAGTAGCCCAGTTGGATGGCCTGGCGCGTGAGCGAGAAGGTGCCAGTGATCATCGCCTGGCTGGCGATGATGGCCGCGATAATAGACAGGAAGGTGAGCAGCAGGCGGGGCACGCCCTCCGGCACGAGGGCGAAAAAGGTGTGCGTGGTGTCGCCGGGATTGGCCAGCACCCGGGCGCCCTGGCCGAAATAATTCAGGATCAGTGCGGGCCAGGCGCAGAAATACCAGGCCCGGGCGATATGCCGGCGGCCAAAGTGCCCCATGTCGGCGTAAAGCGCCTCGGCGCCGGTGATGGCCAGCACGACCGAGCCGAGCAGTGCGGCGGCCTGGCCGGGATGATCGGCCAGCAACCGGAGGCCCAGCAGCGGATTGATCGCCTCGATGACCTCAGGCGTAGCCCGGATGTGCCAGGCGCCCAGAGCGCCAATGACGAGAAACCACA
>JAYUBB010000017.1:0-8943 GCA_043741015.1 Opitutaceae bacterium
GCGTCAGCCTCGACGACCTGCTCGTCTCCCAGCCGGACTCCGGCGAGGACGCGCTCAACATCATGGAGACGCTCATCCGCTCCAATTCGATCGACGTCATCGTGCTCGATTCTGTGGCCGCACTCATCACCAAGGCCGAACTCGACGGCCAGATGGGCGACATGACGATGGGCAGCCAAGCCCGCCTGATGTCGCAGGCCATGCGCCGGCTCACCGCCGTGGTCAGCAAGACGAACTGCGTGTGCATTTTCACCAACCAGATCCGCGAGAAGATCGGCGTGATGTTCGGCAATCCTGAGACCACCTCCGGCGGCCGCGCGTTGAAATTTTTCTCGTCCGTCCGCATCGATATCCGCCGGAAGGACCAGCTCAAGACCCCCGACGGGAAAGTTATCGGTAACCGCACCAAGATCAAGATCGTGAAGAACAAGGTCGCGCCGCCGTTCACCGAGTGCGAGTTTGACATCATGTATGATGAGGGCATTTCCGCCATGGGCTCGCTAATCGACCTCGGCATCGACCACAAGGTGCTCGAAAAGAAGGGCGCCTGGATCGCTTTCAACGGCGAACTCGTCGGCCAGGGCCGCGAAGCCGCCAAGGAGGCCCTCAAAACCAACGCCGACCTCGCCGCAAAGGTGAAGGCTGGCATCCTTGCGAAGGTGAACGTGAAGGGCGGCGAGTCCGTCACGGCTGAGAGCGACGAATAACCGCAAGTTAAGTTCTACCCACCACGCGCGCCACCCCTTGGCGCGCGTTTTTTTTTGCGAGACCACCATGACCGCTTGGGCGATTTTCCCTTTTGCCATCACCGGCCTGTTCGCTTGCGTGAGGCGATGTCGTTTCTGTCAGACACCATTGCTGCACTGGCCACGCCGGTTGGAACCTCCGCCATCGCGGTGGTGCGGGCGAGTGGCCCGCAAGTCGCGACTTTGGTGACGGGAATTTTCGGCGAGACTCCCCTGCCCCGGACCGCCCGTCGTGCTGACTACAAGAATACGCACGGCCGGCTGGTGGACGATGTCCTGTTCACTTTCTTTGTCGCACCAAACTCGTTCACCGGTGAAGACACGGTGGAGATTTCCTGCCACGGCAATCCGTTCATCGCGCAGAAGATTCTCGAGGACCTGTTTGCCCGCGGCTGCCGGCCCGCCTCGGCGGGTGAATTCAGCAAGCGGGCTTTTCTGAATGGACGTATCGATCTCAGCCAGGCTGAAGCCGTGATGGATCTGATCCATGCCCGCAGCGAGCGAGCTCTTGCGGTGGCCAACCAGCAGCTGCGCGGCTCGGTTGGGCGGCAAATGGAATCGCTTATCTCCCAGTTAATCAATATATTGGCTCGAATTGAGGCTTATATTGATTTCCCTGAAGAGGACCTTCCGGTAGAGGATTGGCGCGGCGTGCTAGATGACCTGAACCACCTGAGAAAAAACACGGGGCGGCTCCTAGCGACCAGTCATTACGGCACAATGCTCCGCGACGGCATCAAGACGGTTATTCTCGGCGAGCCCAACGCGGGCAAAAGCAGTCTACTCAACCGAATCATCGGACGCGAGCGTGCTCTTGTCAGCGCCGAGCCCGGTACGACCCGCGATTATCTTGAGGAGCGCATCCTCGTCGGACCACATGCCCTACGGTTGATCGACACCGCAGGACTGAATGCGGCCCCTTCTTCCCTCGAGAAACGCGGAATTGAGAAGACCCTGGAGCAAGCCGCAGAGGCCGATTTTTTCCTCTGGGTGATTGATGCGACACGTCCCCTGCCCGCCTTGCCTCCGGCCGCCACAACGCGTCTTTCGCCCGCCAACACCATCGCGGTTTTCAATAAAACCGACTTGCCTGTGGTCCGCCAAGCGCCGCTGCCGCAAAATTTTGCGGCCGTGAAAGTCTCCGCACTCGATGGCACTGGATTCGAGGCCTTGCAGGCTGAGATCGCGAGACTCGCTGTTTCTTTCCAACCAGATTGCGGCGATGAAATGATCGCCATCAACGCCCGGCACGCCCATGCGCTCGAGCAAGTAACCCAATATCTGGATTCTGCCACCTTGAAGATTGTTAACAAAGAGCCTACTGAGCTGATCTCCAGTGATTTACGTGGTGCACTCGACTCATTTGGTCAGATATCAGGCAAAGTAGACAACGAGCAGGTGCTCGATCAGCTGTTTACTTCGTTTTGTATAGGTAAATAATGCTATATCAAAATATTTATTTTGATGCGGAACTTATAAGGCTTTGATTTTCAGTAAAACACCTTTTGACGTGATCGTTTGCGGAGCTGGCCATGCCGGAGTGGAGGCCTGTCTGGCAGCCTCCCGCACGGGGGCCTCCACCCTGCTCCTGACCGGTAACATCGACACGATCGCCCAGATGAGCTGCAACCCCGCGATCGGTGGCCAAGCCAAGGGACAGATCGTTCGGGAAATCGACGCCTTGGGCGGGGAAATGGCGATCAATACCGACGTCACGGGAATTCAGTTCCGCCTGCTCAACGAATCGAAGGGCCCGGCCGTCCAGTCGCCCCGGGCGCAATGCGACAAGAAAGCCTATCAGTTCCGCCTGAAACACACGCTCGAGCTGCAACCGAACCTCCAGGTCTTTCAGGCCACAGTCACGGGTCTGATTTTCAAGGAGGGTAAGGTCATCGGCTGCCAGACGAATCTGGATATAGACTTCTTGGGCCAAACCGTGGTCATCACGACTGGTACGTTTTTGAGGGGATTAATGCATGTCGGACAGAACAAAAATGAAGGTGGCCGGCTGGGGGACTTCAGCGCCAAAACTCTCTCGGGCAGTCTGCTGGAAGCCGGTATTGAGCTGCAGCGCCTGAAGACCGGAACACCGCCGCGAATCCTGGGCCGGAGTATCAATTTCGCCGGCCTGCAGGAGCAAAAGGGCGACCCTGAGCCAACCCTGTTTGCGTTCCATGACACCCGGGATCCCGAAGACCTGTTCCACGTGGAACGGACCGGGGAGCGCCGTCTGGGTTGGAAGCCTGGGAGCGAGCAAGTCTCCTGCTGGATGACCTATACCACGCCTGAATCTGAGCGGATTGTTCGGGATAATCTGCATAAATCGGCCATGTATTCGGGCGAGATTGTGGGGGTGGGGCCGCGCTATTGTCCGAGCATTGAAGACAAATTTGTGCGTTTCGCCGACAAACCACGTCATTTGCTGTTTCTTGAGCCCGAGGGCCGGAGCACCAACGAGTATTATATCAATGGCCTGTCCACGAGTCTGCCGTTTGATGTACAGCTCGATCTTGTCCACAGCATCCCCGGATTGGAGAAGGCTGCGCTGCTGAGGCCGGCCTACGCCGTGGAGTATGACTTTGCGCCACCAACCCAGATGTTTGCCTCCCTTGAGTCCCGCAAGGTCGAGAACTTGTTTCTCGCCGGTCAGATCAACGGCACATCGGGTTATGAGGAGGCAGCCGCCCAGGGTTTGGTCGCGGGTGTGAATGCCGCCCGAAAGACGAGGGGAGAAACACCCATGATTATTCAGCGCCACGAAGCCTATATTGGGGTATTAATCGATGATCTGGTAACCAAGGGAACAACCGAACCTTATCGTATGTTCACCAGTCGGGCCGAACATCGGCTCCTATTTAATCACGGCAGCGCCGAATTGCGGCTTTATTCTCACTCTAAGTCGTGTAATCTATTATCTAACAGTCGTTTAAGTCGTATTGAGCAAAAAATAAACCGTGTTCAGCAGTGGCAAGACCTCTTGGAGAACACCAAAGCTCACGGCGGCACTTGGGCGGACAATATCCGCCGGTTAAGTTCACCGACCGAACTCCCGCCTGAATTCCTGAACCAGCCCAAGGAAGTCAGGGAGGAAACTCTCTATCGTGTCCTTTATCGCGGTTACCGCGAGCGCGAGCTGCGGCAAATCGAGAAACTTAAATCGGTTGAAAGGATCTGCATTCCCGACTCGATCGAATACCTGAATATTCCAGGCCTGCGGCGAGAAAGTGCGCTTAAGCTTCAGCAGCATCGCCCCCTCAACCTCGGTCAAGCCGGCCGGATCAGTGGGGTAAATCCTGTCGATATCAGCATCCTGATGGTACTAATCGCCGCGGAAAAACGCTCCAACGCTTGAGCCGGCTCCATGCGCTGCAGGTTCGGGATTGCGCCATCCTGTGCCATCGCACCTAAAAGGACGCGTGGGACCCAAACCGGAATTCATCGAACATGTTGCCCAGCGCCGCGCCGCCTTGCGCGCCGAGCTGGCCACGATTGTTCCTGCCTCGTCCGCAATCACCCTCGAGATCGGCAGTGGGCATGGACACTTTCTTGCCCGATATGCCTCAGAATTTCCGCACCACCTCTGCCTTGGCGTGGATATTATCGGTGAGCGCATTCAACGCTCTAAACGAAAAGCCGAGCGCGCCCGGCTCGATAATTGCCACTTTATCCGGGCCGAGGCGCGCGAACTGATCGATGCGCTGCCCTCGGGCGTCCGGTTTGCCGAGATTTGGGTTTTGTTTCCTGATCCGTGGCCGAAAAAACGTCACCATAAAAACCGCCTGCTGCGGACAGACTTTTTTGAATTCGTTGCTGGCCGGGTGGGGGAGGGAAGTCGTCTCTATTTTCGGACTGATCATAGTGAGTATTTCCACGAGGTTGCCGCCTTGATCTCTCCTTTGCAGACATGGCAACTCGATGCCGCCGCCTTGTGGCCCCTCGAACACGAAACCGTCTTCCAGGCCCGCGCTCCCAACTACCATTCTCTGGTGGCCGTCAGGACATCACATCCAGCCAGATCAGCAGGAACAACTGCCCCAGCGACGTTGCTGCCAGCAGACCCCATGTCACCTGCATGAATACATTGCGGGCCAGTTTGCGCTCGCCGTTGGGATAACGCGGTTGAGTCGTGCGATCCAAAAGTGCTGTGCTAGCCGGCTCCATGTTTTACATCTGCCCGAATTCCCTCCGGCTGGCAAGTGCGGCTTCAGTCCGCACATAAGCAGACCATGGCTGATTTCTCCTCGCCGCTTATTAACCTGTTTGCCCTGTAATTTCTGATTTCAGGGGTTGACGCATCGCCGGGTGAAAACCTTCCTAATGTCCCCTTTCTTGACCGGCCTCCCGCCGCAACCATGCTGTCCATCAACAAATTTCTCGGCCCCGTTTCTGTGCTTTGTTTGGCGACCGTGGCCCGTGCGAGTGAACATGAGGGCGTGGCGCCGTTTGCCGAGAAGCTGTTTCAAATCGGGCCGCTGCCCGTGACCAACAGCATGGTCACCAGCTGGGTGGTGGCGCTGCTGCTCATCATCGTCATCCGTCTCGCGATCAAGCGCCCGACGCTCATTCCCTCGCGGTCGCAGGCTGTCGTGGAAAACATGGTGGAGGGCATTTTCGACCTCATCGCGCCGATCGTGGGCAGCAAGGTCGCGAAGCCCGCCTTCCCGTTGCTGATCGGCCTCTTTACTTACATTCTCATCCAAAACTGGAGCGGCCTTTTCCCGGGCGTCGGCACCATCTACCTGGTCGACCACCAGACCGGCGGGTGGATGGAGCTGATCCGGCCCGGCAACGCCGATCTCAACGGCACGCTCGCCATCTCCATCGTCGCCATCGTCTGCTGGTTCTATTTCATCATGCGGTATGCGGGACCGGCCATGGTCCTGAAGGACATCTTCGGCAACAAGGCGGACCAGAGGGAAGTTCCCACCGTCATCTATTATCCGCTCTTCATCATCTTTTTCCTGGTCGGGCTCATTGAGGTCATTTCGATCGCCTTCCGGCCGATTTCGCTCTCGTTGCGGCTCTTTGGCAACGTGTTTGGCGGCGAAAGCCTCATGCACGCGATGAGTGGCATGCAAAAGTGGGGTCTGCCGGCTCCGTTCTATCTCCTCGAGCTGCTCATCGGCTTCGTGCAGGCGTTTGTTTTCACGCTGCTCATCAGCGTCTACATCGGCCTGATCTGCAACCATGGCGACGACCACGCCCACGCCGACCACAAGGAAGCCGCCCATTGATTTGATCCCTTTCCCGTCGGGACCATGCCTCGCGCGTGGACGGCGGCCATGCAACCAACAACAACAAACGAAAATGAACCTCCCCATCGCAGAAATCACCGGAAGTATTCAAGGCGGCCTCGGCTGTCTAGGCGCCGCCATTGGCGTAGGTCTCGTCGGCTTCAAAGCCGCCGAGGCTGTCGGTCGCAATCCTGGTGCCTCCACGAAGATCCTCGTGCAGGGCATCATCGGCATGGCGCTCGCCGAAGCCGTCGCCTTCTACGCGCTCTTCATTAAGTAATCCCTCCCGCTTAATCCGTGCCGGCGCCAGTCGCCGGCACGGCCACTTTTACTGCTTATCGCCATGTTCTCTCATCTGCTCATTCTTGCTGAAGTCACCGGCCACGCCGCGGACGCGGCGGCCGCCCATGGCGAGGCCGCCAGCGGCATCACGAAGATCACACAGGACTTCGGCATCAGCGTGCCGTTTATTCTCGCGCAGATCCTGAATTTCAGTGTCGTCGCCATCCTACTCTGGAAATTCGCCTTCAAGCCGGTGCTCGCGACCCTCGATGAGCGCCAGCAGAAAATTTCCGCCGGCCTGAAATACGCCGAGGAAACCCAGGCTCGTCTCGCCGCCGCCCAGCAGGAGAGCGCCGGCATTATCAAGGCCGCCCATCTCGAAGCCCAGAAAGCCATTGATGAGGCCCGCAAGGCCGCCAAGGAATTCGGCGACAAGCAGCAGGTCGAAACCACCCAGCGCGCCGCCGATCTGCTCGCCAAGGCCCAGCAATCCATCGAGCTCGAGCACAAGAAAATGCTCAACGAGGCCCGCGGCGAGATCGCCCGTCTCGTCGTCAAGACCACCGAGCAGGTCCTCGCCAAGAAACTCTCCGACGCCGACCGCGCCTCCTACAACGAGGCCGCCACCAAGGAGCTGTCGGTCCTCTGACCGCCCACCGTTCACTTCCGATGGCCGCTGACAAACAAACCAAGCTTCTCGCGAAACAGCTTTTCAAGCTGAGCCTCGCCAACGGCGCCGTGTCGCCCGAGCTGGTCGCCGGTGTCCTCGGCTGGGTCGAGAAGTATTCACCTCGCCGCCCCGTCGCTCTCCTCAAGGTTTACCACCACCGCATCGCGATTGAGCTCGCCAAGTCCCGCGCCGAGGTCGAGCACGCTGGCCCGGTCAACGAGGCCACGTTGAAGATGATCGAAGGCGCCATGAGCAAGCGCTATCAACGTGTCGTCACCGCCTCAGCCCGACCCAACGCCAAGCTGCTCGCCGGCCTGCGTGTCCGTGTCGGCTCCGACGTCTATGAATCCTCCGTCGCCGGCCAGCTCGCCACCCTTTCCCTCTAACCCCGCCCCTTCGTCTTTATTTCCCATCGCGCCATGAGCAACGTCATCGAACAAATCGAACAACAGATCGCCAAGCTTTCCACCAAGGCGGTCCGCAAGAACACCGGCGTCATCCGCACCATCGCCGACGGCGTGGCCAAGATCGAGGGCCTCTCCGACGTGATGTATAACGAGATGGTCCAGTTCCCCGGTGGCGTCATCGGCATCGCCCTCAACCTGGAGGAGGACGAGGTCGGCTGCGTCATTCTCGGTGACGTTTCCCAGCTCAAGCAGGGCGACGAGGTAGCCACCACCGGCAAACTCCTCTCCATCCCCGTTGGCCGGGCCCTCCTCGGCCGCGTCGTTGATGCCCTCGGCCGCCCCGTGGACGGCAAGGGCCCGATCGACGCCAAGGAATCCTATCCCGTCGAAAAGATCGCCCCCGGCATCATTGTCCGCAAATCCGTTTCCCAGCCGCTCTTCACCGGCATCATGGCCATCGACTCCATGATCCCGATCGGCCGCGGCCAGCGCGAGCTCATCATTGGCGACCGCGGCACAGGCAAGACCACGATCTGCATCGACACCATCATCAACCAGGCCCGGATCAACAAGGTCGGCCTCGCCTCGGGCGACAAGAGCTTCCGCCCCGTCTACTCCATCTACGTCGCGGTCGGCCAGAAGCAGTCCAACATCGTTCGCACCATCTCCGCGCTCGAGGCCGCCGATGCTCTTCAATATACGATTCTTGTCGCCGCCCCCGCCGCCGATAATCCCGCCAACCAATACCTCGCGCCCTTCTCCGGTGCCGCCCTCGGCGAGTGGTTCATGGAAAACGGCCAGGACGCGCTCATCGTCTATGACGATCTCTCCAAGCACGCCGTCGCCTACCGCCAGATTTCGCTCATCCTGAAGCGTCCCTCCGGCCGCGAGGCGTATCCGGGCGACGTGTTCTACCTGCACTCCCGCCTCCTCGAGCGCGCCGCCCGCCTCGACGGCAAGGGCTCGCTCACCGCGCTCCCCGTCATCGAGACACAGGCCGGCGACGTGTCCGCCTACATCCCGACCAACGTTATTTCGATCACCGACGGCCAGATCTTCCTCGAGACCGATCTCTTCAACCAAGGCATCCGCCCCGCCGTCTCCGTCGGTCTCTCCGTCTCGCGCGTTGGTTCCTCCGCCCAGATCAAGGTCACCAAGCAGGTCGGCGGCAAACTCAAGGGCGAGCTCGCCCAGTTCCGCGAGCTCGCGGCCTTCGCCCAGTTCGGTTCCGACCTCGACGCCAAGACCAAGGCGACCCTCGACCGCGGCGCCCGCATCGTCGAGCTCTTCAAGCAATCCCAGCTCAACCCCGTCGCCATCGAGGTGCAGGCTTCCGTCCTCTGGACCCTCCAGAAGAGCTACTTCGATTCCATCGAGGTGAAGAACATCGTCGCCGCCGCAAACTCGCTGAAGGACTACCTCACGAGCCGCAAGGCCGACCTCCTCACCCAGATCCGCAACGAGGCCAAGCTTACCGACGAGATCGAGGCCGGCCTCAAAGCCGCAGCCGACGAGTGGAAAAACACCTTCGTCGCGAAGTAAGAAAGAACGTCTTTCCTGATCCATGGCCTCAACCCGAGACATCCGCCGGCGCATCAAGTCGG
>JAYUBB010000018.1:0-8922 GCA_043741015.1 Opitutaceae bacterium
AGGCGGGTGCGGGCGAGTGATCGAGCAGCCGCGCGACGACGGCGAGGATCGCCGCGTAGTCGGCGAGCCGGAGGCGACCCTTGGCGGGCACGCGGGCCAGGAGCGCGTGGAGCTCGTTGAGCGTGCCTTGCGGCAGGCGGCGGTGGGCGGGGCGCACGCGGCCGGCGTCCTCGGCTTCGTAGTCGAGCACGAGGCAGAGCGGTCGGCTGCGCGCGGCGACGGAGAAGCCGTGCAGGGTGTTTTTCGGAATGACGAATAAATCCCCCGCGCGCGCGCGTCGTCGCCGCCCGCGGATCGCCTGCACGCCTTCGCCGGTCAGGTAGAGGATGAGCTGCGCCCACGGGTGTGCGTGCGGCTCGACCTCGGCCTCGCGGTGGCGATTGAGCTGGAGCTTCCGCAGCACGAAGCCGAGCGCGGAGATTTCAATCTGCTGGCCGAGAATGGGGCTCCAAGCGAGCATGGCGTCGGTTTCGTGCTAGCAAAAGTCGGGTTTGTTCTAACGCAAGCCCACGCACGCGCCTACACTCGGCGCACTTCCAAACATCCTCCCTCTCCACCACATGACCACGCACAAAGTCGGCATCATCATGAACGGCGTCACCGGACGCATGGGCACCAACCAGCACCTCATCCGCTCCATCAAGGCCATCATTGACCAGGGCGGCGTGAAGCTCTCCGACTCCGAGGTCATCATGCCCGACCCGGTGCTCGTCGGCCGCAGCGAGGACAAGCTCAAGGCCCTCGCAGCCCGCACCGGCGTCTCGCGCGTCTCGACCAACCTCGACGCCGAGCTGGCCAAGCCCGACAACCATATCTACTTCGACTCCACGCTCACCGGCCAGCGTCCCGCCGGCGTCCGCAAGGCCATCGCCGCGAAGAAACACATCTACTGCGAGAAACCCACCGCCACCACCTCCGCCGAGGCCCTGGCTCTCGCGAAGGAAGTCACCGCCGCCGGCCTCAAGAATGGCGTCGTGCAGGACAAGCTCTGGCTCCCCGGCCTCCTCAAGCTGAAATACCTCATCGACACCGGCTTCTTCGGCAAAATCCTCTCTGTCCGCGGCGAGTTCGGTTACTGGGTCTTCACCGGCGAGCACGAGAAACTCCAGCGTCCCTCATGGAACTATCGCAAGGAAGACGACGGCGGCATCATCGTGGACATGCTCTGCCACTGGCAGTATGTCATCCAGAACCTCTTCGGCGAGGTGAAGAGCCTCACCTGCCTCGGCGCCACGCACATCCCCACCCGCTGGGACGAGGCCGGCAAACCCTACAAGTGCACCGCCGACGACTCCGCCTACGCGACCTTCGAGCTCGTGAACGGCGTCATCTGCCACTTCAACTCCTCCTGGGATGTCCGCGTGGACCGCGACGACCTCCTCACGCTGCAGGTGGACGGCACGCACGGTTCCGCCGTCGCCGGCCTGCGCGACTGCAAGGCCCAGGCCCTCGCCGCCACGCCCCGCTGCACCTGGAATCCCGACATGGACAGCCCGATCAAATACAAGGACGGCTGGGTGCGCGTGCCCGACCAGGGCGCCTACGACAACGCCTTCAAGGTCCAGTGGGAACTGTTCCTGAAGCACGTCGTCACCGGCAGCCCCTTCCCGTGGAGCCTCCACGAAGGCGCCAAAGGCGTGCAACTCGCCGAACTCGGTCTGGCCTCCTGGGCCAAACGCGCCTGGGTCGACGTCCCTGTTTTGAAATAACCCAAACCATTTAACGCGGAGGACACGGAGGACGCAGAGTTCCAAACCCTGGTTTTTCTCAGCGATCTCCGTGCCCTCCGCGTTTAAAATTCTGTTATTTTTGAGCCTTCTGTGGTTAACCCCTCCTCCCATGTCTAAAATCGCTCTCGTCACCGGTGGTTCACGCGGCATTGGCTTCGGCATCGCCGAAAAGCTCGCCGCCGAGAAATGGGACCTCGTCATCAACGGCGTGCGCCCCGAGGACGCCGTCACCGAACCCCTCGCCAAGCTTCGCGCGCTGGGCGTCCGCGTCGGCTACGCCCGCGGCGACATCGGCTCGGTCGAAGGCCGAGCAGCAATCTTGAAAGCTACTCGCGACTTTGTCGCGGCCTCGCCTACTGCTGCCGGGATCGACACTACTTGCTACCCGCTACTCGCTACTCGCTCCTTCGTGCTCATCAACAACGCCGGCGTAGCTCCAAAAGTAAGGGCCGACTTACTGGAAACTTCCGAAGAGAGCTATGATTACGTAATGAGCACGAATCTGCGCGGCGTGTTCTTCCTCACCCAGGCCTTCGCCCGCGACATGGTCGCCGCCAAGAAGGCCGATCCGGCCTTCAGCGGCGCGATCATCAACATCACGTCGATCTCCGCCACGGTCGTCTCGATCAACCGCGGCGAATACTGCATCGCCAAGGCCGGCCTCAGCATGCTCTCCCAGCTCTTCGCCGTCCGCCTCGGCGCCGACGGCATCCCCGTCTACGAAGTCCGCCCCGGCGTCATCAAGACCGACATGACCGCGGGGGTAATGGCGAAATATGATAAGTTAATCAGTGAGGGACTAAGTATTCAGCCGCGATGGGGCCAACCATCCGATGTAGGAGTAGCCGTTGCCTCACTGGCGCGAGGCGACTTCCCGTTTTCAACGGGACAAGTCGTCATGGTGGATGGTGGTCTCACAATCCCGCGCCTGTGACGTGACCGACGGAGCGCGGCAGCGCTGAGATGGCGTCGTGAAGCGAAGCGGAACAGCCGGCGGCCTCTGCGTTCAGCCGCGTTGGGGCTATCCGGAAGACGTGGGCAAAGCCGTCGCATCACTCGCCCGCGGTGACTTCCCCTTCAGCACTGGCCAAGTTGTAATGGTCGATGGCGGACTGACCATCCCAAGACTCTGAGGTTCACCACAGATTTCACCGATTGAACGGATTGTTCGAAGGGCGGCTAAAGCCGCCCTTTTTCTTTGCCTGCAACCAACGGACTCCGTTTGCTGCGCAAGCAGATGAAATTCTTCGTCGGAGTTACGGACGACAGTTGGTTTAAATTTCTGGCCGCCCGCCAGCCCGATGAGGTCAATTTCTGGCGTCCGCGGAGCCAGATGGATTTCAAAGCGATCAGTCCCGGTGATTTCTTTCTCTTCAAGCTGCATTCACCGCTCAACTACATCGCTGGTGGTGGGGTCTACGTTAGCCATAAGCTTCTGCCATTGCCTCTAGTCTGGCAGGCGTTCGGCGAGAAGAATGGCGTGAGTGACTACAAAACTTTTCAAAGCCGGATTCTAGAGCATCGGACACTGGAAGAACTCCATCAACAGCTCGGCTGCACTATTCTTACTCAACCATTTTTCTGGCCGCGCGATCAATGGATCCCGGTGCCGGCTGACTGGAAGAACAACATTGTCACGGGCAAGGGCTACGACACAGCAACCCCAGTGGGAGCGGCTCTTTGGGCGCAGGTTGAAGAGCGTATCGCACGCACCCCACTGTTCGCAGAGTTGCAGGCCCAAGAGCCCAACCAAGCTCGTTATGGTGAAGGCCGGCTAGTTCATCCCCGTCTCGGTCAGGGTGCATTCAGAATCATGGTGACCGACGCCTATTCTCGCCGCTGCGCGATTACCGGCGAGAAGACTCTCCCCGCACTCGAAGCCGGTCACATTAGGCCGTATGCGGAGAATGGACCGCACCGGCTCGACAATGGCATTCTACTGCGCTGCGACCTGCATAACCTTTTCGACTTGGGCTATCTCACAATCAGCCCCGACAACTATCGCGTGAGAGTGAGCAAGCGCATCAAGGAAGAATTCCAGAATGGCCGACACTACTACGCTCTCGACAATCAACCGCTCGAAGTTCTGCCAGATCAAGCAAGCGCCCGGCCCGCCCGAGAATTTCTCGAATGGCATCAAGGCCTCTTTAAAAGCTAGATCCTGCGGAAATTGCCGTCCCGTGACCTTGGCCCGGACCACCGTCCGGAGCGGAAGGTGAGAGGCAGGAGGTCAGCGACCGGGACTTTGCGTGAGCCCCGACACTTCAGCGGGCGATGGTTCGCGGATCGATGCCTGTGCCCAGCTCGAACCTGGCGCCAACGGCTCCCACCACGGCGTGCGCGCGGTCCAGGCCGAGTTCCTGCCGGAAGCGATAGACCGTCTCCACGCCCGTGCAGTGCGCGCCGATGAGGTTGTCCACCCCAAAGTCCTTCAGCATACCCGCAGTCCACATGAGGGTGTCCTCCTTGGCGGCGAACAGATGAATGCCGCCGATCAGGGCATGGACACGCGCGGGACGAACAATAGTCCGGGCGTAATCGATGATGTTGACCACCCCGGCGTGGCCGCAACCGGTCAGCACCACCAGCCCCTGCGCCGTGTCGAAAATCAGCGCCATATCCTCGGGCAGGTTGTCCTCCACGAGGCCCGCCGGCGTGGTCACCTTGGCGCTGCCGCTCCAGTTGCGCTCGGGATATTTCCGCGGCACGGGGCCGGTCAGCCACACGCCGGGATAAAGCTGCACCGGCTTGTCATACACGACGAACCCGCCTCCGGTCTTTTCGTAGTCGGCCTTGATCCGCAGCATCTGGTTATCCTCCATCCCCGGGAAGAAGGAGGCGCGCGGATAAAACATCCCCTCGCCCACATGCGTCCGGGCCAGGGCGCCGGGCGTCTTGGCCAGCACCGATTCGCGCAGCGCCATGAATCCGCCCACGTGATCCCAGTGACTGTGGCTGAGAATGACCTCGGGCACCGTGCTCAGGTCAATGCCCAGGCTCTGGGCGTTTTTGAGGACCACGTCCGTGTGCGCCCCGGTGTCGAAGAGAATGCGGTGCCCGTCCACTTCCACCAAGGCCGCGAAGCCCCACTCGCCGAGTTCCCGTCCATCCGCCAACATCGTGGACAAAATCGTAATCTTCAATTTCTGCACCTGCGACGTCGCGACCGATTCCGCCCGGGCCATCCCGACCGCCAGCAACAGCACCGCGACGAAGTATCTGCATTGGGACATCATGGAAGCAAAAGGCCTGATTCTGCCGGCAAAGGCAATCCATGTCCTTCGTGCCTTGTTAGCTCAATTCCTCCGCGATCAAAATTCAGCGGGCGTTGGTTTGCGGGGCGATGCCTTTGCCCAGCTCGAACTTGGCGCCGACGGCTCCCACCACGGCGTGGGCACCGCAATCACCGGCCCACCTACAACGACACGTCCCGCTCCTGAGCTGGCGGAGACTCCGGCGGAGAACTTGTTTCAGCGGCCACTGGCTCGGGTGAAAGCGCTACTGCTTCGAAGGGAGCCGGCGGCGCGGCGGACTTCGCCCCGGCCGGTTTCCGGCGAACCCGCTTCACGGCCAGGGCGGCGAGCTCGACCTTGAGCGCCTTGACGGCCTTGCGGAGTTTCCTGGCCGCGCGGCGCGCGTCTTTGAATTCCTGTTTCGCTCGCTTGAAGCCGGCCTTGGCCGTCTTGGCGTCTTTCCTCGCCGCGTCGGCCTGCTTTTGCGCGACGGCGATCCGGGTGCGGAGTTTCTTCCGCGCGATGGCAGTGGGGGCAGTGGTCATGACCTTGATGACACGGAATTGCCCGCATGGGTTGCCGGATTTTCGGTCCAACCCGGAATATATCAGCGGGCGGTGAACTTGGTCTGCAGGCAATAAACTCCCTGCCTGCCGTTTTTCCGCAGCCTTTTCCCTCAACCTCGTGGGAAACAGCCGGCTGATCACTTCACCTTCGTGAGGTCGTAGACGAAAATGCCGTGGCCGACACCGGCCGCGTCGCCGGCTTTGCCCATCTGGAAGGCGATGAACCGTCCGTCGTCGCTCACCACGGGATTCGAACACTTGTAGCCGGGATAATCGCTGAACCAGGTCAGCCGGGTGTATTCGCCACTGCCGTCGAGCTTGAGCCGCCAGAGATCAATGTGGCTCACGCCGAGATGATTCTGCCGGTCGCACTCGACCAGGGTGTAACGTCCGTCGGGATAGATGCCCTCGGGCTCGTCGTAGGTGTCCGCCGAGTCGGTGTATTTCACGACCTGCTTGGTCTCCAGGTTGATGCCGCACACGTCGGATCCTCCGCCGCCTTTCGAGTAGGCGCTGAACGTAAGTTCCTTTTCCTCAGGCGGGCGGAAATTCTGCGTCTCCATCGTGCAACGGAACGGCAGGTCGCGGCTGTCAAGGATCAGCCGTCGTTTTCCCAGCTGGGGGACTCCATCCCTGTAAATCACGTCGGCCTCGAACATTTTGGAGAGCGCGAGGCCGCCTTCGCCTGGAGCCGGATCGGTCCATTCCGTCCAGGCCAGATGCAGCCGGTGCCGCGACACGGCCGGGCCTTCATTGCACCGCACACCGAGCGCGACGGGCGGCTTTCCTCCGCGCGGGTCGAGCACGGAGAGAAAACAATCCTTGCGCGCCTGCCCGGGATTTTTCGGGTCGAAGGTCTCCGGCCCGGACAGGAGAATGTCGCCATTCGCGAGATAGAGCGCCCGGGTGTAGCCGTGGTGCGGATAATGCGCGGTGAGGTTGCGGATCGCGCGGGTGGCGACGTCAATCTCCATCGCGTCACCAAATGTTTTGGAGAGAAACAAGATTTTTTTGCCGTCGGCCGACCAGTCCGCCCGTTCGCCGAAAGCGGTCAGGCGCACGATGTGCGGCGGCAGATGATCCGCCGGATTTTCGCCAGCCTTGGGCTGGGCGAAGGCGGTAATGGTAAATCCAAGGAGGGCTATCGCAAATCGCACGGTGGGGGGAGTCATGGGTAGCGGGATTGACTGCTGGGTCCGTGCATAGACCGGGACCGTTGATTATCCGAGTGTTTTCTCCGCTCCGGTGCCCCGCCCTATCCGGGCTCAAAGCGACAGGCCTCGTTCCCCCGGCCTGAGCCCCCAGTGTCTCCATGTCTTGGCGGTTCACTCCATCCGTTATCATCAGGGTCATCCAACCCCTGGCTTCCGTCCTCTGCCCGATTGTCGGCACCTTTTCTTCCGGCGGAACCCTAAGATGTTCAATTCCCGGACGTCTTATCCCCATGCGACACAAATTATTCCTCCTCGGCACCCTTGCGGCCGCCTGTTCCTTTTCCTGCCTGCCCGCTCTTGCAAACGTGACCGCGGATCGATCCCCGGCCCGGCCGCGGATGGAAGTCGTCTTCGTCCTCGATACCACCGGCTCGATGAGCGGCATGATCGCCGGGGCGAAACAGAAGATCTGGGCCATCGCCAACAAGCTGAAATCGGCCCAGCCCACCCCGGAGATCCGTTTCGGTCTGGTCGGCTATCGGGACCGCGGCGACGAATACGTCACGAAGGAGTTCGGGCTGACCACCAATCTCGACGAGGTCTACACCCATCTCTACGCCTTCGAGGCCAAGGGCGGCGGGGACGAACCGGAATCGGTCAACGAGGCGTTGCACAAGGCCGTCCGCGACCTGCAGTGGAGCACCAACCCGGCGGTGCTGCGCGTCATCTTCCTCGTCGGCGACGCCCGGCCGCACATGGACTACCCGGACGACGTCAAATACCCGGAGACCTGCCGGCTCGCCAACCAGAAGGGAATTCTGATCAACACGCTGCAATGCGGCCGGTTGGACGGCACCGAAGCGGTCTGGCGGGATATCGCGAGCAAGACGAACGGCACCTACGCCGCGATCCTGCAGGATGGCGGCACCGTCAAAATCGACACGCCTTACGACCAGGAGATCATCCGGCTCAACCTGGAGCTGAACTCCACCATCATTCTCTACGGGTCCAAGGCCGAGCAGGCCAACGCCGCCGCCAACAAGTCGGTGCTGGCCAGCCTGTCGTCCGAGGCCATGTCCGACCGATCCTCCTACTTCAGCAAAAGCGAAGCCGGCTCGGTCATCGCCGGCGGAGGCGACCTCGTGGTCGAGATCATGAACGGCCGCGAGAGTCTCGCCAAGCTCGACGAGAGGAAACTCGACCCGAAGCTGCAGGCGATGCCGGCGCCCGAGCGCAATGAGCTGATCGATAAAAAAGTATCCGAGCGCCGCGCCCTGCAAAGCGAGCTCAACGCCCTCGTGGCGAAGCGCGACGCCGAGGTGGCCGAAAAACTGAAGGAGCTGAAAGGTACGGACGGTGTCCTGGAACTGAGCGCCTTCGAGGTGCTGGAAAGCCAGGCCAAGGACAAGGGCTACCGCTTCGAAAAGAAGCCGTGAGCACCTGTCGGAAATCTCTCCGCGGCCCAACCCCTGCTTCGCATCGCTTTGGAACTTGGCGGTTAACCCCCTCCCCGCGCCTTGGCCATATACGGCACACACCCCATTGTCCTTCCGTCACACTTGGAGCATACTAACGCAAGGGTTAGGTATAGGGGCCGTCTAGGGGTAGACGGCCCTTCTTTATTGTCCGGCCTGATCCATGAAGCCAGCCGCGATCGAAATCCTCCTGGTTCGCGCGCCGGGAGTCCAGGCTTCCGTCCTTCCGCTCCGCCGCGCCATGGCCCTATACGGCAGACACCCCATTTCTTTCGCACTTCCGCCGTGACATACTCGTTCGTGTGCTAGTTTGAGGGGCCGTCTAGGGGTAGACGGCCCTTCTTGCTGTCCGGTCCGTTCAAAGCCATGAGCGTGGAGCCTGAAGTCCGGGCCTCCGTGATTCCGCGGGATCACACCAGCGCCCGCAGACCGGGGATGCGGCGGGCAAGATCGGCGAGCGCGTAGCTGATCGCGAGGCCGGTCAACGTAAGCAGCGCCGCCAGCGCGAGAGGAACCTGCGGCAGCGAACGGAAGGCCATCATCAGCGCGACGAGCACCGGCGCATGCAACAGATAGACGCCGAAGGAACGGTCCCCCAGCCATTGCAGGACCGGGCCGGCGCGGTTGAACCGGCGCGAGAAAAACGCGAGCAGGCCGAGCGAGATTCCCAAGCCCGTCAGTTGCTCCCAGAAGGCCAGGGCCAGCGCCTGCCAGTGCCAGCCGCCATTCTGCGGATCCCCGCCCTGGGGAAACTTGAGGAGCGC
>JAYUBB010000019.1:0-2684 GCA_043741015.1 Opitutaceae bacterium
CTCTGACGCCAATCTGACAGCGAAGGTATATACGGATAGGGTCGGGCTCGGGATGAAGGCAGAGATGGCAAAGCTGCCGTGGGTCACAGCCGAGGGCACAAAAGCACAACCGGACGCACAAAAAAGCGGGAATCCAAGCCATTCGGTGTCACTCAACGACATTGTCGCACAAGTGGTCGCCGCGGTCCGGACTGCTGGTAGCGAGCAGCTTAGTCACCTCATGTCACCTCATGTCACTTCGTGACATCTCCGGACATACTGAGAAATTGGGTGCAGGGGCTGGATTTGAACCAGCGACCTTCAGGTTATGAGCCTGACGAGCTACCAGGCTGCTCCACCCTGCATCAAGGGGAGGGCATAAGTGTCCACCGGTGCGCTACTGTCAACGGGTTTTTGCGCCACTGTGTAAGTAGCGAATACCGATTTGCATGGCCCTGGTCTTTCAGTAACCATTGTACTTTCGCGCTGTTCCGACTTTCGCTGGCGTATTCCTCCTCGCATGAAATTCAAATCCACCCTTAAACGCGTAAAATTCGGCGGTCTGGCCGCCATCGAACTGCGCACGGCCCAACTGCGGCTCGTCGCGCTGACCGCCAAGGGTCCGCGCATTGCCTACTGGGGCCGGCCCGGTGGCGACAATCTGCTGCTGTGGGCTCCCGGCAAATACCGCCGTGGTAAATGGGATCTGATGGGCGGCCATCGCTTGTGGGTCGCCCGGCCCGGCGCGGACGAACCCGAGGAAGCTTATTCCGCCGACAACCGGTCCTGTGCCGTCGAGGTGTACGCTCACGGCTTCACGGTGACCGCTCCCGTCGATCCTGTGCACCGCACGCAGCGTGGATTTACTGTCACGGCGCTCGCAGCCGACCGAATCACGATCGAACATTTTATTATCAACCACAGCGCGATGCTCTGGAGCGGCGGACTCTGGGCCCTCACCTGTACCGTGCCCGGCACGGGCACCCGCTATACGATTCCGCTGGGGGATGGGAGCTCGTGGGACTACGCCACGATGGTGACCTTTCGCACGTGGGGTGGCGGGCACGGGGGCGTTGGGTTTGGTGATGAACAGTTCCAGCTCACCGATGACGCCCTCGTCCTCCGGTCTGCCGGGCGCGAGAACAAGCGCATGATCAAGGCCGACGCCGGCATCATCGCCCTGCACGACCCGGTCCGCCGGTTGCTCTTCGCCAAGCACGTGGCCTGGCAGCCCGATGGTCAGTATCCGCTTGGCACCAATCTCGCGTTCTACGTCGGTCCGAAGAATTTCATGGTCGAGATGGAGTCGATGGGGCCGTTCGCCACCCTCAAGCCGGGCCAGAACTTGAAGCACACAGAGACTTGGGTGTTGAACGAAGCCAAGACGACCCCGACGGCCAAGAGCCTGCGCCGGCTCTTCTAACCACGCCGGGGTGCGTGAGCCGTTTGCTCGCGCACCGACGAGCCCTCCACCCAACTGGCGCCGATCAGGGTGGCGCGGGGAAAATCAGGGATACCCGATTCGTTGCGGTGAATCTGGCCGACGACCATGTCGACGGCGGCTTCACCCACGGCGTCGTTGTGCTGGTTCATGCCGGAAATCTCCGCGTGGCTTTCGCGCCACTCAAGCTGGATGACCCCGATATCCAGCGGTACACGCAGCCCGTGGTCCTTCAGCCAGGGAAAGACGATGTTGTAGAGCGAAAGCAGGACGTCCGGCCGGTGGCGGTCGAGCCAGCGGGGAAAAAGCTTCCGGTCAGCTCGTGCCTGCTCGATCTGCAGAAAGGCGGGGACGCGCCGCGCGGCGGGCAGGCCCTGTTGGGCGGTGAGCATCGCCCCGGAAAACCGGCCCTCAACCAGCCGGTCGATGCGTTCCTCTATGACGAGAGCGGGCCGCTGGTAGCCGAGCACCAGGGCCCGTTCGAAGGCCTGGATCAGCAGGTCGTGATGATCCACGCAGCTGAAGGAAAGTGCCGGGTCACGCGTGCGTACCCCCGTCACCACACTGGGGAAGGCGGCCCAGACCGGCTGGAGGTGCGGCGGCAGCTGGTTGTGGTCCATCAGGCCCACGATGATGATGCCCTTGATGCCCCGCGTGCGGAGAATGCGGATCCAGCTTTCGGTTTTCAGTTTCGGGTCATGCAGCCAGAAGTGGTCGTAAGTGTAGCCGAGCTGGAGGCCCCGGCGTTCGCAGCCCTGCACATAGGCGGGGATGGTGGCGTGGGTGCGAAAGGCCTTCGGATCGCGGTAGGCGTTGACGAGGGCGAGCTTGGCCTGGAACTGGGCGGTGCGGCCGGCGCGCAACTGCGCGATGAGGTGCGAGACGACGGCGTTCGGCCGGTAACCGAGTTTGTCCGCTGCTTTCCGGATGAGGTCGCGCGTGGAAGCCGGAATCGACCGATGGCCGCGCAACGCCAGCGAGACGGTGTTCTTGGAGTAGCCGACCTGGTCGGCAATGACACGCATGGTGACGGGAGGCATGGCGGGGCACTGGCATTGCAGCCAGCTTTGCCTAACCGTCAAGTAAGTGCTGGGCGAGTGATGCCCAAATTGAATAGTCATCGCGAGGTGCGCACAGCGCACCGTGGCGATCCAGCTGGATTGCTTCGTCGTCCCGCCGAGCGGACTCCCCGCAATGACAAATCAGGATCCCACCCGAAATTTGGAGCTTAGCGGGCGAGGCCCACGCGCACGACGGTCAGCGA
>JAYUBB010000020.1:0-8827 GCA_043741015.1 Opitutaceae bacterium
CGCTTGGTTATCTCTCCCCTGTGGCGTTCGAAAACCAACAAAAACTAAAGGACATCAAAGCCGCCTAAATTGGTGTCCACTTTTTCGAGGCAAGCCCAAAAGCTCTAAAAAGCGGATTTTAGAACTTAACGAAACTGTGCCCTTTTCGATTCCTGAGAAAAGAGGTATCCAGCCCCTCGATTAGTAATGGAATAGCTGGAAGGGCCGTTGCTGGCGATTTCACGTCAAGGACAACTACCTCTACTGCGTCGCCCTTGAGCAGACAGGGGCAAGCTACTACTCGCGTGGAGTCATGCCGCGATGTTCGGCTTCCGCCCTGAGTTGGACCGCGCGGTCACGCGCTTCTACACTGCACCCCACATTTACACGGCCATGCGCCGCATGCACGATGCCGACACCGCTTTGCGCGAACGCATCGACAGGAATCTCGCTGGCGCCGACGGCACCGTCACTTTTATCGAGCTCGACGAGAACAACGCCATCGTCCCCTGCAGCCCGACCAAGATTCTTGCATCCAATATCACGACTCTCCGTCCACACCGTTTCGTCGTGCCATCGGGCTTCGAGACGGACGTAAAAACCCGTCTGCGCCCGCTCACCGCGAATATTGACTCTCGGCTGGAGTCCCTTGTCGGCTCATTGCCGGCACCTGGTGCGGACCCTACCGTCACCGACATCGCACTCGCCGATGCCCTCGACCTGCTCGAGCGCATGAGTCCCGCTTTCGTCAATTTCGCACCAGGTAAAGAGGACACCTGGGACCTTAAGGAATACCAAGCTATCCTGCGCCACCTTAGCGAAAACACAGGAAACAGGACCAATCGCGGTCGGGTGCTTGTTACCCTCCGCACGGGCCGCAATGTTTCACGCAAGACCACCGCTATCGGCGCACACGCCGAATACAACGAGCCTACCACCACTCGCACGGACGGTGTCCCCGCGCGGGCGGCGGCCATCGACCTCCCGGTGCTTCTCCTCATTCGGCAGGAAGGTGCGGTTGCCCAAGGCTGGAGCGATGCCCCGTTCTGGTGGCCAGTCATCGTCACTCCCGAGAATATGCGGCCTACGCTTTTCGCTCACGACAAGTAAAACCTCAGCAGCTATCCATTATGACCGACCATCCGTTCGACCCCAAGAATACCAAGTTCCTCCGTGCAGCGTTCGCGACGGAGCAAGAGTGCCTTGTGTCAAAGCTGAAATCTTCAAGTCGCATCACGCATGCTGGCGATCGTGGCGAGGTGAACGAGCAGCACTTCATCGACTTCCTGCGGAAATACCTTCCGAACCGATACACCGTCGAGAAGGCCATTGTGATCGATAGCCACGGAGAGGTCAGTGATTCCATTGATGTCGTTGTGTTCGACCGCCAATACACGCCTATGCACCTTTCAGAACCACTTGCACCGTCTTCGCCCGCGGAGCGAAGAGGTCGTTCCTGAGTTCTACCGCTACTACCTAGAGGCCGGTGTCACCATGCTCGGCTTGCTTGAGGGCGTTGGCAATCGCACGACCATTTGGGCGACCACACGGGGCGGCGTAGCCCTCACGTCGGAGACCCGGAAGCTCCTTGCCTCTCCGTTGACCTATCGTGAATCGACACCTTATCCGTCGCTGGAGGAGGAGGTGGCCGCATTGGTAGATATTGGAGCGATAGAGTGGGAAGCCAGGGGCACGGCGACAGAACGGATTGCTGACTACCGGATCAAAGGGAGCGTTGAAAGCGTCCAGGCAGCAAAACTCCAATGGGCACGACGAGCGGTCGGGGCACAACTGACCCGCATCCTTGCTGATCAGCTTCGCAAATCGAACTTCCTGACCTGGGGCTCGCTGCCTCCGGCCGAGCGCCAGGATTTCGTCCCGTTCAACAACTTTCCGTTCGACCACGTTGGGTTCTCTCGTCTTGGACCACTCCTGCGCTTTACCGACAAAGGGACAAAGCCGTCTCCCACTCCTGTGGTCTTCGAGGTCCGCTCAGACCAGTGCCAGCTGCATGTGATCGAGGGGCTTCTCGAGCGTATGAAGCGGGCGGGCATGAACCCCACCTCACGTTTGCCAATGGTGGGCGTGGTTGCCGCCCCCGACTTCAGTCGCGAGGCATGGAGGTTGGCGAAGAATGAGGGGCTAATGACCATGAATCTCTGCACCCTGTTTGGCGACGCGGCACTTGGTGCCATGGTGCAGATCGAACAGCTACTACAACAGGTCGGGGGTCTCCCGCAGACGATTTCCGACGAGGGGCTTGGTCTACTGGGCGAGACCATCCAGCAAGCCGCGGGCAGTCCGATCATTGCCGACCTAAGGGCGCTCGGCTTTGAAACGCTTGTTGGCATGATGCAGGCCGTTAGGGGATGGGAGGGGATCGAACTCAACCAGAGCTACCCGTTCAAGGCAGGGCAAGATACCAGTGATGTAACTCGCGAATTGGATGTGTTCGGGTCCCGGTCCGGAGGCGAGGAGCTGATTGCCATCGAATGCAAGGCAGAGCATGCGACGAAGCCACTCAGCCGGGAATACCTCCACCGTTTCTTTTGCGAGACCGTGCCATCCATGGTTGCCGCCAAGTTTCCAGAGGGACGCGCTCCGAAGAAGGTGATCGCGCAAATCTGGACGACCGGCACCGTAGGGGATGACTTGCGGCAGGCGCTTCATGCAGCCCCTCTTCCCCCGAATTACGAGGTAGACCTGCTGGACGGCACCCAGGTTAAGGCACTGGTCCCGCATACACTGGGCAAAGCGGTGCAGTTTATTGATTCGATCGCGGTCTCGCCCCACGAACTTCGATAGTCCATGCAATCACCTTAGAGCCATGACTGCAATTATCGGCTGGTCCACCTCTGACGGACATGGGGTAGCGTCGCTTTACCTCGGCGCCGATAGTCGGATCTCCGCGCAGGAAGCGGGCGGCAGGACTCGCGTCGTAGATGATGAATTCCAAAAGACCTTTTCATCACCGGCGACGCCAGACATCTTTGCAGTAAGCGGGCCTATTACGAAACTCGATTCGCTGATAGGCCTCTTGTTTACAGAGGCCGGTAGGATCAGGGCGGAAATCTCATTTTCCGCTGAGGCAATTGGTGAGTTTACCAGGGAGCTGATTGCGAGGATAAGCCAGCGATGCAACGCCACGGACTATACCGGCTTATGTTTGCTACATGGTTACCGCTTCCGAGACCGTGATTTTGGGCTCACGAGAGTGGCTTTCGGGGAAAAGCTGATTCTCGAAGAACTGCCCCTAAGATCCACCGGAGGCCTGCTGGTAGTCGACGGGGCCGGGAGGCCGATGGTGGAAATGGTCCAAGGCGAATATATCAGCAAAGAATCGGAGGCCAAGGAATTCAGCCGCTGGTTTTGGATGTCCTTTGTGAAATCCCTAGACCCAGCCACCAATAAAACATGCGGGGGGGCACCGCAACTGGTCGGACTCTACACCAAGGGGCCAGGTGTCCCGCTTGGTGTATTCTTTCGCAACAGGGGCTATGTATTTGGAAAGCCGATAGACCGCACAGACCTTGAATACCGCGATGAGCTGTTTCAGCGCGTCAATAACTATGGGCTTCTCCTTGGGGGCGCCCAACGGCATGCTCGGAAGTTAGGTTCACCAAGACACTTTGATTTTGCCTGATGAGAGTCAGGCATCCACTGCAACTCCGATTGCCTCCACCATGTAAGTAAATTTTGGGGGTAGAAGTTCGAGGGACAGCACTGTGGGGGTTAATCCCCCCCAGTGCGGATCGGTTCACAGGAGACTTAAAGACGGTTAGCGCGCCGTGACTGACCAAGGCACACCCTGCCAGGGGGGGCGCACCCGCGCTAGGCCAACCTTTGTGTCACCCGCTAAGGCCCTGGCCAAGATATGTGTCATTGACGCCAATACTGGGCCGGTTTCGCCCAATTGCCGGGCCAAACTTTGCGTCAAGTCGCTGCCTGACTATGTGTCAGTCACCAGAACGGTTAGCGGGTTTTCGTTTGACCTGGTGTGGCGCGCGACAGATCCGGTGGCTTGGGTCCCGTTCAGAGAAAAGTGAACGGGTCGCGCCGGTCGCGTGCGAAGGGCTGGCCGGTCGAACTGCCGTCGGTCAGCTCGACCCACGACTTGACGGCATAGTAGGGGCTGGCGGTGCTGCTGCTGCCGAGCTGGATGTCATAGTGCAACTGGGCATTGCCGTTGAACTTGACCGAATTGCCGACGAGGGCGCCGTTGATGCTGCCATTGCCATTCGACTGGATCGCGGAGTTCGGCGCATAAATCACCCCGGTGAAATCCGCATTGCTTTTCAGCTGCACATCGGCGGAACCCATGGAGTATACATGGGCGTTGGCGGGAACGTTCGTGGTGTTCTCCAGCCCGTTGCCATCGAACTGCACCACACCATAGGCGTAGAGGTTCATGGACGGCAGAGATCCGCCTGCGCTGGTCAGCAGAATCTTTCCCTGGCTGCTCATTTGCATATTAGCTATGAGAATGAGGTCCACCGGGCCATTGATCGTCAGAGTGGTGTTGCCGTTGAGCTGCAAGCCTCCGCCGTTGTCGGTGTAGAGATAGCGACCGTTAGCCTGCGGGGTGTCTCCTGCCCGGGGCAGGGTGAGGTTGCTGGAAATCGCCCCGAGATTGATCGCCACGCCCGTGGGCGCGGTGGGATTGGGGATGTTTTCGACGAAATCGTTGCGCACCCGGTTGGGGTCAATCTTCACCCCGCTCGCTGTGGTGGCGCCGTAGATGCGCCCGTTGGTTCCGACCGTGGGCTGGGCCCCGCCGGTGGCCACGAAGCCGAAGATTTCGGCGTTGCCGCCCACGGACACGGTCGCGGTTGCGCTCGTCGTGGCGACGATGACCTGGTCGGTGCGATTAGTGGTCGGGTTGGGCACCCCCAACTGTGAGTTGTAGGAGTCGATCACAACGTTGCCATTGAAGGTAATTCCATTCTTGGAAAGCAGGCCCGCGCCCTGGGCGGGGCGTTTTGCGACCTTCACGACAATCTGCCGGTTGACGGCTGCAGCCGCGGGGAGCGCCACCTGGCCCACGCTGGTGACCGTCACGGTCGCGGTGGTGTTGGCGGTCCAGTTGTCCACCCGCACGAAGATGTTGCCCGTGCCGGAACCAAACTGGTAGTTGGGATCGCTGGTGCCGTTGATAAACTTCACCCAGCACGTCGCGTTGTCCGTTGCCGCCCGCCAGCCCGCGGCCGTGCCAATATTGGCATTGTTGATGTCAAGCATGGCCTCGTCGATCCCGGCCTCGGCGAGGTTCATGGCCACAGACTGATAATGGGACCGGGCGGCCAGCATCGACTCCGCGGAGGCATGCCGTATGAAATACGCCGCCATGACCGCCATGATGGAGGCGAACAGCAGGACGGCGAGAATGGCGGACCCCCGTTCAGCTGGTGGTGGATTTCGCACGGAGGGTGAACTGGGCGGAGGTGACATACTCGGAGGTGGCGGCGGATTGCACCGTGCGGAGGAGGCGCATGCTGAGCTGGATTTGCTTCAGCTCCACATCATTGCCCGGGGCAACTCCCGCGGTGTTGTAGTAGGTGAAGACAAAGCTGGTGACATTGGTCGCGTAGATGGTGCCCACCCCGCCCACTGTCCGGGTCACCGTCCCGGCGGTGGCATTATACGACCAGGTCACATCCTGCCAGGTGGTAGCCGAGCTGTCGGTCGGCACCTTGATCAGCACGGAGCTTGAATTGAAGCCCCCCGCCGGCACATCCCCGGCCATCCGGAAATCGCGGCCAATTTTATCCAGCAACATCCGGGCCTTGGCGTTCATCTCGCTGTAATTGGCGAGCGAGCGCTCGCCGCGCAGGGTGAAGAGGAAGGAGGTGAGAGCGGCGAGCATCAGCATCGCGGCCAGTGTCACCGAGATCAGCACCTCGACAAGGGTGAAGCCGCCGCGCGGGCCGCAGCACTTACAGGTTGGACCAGCCGGCATAGATATAATCGCTCATTCCCTTCTCGGTGAAAATCGAGGTGGTCTTGCGCGTGTAGGTTACTCCATTCTCGGGCCAGGTGGTTGTGATGGTCAGAAGCGTCTTGCCCAGGGTGCTCGACCCGCTGGCGGTCAGGATCGTGAAATTGACCCGCACCGTCATCCCCGCCGTGAAGCCCGAGGCAAAATTGTCCAAGGATATGATGCTGTCGAAATTGACGGGTTGAGCCCGGGCGGCATACGTGCTGATCGTGGTGTAGTTGGCGAGCCGGAGCTGCTCCATGGCCGACTGGGTGATCTGGTTGGCCAGGGTGGTCATGCGCGCATGACGCATATAACCCATCCCGGCTGAAAGGGCGCTGATCGAGGAACCAATCGTGAATACGAGCAGGGTGGAAGCAATCAGCACCTCCATCATGGTCATGCCCCGATCGGACCGGACCCGACGGGCCGGCATTCGGGATACAGGGGCCGCGGGAGATTTCATGGTGGGAGGCGGTCAGCGGGCGTTGAGGGCGGCCACGTCCAGGCCCAGTGCGGAGAGCCGCTGGCGCCGATTTTCGATTTCCCGGAGGAGGCGGTCGCGGTCCGCGAGTACCGCATCGGCCTGCTTGATCTGGAGCGAGCCATAGCCGCCGTCGAAACTGTAACGCAGATCCGTCGCATACTGCATGAGGATGCGAGCCTTCTCCTCCAGGCGCGCCGACTGCTGGGCGAGGGTTTCAATTTCTCCATGCAGAGCCGTCCCTTGGAGCAGGATTGCCCCATGGCGTTGGGCCCGTACTTCGTCCCGCCAGCCGGCGGATTCGCGGATCCACGCCAGTCCGAAACAGACGGCAACCGCCAAGACACAGCACACGGCGAAAAAGATGAGGTAACGCTTATGCGGGGCCGGGACGGCGACGGGAGCCCGGTTCCTGAGCATGGCGCGTTCCCAGTCTTCGAAAGCGGCCGCAAGGGGCATGTCAATCCGGACGGTTTTCCTATTGACCGGCAGTCTGGCGCCCGGTGCCGGCCTTCCTGCCCGCCGGATCCTTTTGGTCGCGCGTCTGGCGTCAATGTCGCGGATGGCCGCAGTGGCTATTTCCTGGAGGGAGGGTTGCATTGAATCCAGAGAATGAGGAGTGTACCAAACGGGGAGTTATGACGGGAAATCATTCCATCAATTATCTATCTGGTGGCTTGCAGAATTTTGCATGAGGCAGGGGTATTCATACAACTGGATAGTAGCCTCCTGGCACTGCAGGACTCTGCATTTATTGTTTAATTACGGACGGAAGGACTCTGCACGGTCCCTTTACGGATTATTAATATGCGAGCCGATTGGGGGTGGTGCGTGCGACGGTGCCGTTTGAGCTTTTCGGCACGAAGGCTTGCCGGGGTTGTGTTGCTGGGTTCCGGTTACGGCGCCGGGTCAATCGGAGCACGGTGATGCCGGAGCTTGAGATCACGACTGTAACGGAGCTTGAACGAGGCACCCAGACTGTTGCCGCCAGGGCCGAAGGTACTGCTTCCGGCAACGCCGACCACCCAATGGCCCCGGCCCTGCGGGTTGCGGCGGTTGGGGATTTCCCACAACACCCCGGGTCGGAACGTATAGACATCCGCCGCGCCATGTCCGATCAAGCGGGTCGTATCGATCGACGCCTCAAAGGTGTAATGCCAATTTTTGCGATCTATCACAAACCCCCCGGTGACGCCGGTCGAATTGTCGTTGAAGTCGTTTTTCCCCAATTCGGCCGGCAAGGAAGTGTGGGCGACCCCGTCCAGCCGGAAGCCCAAAAAGATCCGCACATCAGGGTGCGACACGAGGCGGTGGGAGAAGGTGGCGTAGGGTCTGAAATGGCGCAGCCCGTCGGTCAATTCTGCAGGCGGGCGGCCGGTCGGGAATTCATAATCGACGCCGATGGCCGTGACCCAGCCGGAGAAAAGGATCTGTCCAAGATCAATCTTCACTCCCAAATGGAGATTCGCGGCCCCGTAATTGTCGAAAGAAGGAACGTTGCCGTAGCCGTGGCTGAAATACAGGTTGCTGCCTGCAGTGATTTCACAATTTTTGGTGAGACCGTAGCGCAGCGCGGTGGTCAGGCGCAGATGGTCTTTGGTCTGAAAATCGCCGAGGTGGGGGTGCACCGAAAGCCGCAGTGCATACTTTTCCAAGGTCGTTGGCAGGTGGCTCTGAAAGACCTCGTCTATCAGCAATTCGTCGTCGCCGAGGGTAGGAGGAGTGGCGAGGCGTTCGCCCGCCCCGGCGCCATTGCCGATGGCAGCCAAGGCGAGGCCCAAGGCCAATCGGCCTCCCTTGCCCGGATGACAGCCCACGATGTAGCCGATGATGCGCTGAAAGGCGCAAGCGGGTTTATTTCCCAGGGTTGTTGTGCGGGAGCGGGATAATGGCGTCATTGGTGCGGCCCAAATTGGGCATGATTAGGTACGACTATACACGGTGCATTGGCCAAGGATAGGGGGTGTTAACATTATAGCGTTCCAACGCGCTGCCTCCGATACCCCGAAGCCTGCTTCAGCTTGGCGGAAAGACGGGCCAAGGTCCGCCGGCGTTTTTCTTTGCTTGGGGCTCCGGGGATTGCTTTCACGGTTCTGTCCCCTTGAGCACGCCTACACCTTCGAGTCTCGCCACACAGTTCCAGCAAGCCTACGGCCGTGCGCCGAGGGCCATCGCGCGCGCGCCGGGCCGGATTGAATTTATCGGCAACCACACTGATTACAACGGCGGCGCCGTGCTTGGCGCGGCCATCGATCGCTATGTGTGGGTGGCGGCGGCGCCGAATGCGGCCGGGCGTTTCCGCCTGCAGAGTCACGGTGGAGCCAAACCGATCGACCTGCCGGCCGTGCCGGAGACGCGCCTGACCGGACCGGAGGCCTGGGCCAACTACC
>JAYUBB010000021.1:0-8818 GCA_043741015.1 Opitutaceae bacterium
GACCGACTCGGCGCCGGTCTTGACGTTCTTCACCTTGAGCCCGCTCACCGCCCCCGCGGCGACGCCTTCGACCGCCACGGGCACGCTGTCCCACACGGGTTGGATCTTGGGGTGCGCCAGGACGCGATCGGCCATGATCTTCGAAGCGCGCAGAGTGTCGCGACGGTGCACGAGGTAGACCTTGCTGGCAAAACGGGTGAGAAACAGCGCCTCCTCGGCCGCGCTGTCGCCGCCGCCGAGGACGGCGACGTCCATGTTGCGATAGAATGCGCCGTCGCAGGTCGCGCAGGTCGTCACGCCCTTGCCGCCGAAGAGTTCCTTTTCGCCGGGGATGCCGGTGAGGCGGGGCGAAGCGCCGGTGGCGACGATGACGGCCTTCGCCTTGATCTCGCGGTCGGCGAGCTTGAGGGTGAAAGGCCACACGGAGGTGTCGAGGCCCTGCACCGAGCCGCTCTCATAGCGCGTGCCGAATTTCTCGGCCTGCTTGCGGAGGTTCTGCATCAGCTGGTAGCCGTCGATGCCCTCGGGGAAGCCCGGGAAATTCTCGACCTCGGAGGTCGTGGTCAGCTGCCCGCCGGGCAGCACACCCTCGAGGACGAGGGGCGACAGGTTGGCGCGGCCGGTGTAGATGGCGGCGGTGAGGCCGGCGCAGCCGGTGCCGACGATGACGACGTTTTCAACTTTGGCGGACATAAAGCACTCAAAGAGAGCCAACGCCGTTCGCGGCGCAACTCCGGAGTTATGCCGCCGTTTTTACCGAGGGGCCAAGGCGGAGGTTGACGCAAGGCATGAGCAGCATCATGCCTTGCGTGTCCCTGCGACCTTGAGCCGTTAAGCACGCATCCAGCCGCACCCTGATTGGATCTGAAAACTCCGCCCCCCACCGATGCAGTTCTTTAAGCGCATCCTCAAGCAGCCCGACAGCGAAGTTAAGGAAGTCGCGCGGGAGGAACGCCGCAGCGGACGACGCTATGCCATCAATCCGCAGTTTCCGCTCCAGGCCGTGCTCAGCTTTGTCGGGCGCGACCAGAACGGGGTCCTGCTCAGCAGCAAGCGCGCCGGCTGGAACTGGAAAGGCCGCCTGATCGATTTCTCCGAGTTGGGCGCGCGCATGCAACTGGGCCCGGCTGCCCTGGCGGTCAGCGGCGATTCCTGCGACCTCCGGCTCAGCCTGGAGGGCTTTGCGCTGGTTGTTCCCTGCCACATCACCAACATGCGGGTGCAGACTGACGGCATTTTTTTCGGGCTGAAACATGATATCGCCGACGAGGTGACGCAAAACGCCTACCGGCAGTTGCTGGATATCGTGGCCCTGGGTGCCACCCTCAAGCCACACTTCAAAAAGTCCAAGCTGGATGATTCAGGCTACCTGCTGGAGCAGTATGCCAGCGACCAGCCCTCCCGCCTGAGTGTCTGGCGGCATCATACCGACAAGGCGGTGACGGCGTTTGAGTTCCTGCTCAAGGATTGTCTGGTCAGGGCCGCGGAGGGGCACCGGATGGAATACCTGGTTGGATCAGATGCCGCCGATGCCCGGCAGGCTTCGGGAACCAAATCGACCGAGATTCACCGTCTCTTTCACTGGGTCGTGCCCAACATCGCCCCGGTCGTGCCGACTGATGTGCGCGAGTTCCTGCAAAACTACGCCGCCTGATCAGGCGGGTGCCGCGGTGGTGGGTCGGGAGAAGGATTTGCTGACGGTGAAGGAACTTCGCGCAATCGCCGCGAAACGGCAATCGGCGAAGACTTGAACCAGCGTGGGTTCACTCCGTCCGCAGGGCCTCGGTGGGGGCGATGCGCGCCGCGCGGCGCGCGGGCAGCCAGCAGGCCGCGACACCGATGGCGATCAGCAACACCGTGAGGCCGATGAAGACGAGCGGGTCGTGGGGCGAGATGCCGATGAGAAAGCCGATCTTGTCCATCAGCCGCGTGGCGGCGAACGCACCGCCCAGCCCGAGCCCCAAGCCGATGACCAATTGTGTGAGCCCGCGCGCGAGCACGAGACGGGCGATGTTGCCGCCGGTTGCGCCGAGGGCCATGCGAATGCCGATCTCCCGGGTGCGCCGGGCGGTCGTCTGGGCCACCACGGCGTAGATGCCGACGGAGGCCATCAACAGTCCGGTGAGGGCAAACACCGCAAAGAGCGTGCCGAAGACGCTGAGGAACCAGCGTTCTTTCTCGAGGGTGGCCGTGAGCGTGCGGACTTCGAAGAGCGGCAGATCCTGGTCGACGTGCTGGACCACGGCGCGGACCTGGCCGGCCAGCAGCGCGGGACCGGCATTGGCCCGGAGCATGATCCCCATCCAGCCCCACGGTTTCTGCCGGTAGGTAACGTGAAAGAGCGGGGGCACATCCTTGTCGCTCGCATTTTGCTCCAGGTCGGCGGCGACGCCGACCACCGTCATCCATTCCTGGGGCTTCTCGTTTTCCACAAAACGGAAATGCCGGCCGACGGCGGACTCGCCCGGCCAGTGCGTGGCGGCGAAGGCGCGCGACACGATGGCCGCCTCCTTGCCCGGGGCGCCGTCAGCTTCTTCGAAGCGGCGGCCGAGCAGGATCGGCAGACCGATGGACGGGAGGTAACCCGGGGTCTGCACGATATACGAAGCGCGCGGCGGTTGCTTCGGGTCGGGATTGGGCCGGCCCTCGATCTCGATGCCGGTTTGTGCGCTGCCCAAGCCCGGGAAGTGGGTGGCGGCCGAGACCTCGGTCACGCCGGGCAGGGCGCGCAGCCCGGGCAGCAGTTGTTCGAAAAATTGTGCGCGACTGTCTTGTTTCTCGTAGCGTTCACCCTTGCCCTCGGGCAGCTGGATGCGGGCGGTGAAAATACTCTGCGGCCGGACGAAGGCATTGAGCGCCTGCGCGGCAAAAAAGCTGCGGATCATCAGGCCGGCGCCGGCGAGGAGCACGACGGTCAGCGCGAATTGGAAGATGACGAGTGCGCCGGTCAGCCGGCCGCGGTGGCTGCCGCCGCCGGGCGTGCCGTCCTTCATCGCGATGTTGAGGTCCACGCGCGAGGCGCGGAGGGCGGGCACGAGGCCGAAGAGGATGCCGCTGAAAACCGAGAGCACGGCGAAGTAGGCGAACGCCATCCAGTCCATCTCGAAGATGACCCAGTAGGGCTTGCCCACGTCGCGCGTTGCGAGGTCAAAGGCGTGGATGCCGAAGGCCGACAGGCCGAGACCGAGCAGGCCTCCGAGCGAACTGAGGAGCACGCTCTCGACCAGCAACTGGCGCACGATCTGCCAGCGGGTGGCGCCCAGGGCCGCGCGTACCGCGATCTCACGGCCGCGGGCGAGGGCGCGGCTGAGCATCATGTTGGCCACGTTGGCGCAGGCGATGAGCAGCACGAAACCCACCGCACCAAGCATCATGAGGAAGACCGTCCGGATCTTGTCGCCGTTGTAGGTCTCGTGGAAAGTGCGGACGAGTGCGCCGGCGTCCTGGTTGGTGTCGGCATGCTCCGTGGCGATGCGCCCGGCGATGACGGCCAGGTCGGCGTTGGCCGCGGTGACCGTGATGCCGGGCTTGAGCAGGGCGAAGAGGTTCAGCCCGTGGTTGGTGCGCTTCTCCAGTTCTGCGTCGGGCACAAGAGGCAGCCAGAAGTCCTCGTTGTTGGGGAATTTGAAGCCCGGAGGCATGACGCCGATGATAGTGGCGGGCTTGCCATTGACGCGCACGGCGCGGCCGACGACGTCGAGTGCGCCGGCATAGCGGTTCTGCCAGACTCCGTGGCCGAGGAGCACGACGGGCTCGGCGCCGGGTTGGCCGTCGCCGGGGGTGAAGCCGCGGCCTGCAATCGGTGACGTCTGGATGAGGGTGAACAGGCCGGGGGTGGGGCGGCCCATGCTGAAGCGTTCGGGCGGATTGCCCGGTTCGCTGATGATGCCCTGGTTGAAGTCCATCGCCTCGAGTCCCTCGAGGGAGCGGTTCTGCGCCTTATACTCGAGATAGTCGGCCCAGGAGACGCCGGAACGCTCGTCCGGCTTGGTGAGCTTGTAGTTGGCGACGGTGACAATGCGCTCGCCGCCGGGGATGGGCACGGGCTTGAAGAGGACGGCGTTGACCAGGGTGAAAACGGTGGTGTTGATGCCGATGCCGAGGGCAAGCGTGACGATGACGGCGGCCGAGAACCAGCGGTGTGAGGCGATCATCCGGAAGGCGAAGCGGAGGTCTTGGAGCATGGGGCAATGGCGCCGCTCTACCGGGAACGGGAATTCGCGCCGGGCGGGGTGGCTGGGAGAAATACCCCGCAAGCCCGCCCAAGTCGCAGGAATCTGCCGGATATTTTTATCCGCCCGCCGCCGGCCCGGGCCGCGCCGGGCTATTTCTTCGCCACCCAGGGGGTGAAATGCCGCTCGAAGTCGCGCATCGTGCCGTCGGGCTTCATGAAGAGCTTCATCATGCCGCGGAAGAAGGGTGGCTTGACGAAGCCGTCCTCGGTCAGGGTCAGGCGGGTGCCTGCGTTCTCCTCCGCGAGCTCATAGGTCCAGGTGCCGCCGAAGGGCAGGTTGTCGCCCGTGATTTCGCGGACGAGGCGGGCCGGCGCCTTCTCCTCCGTCGTGCGGAAACCGATCTGCTGGCCGCGCGGGTCGGTGTTCCAGGTGATGATGTCGCCGTTGGGGCGGGTTTCGAAGCGGATGGCCTTCACTGCCGGCCACCATTGCGGCGTCGCCGCGTAGTCGGTGAGCGCGGCCCAGACGGTGGTGCGGGCCTTGGGCAGAGTGAAGCTGATGCTCGCGGTGTGGCGCTCGGGCTGGGCCCGGCCGACGAAATAGATCACGACACCCGCCAGCACGACGCTGACCAGGACGATCCCGACAATCAGCAGGGCAATTTTCATGCCGCATTCACTAACGGCGTGCCGGTCTTTCGGCCAGCCGGAAGCGGCCAGCCGGCTGGCGGAGTGGGCCGGTGGCGAGTGGGGATGAAGGTTAGTCCAGACCCCAGGCTTTCGTCCCGGCCGCCTACTGCTCAATAACCTGATCAGGCAGTTCGTTGGCGTCCCCCGGCTCCTGGGGGAAGTGTGCCGTGAGGAGCGCGCCGGCTCGCTCGATACCCTCAATAATCGCCGCGGTATGATGGCCGTCGCGAAAGTTTTTTTGCATGGCGGACGCCACCTCCACCCAGAAAACATCGCCACACTTCGCATGCACGCCCTCGTCGCCGATGAGGGCGAACGCCTGGGAAGCCGGCGCGATGAACAAGAGCACGGCGTTGCGCCGGCGGGTCTTTTGCATTCCCAGGTGCAGGAATTCCCGCCGGGCCGCGGCGACGGCGTCGGCGGTTGGCTGCCGGTTGATGACCACCCGGATCTCGCCCGAGGTCGTGCGCTCGGCCTGCTGGATGGCCGACTCGATGAGCTTGCGATCAATCCGCGCGATGAATTCCCGGGGTCTCATGGCTTACCAGCTCCCTCCCGCGCCGCCGCCGCCAAAGCTGCCGCCACCACCGGAGAATCCACCCCCGCCCCCGCCGAAGCTGCCCCCGCCACTCCCGCCACCCCCTGTCCAGAAGATGCCGCCCAGGCCGCTTCGGCGGCGGCCCGAGTAAACCACGCTCCGCCGCATCGAGCGGATCCAGGAACTCAGGATGAGCAGGACGATGAAACCCACCCAGATGGTGTTGAAGCTGATGCCCGGGGTCGCGTCCGCCGCCGTCCGGCCCGTGCCCCGGTATTCACCCTTCGTCGCGGCGATCATCGCGTTCACGGCGGCGCGCAGGCCGCGGTCATAATCTCCGTTGCGGAATGCCGGCTTGAGTTCGTTCTCGATGATGCGCTTCGCGATCGCATCGGGCAGCACAGCCTCAAGGCCATACCCGACCTGCAGGTAGAGCTTGTGCTCCGCCATGAACGCGAACAGCACCGCGCCGTTGTTCCGGCCCTTCTGGCCCACGGCCCACGCCTGCGCCACCCGCACGGTGTAGTCCTCCACCGAGGAGTCGGACTCCATTTTCGGATAGATGGCGACGAGCAGCTGGTTCGAGGAGGCCCGCTCGTAATCCTCGAGTTGGGTATTGAGTGCCGCGACCGTGGCGCCCGGCACCACGCCGGCATAGTCGTTGAAATACTTCGCCGGGACGGCGGGGATCCGCTCCGTGGCACCCAGCCACGGGCCGGCCAGCAGCGCCCCGCAGACAAAAATGCCCCGCCAGGTCGTTTTCACGGGCGCGGGATCACGGCTTGGCCGGTGCCGGCTTGGCGAAGTCGAATTGCACCACCGGCGGCTTGTCCGCGCCGGGGGTGGCGGTGAAATAGGCCTTGTCGTGGAAACCCAGCATCGCGGCGAAGAAGACCGCCGGCACGCGCTTGATGGCGGTGTTGTAATCGCGGGCCAGCTCGTTGAACCGGCCGCGCTCGACGGCGATGCGGTTCTCGGTGCCCTCAAGCTGCGCCTGCAGTTCCTGGAAATTGGCCGTGGCCTTCAGGCTCGGGTAATTCTCCGCCACGACGAGCAGCCGCGACAGCGCGGAGGTCAGTCCGCCCTGCGCTTTCTCAAATTCAGCCAGCTGGGCGGCGCTGGGGGTGCCGCCGGGGGAGAGCTGCACCTTGCCGACCGAGGCGCGGGCCGCGGTGATCTCGGTCAGGGTCGATTTCTCAAAGTTGGCGGCGCCGGACACCGTGGCGACGAGATTGGGCACCAGGTCGGCGCGGCGCTGGTAGACGTTCTGCACCTGCGCCCACTGGGCATCGACGGCCTGGGCGCGGCCGACGAGTCCGTTGTAGACTCCGGTCACGTAGAGGATCCCGAGCACGACAATCGCGGCGATGATTCCGAAAATGATGAGTAAGGTTTTCATGGTTCGTGGCCATTAACTGACGGCAATCATTGGACAACGCAAGCGGGCGGGGGTTACACAACGGCGGCCAGTTTCAAGCCAGGCCGGGTCGCCCGGCAGATGAAACGGCGGCAAGCGCCGTTGCTGGCCGGTCCTAGCTGAGGGTGAGTTGCTTCTCGAAGCAGAGGCTGAGTGGGTCGGAGGTGTAAGGGCTGAAGGGCGGAATCCGGTGGAAGCCGGCTTGTTCGTACAACCGGATGGCGGCCTGCTGGTGGATGCCGGTTTCCAGACGAAGCAGCCTCACGCCATGGGCCCGGGCATGAGCAGCCAGACGGTCGAGAAGCAACGGGCCGAAACCGGCGCCACGGAATTGCGGGCGGACATACATCCGCTTGAGTTCGCCGTACTCGCGGCCGACCAGCTTGATGCCGCCGCAGCCGGCGGGCTGGCCCTCGACGCGCAGGACGAAGAACGCCACCGACTCGGCGATCAAGCGCTCGACACTGAAACCATGGCAGCTCGCGGGCGGATACAATGACTCCAGGTGCGTTTGCAGTTCGCTGATCAGGAGCATGGCCTCGGGCGTATCGGGGCGTTCCGCGGTGATGGTCGCTGGCATGGAAGGAGAGCTAACCAGGACTGTGGCTCACGCAAAGGCGCAAAGACGCCAAGGGGAGGCCGGGTGAGGCAAACCGATTGGGGCGGCCGGCCCGGCGGCGCTTGCCTTCGGCCTCATGGCAGGGAACGATCGCACCGTGGATTACAACCGTAGGATTTAAGCCCGGAAACCGCCCGCCATGCTGTTCTTCAAGCGCATTCTCAAGGAACCCGAACCGGTCCCGCAGGTGGAGCGACGCAGCTCGAAACGCTACATCGTCAATCCCCGGTTTCCCCTCAAGGCCTTGCTCAGTTTCATCGGGCGCGCCGACACCGGGGCGCCGATGCGCCACGCGCGGCCCGGCTGGAACTGGAAGGGCCGCCTCATCGACTGCTCCGAACAGGGCGTGCGCATCCAGCTGGGCCCCGCGATCAAGGTGAAGGCCCGCGATCTGTGCGACCTCACGCTTACGGTGGAGGACTTCGAGCTGACCGTCCCGTGCCACATCACGAACATCCGCGAGCAGACCGAGGGCCTGGTTTTCGGGCTGAAGCACGACATCGAAGACGAGACGACCTGGAGCGCCTACCGGCAGTTGCTGGAGGTCCTGGCCTTGGGCTCCACCCTCAAGGCGCAAACCAAACCGCTCCAGCCGGACCCCTCCGGCTACCTGGTGGAGCATTATGTCAGCACCCGGCCGGCCCGGCTGAGCATCTGGCGGCACCGGGCCGACGAGTCGGTGGCGGCATTTGAGTTTCAACTCAAGGACAACGTGGTGCGGGTGGCCGCGGGGCATGAGGTGCAATACCTGACCGGGGCCGACGCCCGGCCGGCCACGGCGGCCAAGGCGCTGGAGATCCAGCGGCTGTTCAACTGGGTGGTGCCCAACATCGCCGCGGCGGTGCCGGAGGAAGTGCGGGAGTTTCTAAAACGCTACGTGGCTTGAGTGGAGAGGAGGCAGGGCCTCACGCCCCGCCGTCGCCAGCACTGTGGCGGGCCTTTGTAGGCTGTTAAACTACAAACGGGCTTGGGCGGAAGGGTCCTCACGCACCCGCCTTCGCTGGTGGCTACGGCGAGGCAAGAAGCCGCGCGCCATTGCCCGTTGCTACGGGCCCGGTGTTTGTCCTCGGTTCTCGCTGCACAAAACCGAGGCAAAGAGGCGCGAAGCAGTCGGCGAAACTGCGGCAACACCATCGATCGACTCAGTCAAGGCGTGACGTCGGCGACTCGATCACCATAAAGTTTAGGTACGCACATGGACTGGGACGAAAAATACCAAAAGGGTGAGATCTTCTGGGACAAGGGCGCGCCGTCGCCGCCGATGATCCAGTATCTGGAGCGCCATCCGGTGCGCGGGCGGGCGCTGGTGCCGGGCTGCGGCCACGGTCACGAGGTGGCGCTGGCGGTGGCGCATGGGATCGATGCCATCGGCCTCGACAT
>JAYUBB010000022.1:0-25423 GCA_043741015.1 Opitutaceae bacterium
CATCCGCTTGAGCTTCACGGTGAGCGGCGCGGCGTCATCCATCTGGGTGAGGAAGGTGTGCGTGCCGACCTTGGTGTCGTAGGCCTTGGCGACGCCGAAAGTGTGGATGGGTTGCACGGGTATGCCGGCGCTCTCGAAGAACTCGGGCGTGAAGGTATGCGAGGCGGTGACGTTGGGCGAGTAGCCGTGGCGCTTGTCGAGCCAGTAGGCCTGGCCGAACTCGCCGATGACGGTGCGGCCGGCGGCGAGCTCGCGCAGGATGAGTTCGCGCACCTCGCCGATGTTTTTCGCCAGGCGCGTGCCGGCCGCCCAGTAAACCTCGGTCAGGCGGGGCACGTTCAGCGTGAACGGGGCGGGGCCGCGGAACTGATTGAAGTCAAAATCCCCGGGCGAGCAGACGCCGAGCTGGATGGCTTCCTCGTTGGCGCGGAGTTCGGCCGCGGAGAGTTTGTCAAAGAAGCCGTACCACGTATCCGCGCTGACGCGGCACACATGCTGGATGGTGCGGACGGCCCGGTCGGCCCGCTGGGTGAGCTTGCGGGCAAAGTAATTGGAGCCACCGAGGAAATCGGCGTAGGTGATCTGCCACTGGCCGACCTCATCGCCGTAGGCGGGCGTGATGCCACGGCCGGTGGAGCCGCGCGGTTCCTCCTCCAGCACCTTGCTGCGGTAGTCTTCCCAGGCGAGATCGAGCAGGCGGTGGGTGAGGTCGGACACCATCGTGCGCTCGTCAATGAGCAGGCGGGAGAAGATGGCGTGGCCCTTGTGCTCGAGGGGCGCGCCCTCCCACCAGAACTTGCGCGGGTCGGCAACGACGCCACTCCCGATGCAAAGATGGGCGGCATCCTTGACGACCACGCCGGCGGGCAGGAGATTGAGCTTGAGGCCACCGGCGGTGTGACCGGAGTTGGCGCCGCCATTGACCTTGAGGACGACGGAGACGGCGGCAGGGGTGCCCCGGAGTTCGTCGGCCACCTCGGGAATGAGCCGGCCCTTGCCCTCGTCCCCAAGGGAGATGCCGACATCGGCGATGAGCTGGCTGCGGAAGGGAGTGAGAGGCATGCGGCGCAGCCAGGAATGTCCCCGGTTGCGGGTAAGCAGAAACGCGAGCCGCCGGACAGCGGCAAGGCAAAAGACAATTTATGCCGGGGCGCGTGAGCCAATCAGGCGGGCCACGCCGAGGGCGAGCAGAGCGTAGGCGGCGCTGGCGAGGTGGGCGCCGGTGGCCACCCGGATGGAGGGATCGTCAAAGCGGATCGCGCCGCCGCCCTGTCCGCCGCGGAAATACTCGAAGACCAGTTCGCCGACATAGGCCAGCAGCACGGCGGGCCAGAACCAGTCGGTCCAGTCCCGGCGCCAGCCCTGGACCGAGGCGTAGAGCAGAATACCGAGATTCACGGCGCTGAGCCCACCGTAGCGGGTCATGGCGGGCTCGAACAGGTAGATCGAGGCGGAGATGAATACGGGCAACAGAAACAGGCCAAGTCGAATAAACCACGGGTGGCGGTTCTCCACGAGCCAGCCGAGGATGACCAACAGGCCGGTATCGATGAGAAAGTGTGGCCAGCCAAAGTGAACGAAATGGCCGGTCCACATCCGCCAGAATTCCCCTTGGGCGATAGCGGCGCGGTCGTAGACGAGCGACGGGCGCCACGACGGCACCGTTTGCACGAGGAGCGCAGCGAGGGCGGCGAGGAGCACCAGCCAGGGCAGCGGCGACTGGCGGGCCGGGGGCGTCACGGGCGGCGACTCAAGCAGCGGGCGAGACCGAGCGAGGCCAGCACAGCACAGAACCACAGGCTGGGGGCGCCGCCACCACCACCGCCTCCGCTGCTCGGCGGCGGGCTCGGCGGGAGCGGGGTATTCACGGTCAGGGTGGCACCGTTGCTCGTGACCGAGCCGGCGGCGTTGGTGACCGTGACGGTGTAGGTTCCCGCCTGGGCGGAGGTAGCACTGGAGAGATTGTAGGTATCGCTGGTGGCGCCGGCGATGGCGCTGGCATTGAAGAGCCACTGGTAACTCAGCGGCGCGGTACCCGTGGCGACGACCGAGAAGGAGGCGCTGCCGCCGGAGTTCACGGTCACGCTGGCTGGCTGCGTCGTAATGGCCGGCAGCGTGCCTGCGGTGGAAGTGAAGTTCAGATTTAGCGTGATGCCGCCCGAGTCGGCGCCGTTGCTGTCGGTGTTGTTGAAGCCGTCCACGGCGAAACGGTAGAGCGTGCCGCTGGTGGCGCTGAAGGTGACAGTGCTGGCCTGAATAACACCAGGGTCGATGTCATCGTTCTCGGCAATCTTGGTCAGGGTTGAGACCGTCGAGCCGGTATATACGCCGAGCGTGGTGTCGTAGTAGCTGCCCTTGGTGTCGAGCGTGACACTGCCCGAGGAGGGGGCAGTCCAGCGCCACCAGACCGACCGGCCGCCGCTGTTGGCAGCGTGATCGGGCTCGCCGGTTTCCTTGGTGGCGTTGGTGTTGACGCCGTTCAACTGGGTGGTGTTGCCGCTGGTCAAAGTGATGAGCGTGGCCCTGGCGAAGGCGTCGTTGGCGGGCACACCGGGCGGGCCGTAGAGGGATTGGGCTCCATCGATGTCATCCTTGAGCATGGTGTCGACGCTGCTAATCTGGCTGTTCATGATTGCGCTCACAGTCTGTCCTTTATCGTCGGGATGATCGAGGCCGAGGAGGTGGCCGAGCTCGTGGATGGCGACCCGCTGGAGGTCGACCGGGTTGCTGCGGTAGGTGCCGCGATAGGAGTCCCAATTGTAGGCGGAGTTGAAAATGATGTCGGCCTTCGTGCGTTCATTGCCCCGGCTGAAGCCGGTGGTCACAGCCAGGACACCGGTGCCGAAATCCTTCCCGAAGACGTTGGCGGCAAAGGCCATTTCATTGACATTGTTATTTTCGTCGGGCGTGCCGGTGGCGAAGCTGGTTTGGATCTGGGCTGAACCAAGCACGGCGTTCCAAGCCTGGGTGGCGGCGCGGGCGCTGGTGTTGTAAGTCGAGCCGTCACTCAGGGTGGGGCTGTCGCCGAGCATGATGGTCACGGGAATGACGCCAGCGGGCCACTTGATGGGCAGACCGGTGTGGCTGTTGAGCGTAAAGGTGAAGGCGAAGGCCGCAGCCGTCACGCCCAGGCCCAGGAGCGCGAGACCGGTCCGGCGGAGCAGATTACTCGAGTGCTTCACGGGAGCTGAATTTTTTGGATTTACGGATGCGGGCGGCGAAGTCGGCGGAGGTCAGCGGTCGCGCCTTGGGGTCGCGGGCCAGTGGCGAGCTAAGAGCGGACTCCGGCAGGGAGATCTCCTGTTCGCTGTAGAGGAGTTTGCCGTTGCTGTGCATGACCTGATCCTGACCGGTGCGTTTGTCGCGCCGCACCGGGTAGTAGCCATGCATCATGCCGACGAGGGGGATGATCTGGCGGCCATTGCCCTTCACGAAGAGGATGTTTTCCTGACCGACAGTGAATTTGGGCGCGCCTTCGATGGTGAGCTCCTGGTCACCGACGCGACCGCCGACGAGATCGAGGACGAGGGGCGAGGGTGGGGCACCCTTGATGACTTCCTTGACCTCGAGTTCAACGAAAGTACCGATGTAACGCTGGCCGGGCTTGGCGGGATTCTCGCGCCAGTCGGAGGTGACCGATTTGACGACGGCGCGCACAATGTAGTCGGACGAACCGACCATCTGGTCGAAATCAGGGGCGATGACCGTGGTGGCCCGGGCGTTGGGGAGGAACAAGGCGAGCAGGCCAACAGCCGCCACCCACGGGGGTAAATAACAACGTTTCATACAGGGGTAAGAGCTTTGGCCCGTTGTTTTGTTTCAGTAAAATTAGCCACCGCTGCGGGTGGCAACCTCAATGACGTCGTGTGGGGCGGCCTCTTTCTGGCCGGCGGGGGTAACGCGCACGTAACGGGCCTTCTGGCGGAGCTCACCGAGGTTTTTCGCCCCGAGGTAACCCATGCCGCTCTGGACGCCGCCGATGAGGGCGTTGAGCACATCATCGACCGAGCCGGAGACCTCTTTGAGGGCCTCGATGCCCTCGGCGGCGACCTTCCGGACCGTGTCGTTCTTGTCGTGGCCGTAACGGGCGGCGGAGCCGGCCTTCATCGCCGCATGGGAGCCCATGCCGCGGTACTGTTTGTAGAGTTTGCCCGAGATTTCCATGATCTCGCCCGGCGCCTCGCGGCAGCCGGCGAGCAGGCCGCCGAGGATGACGGCGTCGGAAAGGGTGAGGGCCTTGACGATGTCACCCGACTTGGTGATGCCACCGTCGGCGATGAGGCGGACACCTTTCCGGGCGGCCCCGCGTCCCGCGACATGGAGGGCGGTGAGCTGGGGAATGCCGACACCGGCCACGATGCGGGTGGTGCAGATGGAGCCGGGGCCCTGGCCGATCTTGATGGCGCTGGCCCCGCAGTCGGCGAGAAACTCCACGCCATCGCCGCTGGTGACGTTGCCGGCGATGATGGTGAGATCCTTGAAGGCGCCGCGGATGAGCTTCACCACATCGCCCACGCCGGAAGTGTGGCCGTGGGCCGTGGAAACGGCGATGACATCGACGGCCTCGTCCACCAGTTCACCGACGTGGGCGATGATCTTGTCGCGGTCGAGCTGGCCGTCAGGCTTGCGGACGGGGGAAATGGCGGCGCCGACCACGAGCCGGAACTGGGCGTCGCGGGCGGGCTTGCGGCGGGACTTGGCCTCGCCGGTGATGCGCTCGACGTCGGAACTGGTGATAAGGCCGCGCAGGCGGTCCGCGACGTCGACGACGAGGATCTTATGGATGCCGATGTTTTCGGTGAAGAAGCGGTCGGCCTCCTTGATGGGGTCGGCGGCCATGCGTTTCTCCTGCACGGTCAGCAGCTGCTTGCGGGGTGTCATCACCTCGGCGACTTTGCGGGTCTTGTAGCGCTCCTTGACGAGGTTGCCGGAGAGCAGGCCGGCGAGTTTGCCAGTCTCGTCCACGACGGGGAAGGTGCGGAAATCGAAGCGCTTCTGGTCAATCATCTGGAGGACATCGCCGATGGTGGCCCCGGGGGAGACGGTCATCGGGTCCTGGATGAGGCCGTGGATGTGGTGTTTGACGCGGGCGACCTCCTTGAGCTGGTCCTTGCCGGGGAGGTTGTAATGGATGAGGCCGAGGCCGCCGTTGAGGGCCATGGCGATGGCCATGCGCGACTCGGTGACGGTGTCCATGTCGGACGAGATGATGGGGATCTGCAGGCGCAGGCTGTCCGACAGCGAGGTGGCCAGATCGGTGTCCTTGGGCAGGATCTCCGAGTGGAGCGTGGCGAGCGAAACGTCGTCGTAAGTGAGCGCGTTCGGCAGGTTGGAGGCGAAGAAGCGCTCGGCAGGCAGGTAGAAGTCCGAATCGCTCGAGGAGTTGGCAACAGGCTTGGGCATCGTTGCCATGAACGTAATACTCCTGCCGCGACGAACCTCAACGATAATTTGCCAAGAAAGCACCTTAGCCCAAAGGTCGGGGCATGGTTTACCGTTTCAGCCATAAAGCCTACCGGTTGCCCCTGCGCATGGCGATGCGGACGGCCCATGGATTGTGGACCGAGCGGGAGGGGATGATGGTGCGGCTGGTGGACGAATCGGGTTGGGTGGGCTACGGCGAAATCGCACCGGTCCCGTGGTTTGGGACGGAAACTTTGGCCGAGGCTCAGGAGTTGTGTGCGAAATTTGGCGACAAGGTCGGTGATGAGGTCCTCGACGCGGTTCCGGAACGCTTTGGCTGCGTGCGGTTCGCCCTGGCGGCGGCCCGCCTGGTTCACGCTGCGACCAAGCCGCAGCAGCGCGTGCCGCTGACCGCGTTGCTTGCCGCAGGAAAGGCAGGGATGGAATCGTTGCCGGCAAAGCTCGAGGCCGGCTGGTTGACGTTCAAGTGGAAGGTCGGCGCCGGCGACATGGACGAGGAGCTCGGCCTCCTCGACGAATTGGTCGCCCGGTTGCCGGCCTATGCGAAACTGCGGCTCGATGCCAACGGGGCGTGGACCCGCCGGCAGGCGGAGCGGTGGCTGGTGCGGTGCGCGGAACGGCCGGTGGAGTATGTCGAGCAACCTGTCGCGCCCGCTGACGTGGACAGCTTGATGGGCCTCGCGCAGGATTATCCGGTGAAAATTGCCCTCGATGAGTCCATCGTCCGTCTGGAGGAGGCACGCCAGTGGCAGGCGCGGGGCTGGCCGGGCGTGTTCGTCATCAAGCCGGCGCTGGCCGGACCGTTGGACGAACTCGCCGACTGGGCGGCAAAGACCAAGGCCGATGTCGTACTTTCCAGTGCGATCGAGACTGCGCTCGGACGTGCGGCCATTTTGCGGTTTGCCCTGACGCACCCCGAGATGGTCAAACGGTCACCGGGCTTCGGCGTGGGCGAAGTTTTTGGTGATCGCCTTTGGGACGGCCCGTTCATGGGACCGGTGCTTGATGATAGTTGGTTCTCGGCCCTCAACCCGGAGGAACTATGGACCGCGCTGAGTTAGCCCGGCAGTTGGGTGCCCCCGCCGATGTCGTCGCCGAGACGCGGAGCGAAGCCGTCGTCGTCGAAGACGACGATCCGCGCCGTTTCATGACGGCCTTGGCCACGGCCACGGCGCAGGGCGGCACGGTGATCCTCGCGAGCGAGGCGTGGGGCCAGTCGGAGCGCCTGCAACTCGCCGTGTTGCAAAAACTGGCCGCGGTCACCCCGGCCACCGCCGCTGGCAAGGGCTGGCTGTGCATTCCGACGGGTGGCACTGGCGGGCAGTTGAAGCTGGCGCGTCATGATGAGGATACGATCGCGGCGGCGGTTGTTGGATTTTACCGGCACTTTCGGTCGGCCGGCTTCAACGCGGTCGGAGTGCTGCCGTTACACCATGTGAGTGGGCTGATGGCTTGGATGCGCTGCGCGCTGACGGGATGCGAATATCGCCCGCTCGACTGGAAGAAACTCGACGCGGGTGAACTACCGGCCTTGCCGGCGAAACCGCAGGGTTGGGTGATCTCGCTCGTGCCGACGCAGCTCGAGCGCCTGCTGCGCAGCGCGGCCGCAGTAGAGTGGCTACAGGGCTTCCGTATCATCTTTCTCGGGGGCGCCCCGGCGTGGCCCGAGCTGCTGGCGAAGGCCGCGGCCGCGCAGCTACCCATGTCGCTGGGTTACGGCATGACCGAGACGGCGGCGATGGTCACGGCGCTGCAACCGGAGGAGTTCCTGCTCGGCGCGCGTGGCAACGGCTCGGCGTTGGAGCATGCGGCCGTGCAGGTCGGCAGCGACGGCGTGATCTCCGTGTGGGGCGACTCGCTCTTCCGTGGCTATCATCCCGAGTGGCGCGATCGCCGGCCGTTCGCGACCGGCGATTTCGGGCGGCTGGACGGCGCGGGGCACCTGCACGTCCTAGGCCGGCGGGACGCGGTCATCATCACCGGCGGCGAGAAGGTTGATCCGGCGGAAGTCGAAACAGTCCTGCGCGGCAGTGGCGAATTCAGCGAAGTCGTGGTGTTGGGCGTGCCCGACGTGGAGTGGGGGCAGCTGGTGGTCGCGGCTTATCCGGCTTCCAGCCGTCCCGATTTGGCGAAGGTGGAACAATTGATTAAGAGTCAACTGCCCGGCCACAAGCGGCCGAAGCGTTTCGTTCCCGTCGACGACTGGCCGGCTAACGAGCAGGGCAAGGTCAACCGGGCAGGAGTGATACAGCTCGCCGGTGCAAAATTGGGGAAACGCGGCCAATAGGCGGCAGCTTAAGAGACTTTGCTTCTTTGCGGCTTGGTGCTTTGTTTGGGGCTGTGAACAAAACCGAGATCGCCGCCGTGTTGACCGACATCGGCACACTGCTGGAGCTGAAGGGCGAGAATCCGTTCAAGATCCGGGCGTATCAGGCCGGGTCGCGTCTGCTCGAAGGACTGGGCGAGGACGAGATCGCGCAGCGCGTCAAGGCCGGCACACTGGAGGAGGTGAAATGCATCGGGGAGGCCTTGGCGCAGAAAATCTCCGAGCTGCACCGCACGGGCCGGCTGGATTTTTATGAGAAACTGCGGGCGTCCGTCCCCGAGGGGCTGGTGGAGATGCTGGCCATCCCCGGGCTCGGCGCGAAGAAAGTGCGCGCGTTGCAGGAGAAACTTGGCGTCGACTCGATCGCGAAACTGCGCGCGGCCTGCGCGGAGAACCGCGTGGCAGCCCTCGACGGCTTTGGCGAGAAATCACAGGAGAAAATCCTCGCCGGCATCCGCAACCGCGAGGCCTACGGGCGGCGGCACCTGTGGGTGAAGGCCAGCGAAGCGGGGGCGCCCATTCTCGACGGCCTGCGGAAGCTCCCCGGTGTGCAGCAGGCCGAGTCCTGCGGAAGCTTGCGGCGACGGATGGAGACGGTGGGCGACCTGGATTTTCTGGTGGCCACAACCGAGCCCGCACCGGTCGTGGACTGGTTCGTGGCGCAGGAGGGCGTGCAGGAAGTCACTGCGCGCGGCGAGTCGAAGGCCAGCGTGCGGCTGCACTCGGGCTTGCAGGCCGACTTGCGGCTGGTGCCGCCGGAGCAGTTCGTTTTCACCCTGCATCACCTGACCGGCTCCAAGGATCACAACGTGCAGATGCGGCAGCGGGCGCTCGCCCGGGGTCTCAGCCTGAGCGAGTGGGGGCTGTTTCCAGCGGACAGCAAACACGGCCCCTCGACCGACGCCAAAAAACAACCGGCATCCGGGGCCAAAGGCCTGAGCGCCAAGAGCGAGGCCGACCTTTTCAAGGCGCTCGACCTGCCTTTCATCCCCCCTGAGTTGCGTGAGGGACTTGGTGAAATCGAGGCGGCCGAGGCGGGCAAACTGCCGCGCTTGGTGGAAGTGGAGGACATCCGCGGGGTATTCCACAATCACACGACAGCCTCCGACGGGCACAACACCCTAGAGGAAATGACGGCGGCCGCCGAGGCATTGGGCTTGGAATACCTCGGGATCGCCGACCATTCCAAATCGAGCTTCCAGGCCCGGGGACTCGACGAGGCGCGGCTGGAAGAACAGGTGGCGATGATCCGCCGGTTGAACGAATCGAAGAGGTTCAAGACCCACGTCTTCAGCGGCACGGAATGCGACATTCTTGCCGACGGGAAACTGGATTTTGCCAAAGCCACGCTGGCGCAACTGGACTACGTGGTCGTGTCGGTGCATTCGTCGTTCCGGCAGAACCGGGAGGACATGACAAAACGCATCATCCGCGCCATTGAGCAGCCGCACGTCACGATGCTCGGGCACTTGACCGGGCGGCTGTTGCTTGAGCGTGAGGCCTATGAGGTGGACGTGGACAAAGTAATCGATGCGGCCATCGCCCACGGCGTGATCATCGAACTCAACGCCAGTCCCATGCGCCTGGACATGGACTGGCGGCACTGGCGCAAGGCCGCCGAGAAGGGCCTGCTCACGAGCATCAACCCCGACGCGCACCGGACGGCCCAGTTGGAGTTTTTCCGGCTCGGGGTGGGAGTGGCGCGGAAAGGCTGGCTCACGAAGGAGCAGGTCTTCACCACCCGCCCGCTCGCGGCGGTGGCAAAATGGCTGGCCGCCAGGGGCAAATAAGGGCCATGCGCAAGGAGTTGAATTCACGCGGCGACTTGTCTTGCTGTCGGGCGATGTGCCGCCCCAACACCCCCTCATGAAAACCGCCCTCATCCTCGGTATCACCGGCCAGGACGGTTCCTATCTCGCCGAGCATCTGCTGGCCGAGGGTTATGCCGTGCACGGGTTGGTGCGGCGCGCCAGCATGTTCAACCGTTCGCGCATCGAGCATCTGCGCACGGCCCCCGGCCAGGGGAAGCTCACACTGCACTACAGCGATCTCACCGATGCCACCTCCCTCCGGCGCATCCTCACCAAGGAAAAACCGCAGGAGATCTATCATCTGGCCGGCCAGAGCCATGTGGGCCTGAGCTTCGAGATTCCCGAGGTCACCTGCCAGGAAAACGCCACCGCCACTCTCGCCTTGCTGGAGATTCTCCGCGACCTCGGCTACCCGGTGAAATTCTACCACGCCGCCAGCTCGGAGGTCTTCGGCGCGCCCGGCGCCACCCCGCAGAACGAGGCCACGCCCTTCAATCCCGTGAATCCTTACGGCTGCGCCAAGGCTTTCGCCGCGCAGCTCTGCCGCGTTTACCGGAGTGCCTACGGACTGTTTGCCTGCAACGGCATCGCCTACAACCACGAGTCGCCCCGCCGCGGTGAGAATTTCGTGACCCGCAAGATCACGCTGGGGGCTGCGCGGATCAAGGCCGGCCGGCAGACGGAGATTTTGCTCGGCAATCTCGACGCGCAGCGCGACTGGGGCTGGGCCCCCGAATACATCACCGCCATGCGGCTGATGTTGCAGGCGAAGGCCGCGGGCGACTACGTCCTGGCCACCGGCCGGGCCTGTTCGGTGCGGGAATTTGCCTCGGCGGCTTTTGCCGAGCTTGGCCTTGAACTTATGTTCGAAGGGCAGGGGACGGCCGAGACCGCCCGGCGCAAGGACACCGGGGTCGTCGTCCTGCGCATCGATCCCAAGTTCTACCGGCCGGTGGAGTCCGCCACCCTTGTGGGTGACGCCTTGCTCGCGAAATCCAGACTCGGGTGGTCGGCTAAAACTGTTGGGCCAGACGTGGCCCGTCTAATGGCGCGGGCTGATTTTGCCGCCCTGACTCCCTAGCCATGGCCACTTATCTTGTCACTGGAGCGGCGGGCTTCATCGCCTCCAAGGTCTGCGAGCTGTTGCTCGCGGAGAAACACACGGTCATCGGGGTGGACAACCTGAACGATTACTATGACGTCCGGCTCAAGCACCAGCGGCTGGGAAAGTTGCAGGCCGGCCGCGGCTTTGTTTTCTACCCGCTCGATATCGAGAATCAGACCGCGCTGGACAAGATATTCGCCGCGCACCGGTTCGACGCGGTCTTCAACCTGGCGGCCCGGGCGGGCGTGCGCGCCAGCCTGAAGCAACCCGAGCTTTACGAGCGGACAAATGTGCAGGGAGAAAAAAACATCCTGGAGTGCCAGCGGAAGCACGGGGTGAAGAAGCACATCCTGGCGTCGAGCTCGTCGCTCTACGCCGGGTGCCCAATGCCGTTCACGGAGGACCAGCCGGTCAATTCTCCGCAGTCGCCGTATGCGGAGACCAAGCGGCAGGCGGAGATGCTCGCCCGCACCTACCACCAGCAGCACGGTCTGGATGTTTCGGTGTTGCGCTACTTCACCGTGTTTGGTCCCGCCGGCCGGCCCGACATGGCCCCGTTCCGCTTCATCAAGTGGATCGCCGAGGGGACGGCCATCACGCTCTATGGCGATGGCACGCAGGCTCGCGACTTCACCTATGTGGACGACATAGCCCGCGGCACGGTCCTGGCGATCAAGCCGTTGGGCTACGAGATCATCAACCTCGGCGGGGGACAGAACCCGATGACCTTGAAGGCAGTGATCAGCCTGATCGAGCGGGCGCTGGGCAAGAAGGCCAAGATCTCCCACCGGCCGGAGAGCCCGGCCGACATGAAGGAGACTTGGGCCGACATCACCAAGGCGCAGCACCTGCTCGGTTGGGCGCCGGAAACCTCCGCCGAGGAAGGGTTCCTGCACACCGTCGAGTGGCACATGGCCAACCGCGAGCTGGTGCACAGCATCAAGGTCTGAGGAGGGAGTTGACCTTGGGCGACGGGGGGATTTGCTTAGGAGCATGAAACTTGGCTATACGGTTCAGCTCTGGCGGGAGGGCGGACAATACATCGCCCATGCCATGCCGCTGGATGTGGCCAGCAGCGGAGCGACCCCGGCCAAGGCGCGAGCCGCGCTCACAGAGGCGGTGAACCTTTTTCTCAAGACGGCACAGAAGGAAGGCACGCTGGAGCGGATTCTGGCCGAGGCAGTTTAAACCACAAAGCACCATGAAAGAACTAGTCTTTGAAGTAACCCAGGAGGCTGACGGCGGCTACGTGGCCGAGGCGCTGGGCGAGAGCATCATCACCGAAGCCGACACCTGGGAAAAGCTGCGGACCAATGTGCGCGAGGCGGTGAAGGCTTTCTATTTCGACCAGCCGGCACCTCGGAGCATCCGGTTGCATCTGGTGCGTGACGAAGTGCTGGCGTGAAACTGCCGCGGGATGTCTCGGGCCGGGACTTGGTCAAGGCGCTCTGCCGGGATTGGGGTTACCGGCAGGTGCATCAGGTCGGCAGCCACATCATCCTGCAAACTGACATACCGCAGTCGCACCGGATTTCGATTCCCGATCATTCGCCGGTGAAGATTGGGACGTTGAACGCGATCCTGCGTGCGGTCTCAGCGGCAAAGGGTGTGAGTCGGGAAGACGTGGTGCGGTCAATTTGAGTGACTGCGTGGAGTGCGGAAGTATGAACGACGAGCCAACTGACTATCAAAGGAAGTTGGGGGACCCGAGGTGGGAGAGATTTCGCTCCGAGGTCTTAGACTATTGGGGCTACAAATGTGCGCGGTGCAGGCGGTATGAAAGCGAAGTTACTTTGCAGGTGCATCATCCGGTCTATCGAAGGGGTGCCGAACCTTGGGATTATGATCCTGGTGAAGTTCGGTGCTTGTGCATCAAATGTCACAAGAAAGAGCATGGGATTGCTGATCCGTTAGACGACGAAGTGCCATTCTGATCCTGCACTCTTTTGCCGGATTTGCATAGGCGGCAAATTCGCAGAGAAGGAGGCGTTCCTTGTGTGTGATCTTTTGAATATCTGCCGTCTTACCAGCAATCTCTACTTAGCCGTCAGCACCGCGTAGCTCTTTTTGCCTTTGCGGAGGAGCAGATACTTCCCAAACAACAGGTCGTTCGTCGTGACGGAGCGGGTGTGTTCGACGCGGACGTTGTTCAGGTAGATGCCGCCGGCTTCGAGGTCCTTGCGGGCGGCGCCCTTCGACGGGGCGAGGCCAGCGTGGACGACAAGATCGACAATGGGAAAACCCGCGTCCTCGAGTTTTCCTCTCTCCAATTCCTTGGTCGGGACTTCGCCCACCACGTCGTGAAAGATCGTCTCGGTGACACCATCGAGCGAGCCGCCGAAGAGAATCTCGCTGGCCTTGAGCGCGGCGGCGAGGGCGTCGGCGCCGTGAACAAGTGTGGTCATCTCCTGGGCGAGAGCCTTCTGTGCGGCACGGGCACCGGCGTTGGCCTTCAGTTCCTTTTCGAGCGCGGAGATCTCAGCTTGCGAGAGGAAGGTGAGGGTCTTGAGCAGCTTGCCGACGTCGGCGTCGTCGGCGTTCACGAAGAACTGGTAGAAGCGGTAGGGGCTGGTCTTCTTCGGGTCGAGCCAGACGGTGCCGGTGGCGGTCTTGCCGTACTTGGTGCCGTCGGACTTGGTGAGGAGCGGGAAGACGAGGCCCCAGACGGTGGCGCCGAGTTTCTTGCGCGTGAGCTCGGTGCCGACGGTAATATTGCCCCATTGGTCGGTGGCGCCGATCTGCAGCTCGCAGTTGAAGGTTTTGCGCAGGTGCTGGAAATCGAAACCCTGGAGCAGCATGTAGCTAAACTCCGTGAAGCTGATGCCGGTGCTGCGATCCTCCATGCGCGAACGGACGGAATCCTTGGCGATCATGGAGTTCACGGTGAGGTGCTTGCCGATGTCGCGAAGGAACTCGAGGAAGGTGAGGTTGCCGGTCCAGTCGTAGTTGTTGACGAGCCGCGCAGGATTCTTGGTGCCGGCGAAGTCGAGGAAGCGCGCGAGCTGCGGCTTGATGCAGTCGAGATTGTGCTGGAGCTGGTCGGGCGTGAGAAGGTTGCGCTCGTCGGATTTGCCGGAGGGGTCGCCGACCATGCCGGTGGCGCCGCCGGCGAGGGCGATGGGGAAGTGGCCGTGCTGCTGGAAGCGGCGCAGGGCGAACAGCGGCACGAGGTTGCCGACGTGGAGCGAGTCGGCGGTGGGATCAAAGCCGCAATAGAGCGTGACCGGGCCCTCGGCGAGGCGCTTGGCCAGCGCGTCGCGGTCGGTGCAGTCGGCGTAGAGGCCACGCCATTCGAGTTCGGCCAGGATGTCGCTCATGAGTCAGGTGGATATCAGGTGGGCCGGGCAGTGGAGGCAAGTGCGCAGTGCAGGGTGCCGTTGCGGTGCGTCCGCCAGAAATACTAATGGGGTGAAGGCCGTTTTTAGTAACCACCCTCATAGTGGTGAAAATGGGTTGCGGCGGGAACTCGGGAGGTTCTAGTTATCGGATTCCACGTGACGGTCCTCGCCGCACCAAACCAAACCACCACCACTTATTCCCATGCCCCTCGCCGTCGGCTCCAAAGCCCCTGATTTCACCCTCAAGACCAAGACCGCGGACGGCCCCAAGGACGTCAAGTTGAGCGACAATTTCGGCAAGGCCCAGACCGTGCTCCTTTTCTTCCCGGCGGCCTTCACGGGTGTGTGCACCCAGGAAATGTGCGACCAGACCGGCGGGCTCGCTGACTACGAGAAGCTGGGCGCGACGGTTTACGCCATCAGCGTCGACGGTCCCTTTGCCCAGGAGGCCTGGGCCAAGGCCAACGGCATCAAGCTGACGCTGCTGAGCGACCAGAACAAGACCGTGATCAAGGACTATGACGTCGTGTTCCCGACGCTGGCCGGCATGTACGTGACGGCGGCCCGCGCGGCCTTCGTCATTGGCAAGGACGGCGTGGTCAAATACGCCGAGCAGACCCCCACGCCGAAGGATCTGCCGAATTTCGCCGCCGTGAAGGCAGCGCTGGCGAAGTAACTGCTCCCTCTCCCTGGGGGAGCGCGTTTATCCCGCGACAAGTCGGGGCGTAAAGCTCCTCCCACATTCAGAATCCCAAATCGTAAATTCCGTGAGCCTCCCGAATCCTTTCAACACCCTCCAGAGCTTCGAAGGCGGCAAGAAATTCTATTCGCTGCCTGAGCTGGCGAAGCAGTTTCCCGCCGTGGCCCGCCTGCCCGTGAGCATCCGCCTCGTACTTGAGGCCGTGCTGCGCAACTGCGACGGCAAGCGCGTCATGGAGTCCAACATTCGCGAGCTGGCCGGCTGGAAACCGACCGAGGCCCGCACGGCGGAGATTCCGTTCGTGGTCGCGCGCATCGTGCTGCAGGACTTCACCGGCGTGCCGTTGCTGGTGGATCTGGCCGCCATGCGCTCCGCCGTGGCCAAGATGGGCAAGAACCCGAAGATCATCGAACCACTCGTGCCGGTCGATCTCGTGGTGGATCATTCCGTGCAGGTGGACTTTTCGGGCAATGCCGACGCGCTGGCCAAAAACCTCGACCTCGAGTTCAAGCGCAACCGGGAGCGCTACCAGTTCCTCAAGTGGGGCATGCAGGCCTTCGACACCTTCAAGGTCGTCCCGCCCGGCATCGGCATCGTCCACCAGGTGAACCTTGAATATCTCGCCAAGGGCGTGCTCAGCCAGGGCGACGTGTATTATCCCGACACGCTCGTCGGTACCGACTCGCACACGACGATGATCAACGGCCTCGGCATTGTCGGCTGGGGCGTCGGCGGCATCGAGGCCGAGGCCGGCATGCTCGGCCAACCCGTTTATTTCCTCACGCCCGACGTCGTCGGCGTGCACCTGACCGGCGCGTTGAAGGAAGGCGTGACCGCCACCGACCTCGCGCTCACCGTCACGCAGCTCATGCGCAAGACGAAGGTCGTTGGCAAGTTCGTCGAGTTCTTCGGCCCCGGCGCCGCCGCGCTGCCGGTGGTGGACCGCGCCACCATTGCCAATATGGCGCCCGAATACGGCGCCACGATGGGTTTCTTCCCCATCGACGCCGAGTGTACCAGCTATCTCCGCGCCACCGGTCGCGACGGGCAGCATGTCGCCACCTACGAAGCCTACTACAAGGCGCAGGGCCTGTGGGGCATCCCGCAGAAAGGGGCGATCGATTATTCCCAAGTGGTCGACCTCGACCTCGGTACCGTCGTGCCGAGCGTCGCTGGCCCGAAGCGCCCGCAGGATCGCATCGAGCTCCAGAACCTCAAGAAGGAGTTCACCACGGCATTTTCCAAACCCGTCACTGAAAACGGCTTTGGCAAGAAGGCCGAGGATCTCCCGCATAAGATCCATGTCGCGTCGAACGGCTCCTTTCACGGTGGTGGCGGCAGCCAGGAGCCGGTCTCCTCGGAGCGGGCGGAGGCTCACGCCACTAATCCTTTGACCGAACGCGAAATGGCCAACAACCGGCCCACGCCCGACACGGTCACCTCAGCCGCACCGCGCATGGAAGGTGATATCGGCCATGGCAGCGTGCTCATCGCCGCCATCACCAGCTGCACGAACACCTCGAACCCGAGTGTCATGCTCGCCGCCGGCCTGCTCGCCAAGAAAGCCGTCGAGAAGGGCCTGAAGGTGAACCCGGTCGTGAAGTCCTCGCTGGCCCCCGGCTCGCGCGTCGTCACCGACTATCTCAACAAGACCGGCCTCACGCCTTATCTGGACCAGCTCGGCTTCCAGACCGTCGGCTACGGCTGCACGACCTGCATCGGCAACTCCGGCCCGCTGCACCCCGCGATCGAGGAGGCCATCGTGAAGAACGACCTCGTCGCCGCCTCCGTGCTCTCCGGTAACCGCAATTTCGAGGCCCGCGTCCACCAGAACATCAAGGCCAACTTCCTGATGTCGCCGCCACTCGTCGTCGCCTTCGCGCTCGCCGGCCGGGTGGATATCGATTTATCCACCGAGCCGCTCGGCACAGGTCACGACGGAAAGCCGGTCTTCCTGAAGGATCTCTGGCCGACGTTGAAGGAAGTCCGCGACCAGATGGCCGCCGCGCTCAAGCCCGAGGTCTTCCGCCGGCTCTACACGGATTTCGCGGCGCAGAACCCGAAATGGAACGAGATCCCCTCGACCATGGGCAACGTCTACGCCTTTGACGCCAAGTCCACCTACATTCAGGAGCCGCCGTTCTTCACCGGCTTTGGCATGAAGCCCGGCAGCATCGCCGAGATCAAGGGTGCCCGTCCGCTCGGCATCTTCGGTGACTCGGTGACGACCGACCACATTTCCCCCGCGGGCGCCATCAAGAAGACCTCTCCCGCCGGCAAATACCTGCTCGATAACGGCGTCACCTTTGAGGACTTCAACTCCTACGGCTCGCGTCGCGGCAACGACCGCGTGATGACTCGCGGCACCTTTGCCAACGTTCGCATCAAGAACCTGATGCTCGGGGGCAAGGAGGGCGGCAATACGCTCGGGCCCGACGGAGTGGAGACTTCGATCTATGACGCCTCCATGGCCTACCAGAAAGCGGGCGTGCCGCTCATTGTCCTGGCCGGTCAGGAATACGGCACCGGCTCGTCGCGCGACTGGGCGGCCAAGGGCACCAACCTCCTTGGCGTGAAGGTCGTCGTGGCGCAGAGCTTCGAACGCATCCACCGTTCCAACCTCGTCGGCATGGGCGTGCTCCCGCTCCAGTTCAAGGAGGGCACCACGGCCCAGACCCTCAAGCTCGACGGCTCCGAGACCTACGATGTCGTCGGCCTCACCGCCGCCATCAAGCCGCAGCAGGACCTTACGCTCAAAATTACGCGCAAGAACGGCGCGGTCGAGAATGTACCCGTGCGCAGCCGCATCGATACGCCCATTGAGATCGATTACTACCAGCACGGTGGCATTCTGCCCTACGTGCTCCGGCAGATCGTCGCGGCGAACTAAGCTGCAATACCATATTCCTGTCATTCTGAGCGCAGCGAAGAATCCATCATGACGAACATAGAGGCTATCGTTCTGGATTCTTCACTGCGCTCAGAATGACAAGCTTGGTGGTCTTTTCAGGAACAAAAAATATCCCCATGCCGGATTCCACAAAACCTGTGTTTCTTGTCGATGCCTACGCTGACCCGGTGGTGGTGCGGATCGACGGCCGGGCTTCTTTTATGAACAGCGGCGGGTTGAAGGACTTCTTCGCCGAGATGGTGCGGCAGGGGAAAAGGCGCTTCGTCGTGGATTTTCGCCACTGTGCCAGCATGGACAGCACCTTCCTCGGCGTGCTGGCGGGCGCCGCCCTCGAGTTACGGCGGCAGTCGCCCCCGGGCCATCTGACCTTCGCCCGGGTGGGAGAGCGCAACCTTGAACTTATCCGCAACCTTGGTCTCCACCGGCTCGCCACCGTGGATGCGGGCAACCATTCGCTGGATCCGATGGGAAGCATCCAGGCGCTGACCGAACAAAACCACACCGAGATCGAAAGCGCCCGGCTGGTGCTGGAGGCGCACGAAAACCTTGTCAACGCCGATGCCGACAACGCGTCGAAATTCCAGGACGTGATGGCGTTCTTGCGCAACCGGCTGGAATCCCGCTAGGGTGGTGGCATGACGCTGTTTCTCCTCGGTGGTTTCCTCAGCGCGGCGCTGGTCTACGCCTTCTACTGGCGAGCCCAACACGAGGCTGCCCGGCTGGAGGAGGAAAAGCAGGCTTTGCTGGAGGAGCGGCAGATCGTCATCGACTACATGCACACGATGGTGGACGCCGTGGGCGAACGGCTGCCGCGCGAGGAACTGTTCCAGCGCATCGTCCACGCGGCCATTTTGAGCACCGGGGCACTGAGCGCCTGCATCTTTGAGAAGGGGGCGGACAACCTCATGCGCGGCATCGCGGTCGAGGGCCTGTTCCCGCCGCACCGGCCCATCCCCGACAACCAGCGGATGAAGCTGGGCACGCGCGCCAAATTCATCGAGCAGGTTCTGAAGTCCGAGGTCTTCCCCGTCGGGGAGGGTCTCGTGGGGCGCGTGGCGGCCACCGGCCGGGGTGAGCTGATCATCAAGGCCTCGGCCGACCCGCGCATCGTGAAGCACGAAGACGAGGCGCTCTTTGTCCACTCAGTCATCGCCGCACCCATCATGGTGCGGAAACGGATGATCGGCGTGCTGTGTGTCTGCAATCCGTCCGACGGCCGGCCGTTCACCGAGACGGACTACTCGCTGGTCGAGGCGCTGGCGGAGCAGGCGGGCCTCGCCGTGCACAATGCCGACTTTCTCAGCCTGCTGGTGGAAAAACAGCGAATCGACCTCGACCTCGCGCTCGCCAGCGACGTGCAACAGATGCTCCTGCCTCGCACGATGCCGTCGGTGCCCGGGCTGGACATCGATGCCCGCTACCTTGCCGCGCAGAAGGTGAGCGGCGACCTCTACGACGTGTTTTCCCTGGGCCAGGATCGCATCGGCGTCGCCGTGGCTGATGTCTCCGGCAAGGGCATCTCGGCTTCGCTGCTGATGGCCATTTGCCGGACGAACCTGCGGCAGATCGCCCCGGCGCACGGTTCGCCGGCGAAAGTGCTGGCCGAGTTGAACCGCTCTCTGGCCGGCGACATGCGGGAGGGCATGTATATCACGATGACCTACGCCGTGGTGGACGCCGTCCGCAACAGCGTGACCCTGGCCCGGGCCGGCCACGAACGGTCTCTCTTGTCGCACCGCGACCGGCTCACGGGGGCGTTTATCAGCGACTTTATCGCCTCCGAGGGCATGCCACTTGGCCTAGTCGATGCCGCGTTGTTCGACTCCGTCATCGAGGAGAAAGCCGTGGAATTCCACCCGGGCTCGACCCTGGTGCTTTACACGGACGGCCTCACCGAAGCGCCGAACGCCGAGGACAAGGAGTTTGGCACCGCCCGGCTGGCCGACGCGCTCCGGGCGGCGCACAGTGGATCCGCGGCCAGGATTAACGACGCCATCCTCCAGTCGGTGCAGAATTTCTCCGGCACAGTCGGGCTGCGGGACGACTACACCCTGCTGACGATCAAGCGGACATGACACACCCCCGGCGCCGTGCGCCACCCCTCTTGATAGAGGGGATTTTCGTTATCTGGAGTCTCCTCTTGAGAGGGGTGCCCGATGGGCGGGGTGTGTTAAATCCCGTTTGCCTTCGGCCTTTTGCCTTCTAGTTCTTTTTCCTCCCATGCCTGCCGCCCTTTCAACCGCCCCTACGCAGCTACCCGACGGCGCCGGGCATTTCGGCCCCTACGGCGGCGTCTTTGTGCCGGAGACGCTGATGACTGCGCTCGCGGAGCTCACGGCCGCCTATGAGCAGGCGGGCAAAGATCCGGTCTTTATCGCGGAGTTGCGGCACCACCTGAAGGAATTTGCCGGCCGGCCGACCGAGTTGTATTTCGCGGAGCGCCTGACCGAGCACTGCGGCGGAGCGAAGATCTATTTCAAGCGCGAGGATTTGCTCCACACCGGCGCGCACAAGATCAACAACGCCCTTGGCCAGGCCTTGCTGGCGAAACGCATGGGGAAAAAGCGTATTATTGCCGAAACCGGTGCCGGCCAGCACGGCGTCGCCACCGCGGCCGTGTGCGCCAAGTTCGGGCTGGCCTGCACCGTCTACATGGGCTCGGTGGACATGGAGCGGCAGGCGCTGAATGTTTTCCGCATGCGCCTGATGGGCGCCACCGTCATCCCCGTCGAGGCCGGTCAAAAAACCCTTAAGGACGCGGTCAATGAAGCCATGCGTGACTGGGTGACCAATGTCCGCAGCACGCACTACATCCTGGGCTCGGCGCTCGGCGCGCACCCGTATCCGATGATGGTCCGCGATTTTCACCGCGTCATCGGCCAGGAGCTGCGCGAGCAGATCATGGCCCGGGAGAAACGGCTGCCGGACGAAATCATCGCGTGTGTCGGAGGGGGCAGCAACGCCATCGGCTGCTTTTTTGACTTTCTTGGGGACAAATCCGTAAAGCTCACCGGGGTGGAAGCGGGCGGACGGGGCATCAAGCGCGGCGAACACGCGGCGCGCTTCGAAGGCGGCAAGCTCGGGGTGTTGCAGGGCAGCAAGACCTATATTCTTCAGAACCCGGATGGGCAGATCGAGCTGACCCACTCCGTCTCGGCCGGTCTCGACTATGCCGCCATCGGGCCCGAGCACGCCTATTACCGCGACCAGGGCCGGATCGACTACGCCTACGCGACCGACGACGAGGTGATGGAGGCGTTTCAGCTTTGCTCGCGGCAAGAGGGCATCATCCCCGCGCTCGAGTCCACGCACGCTCTGGTGCACGGCCTCAAGCGGGCCAAGGCCCTGCCGAAGGACAAGATCATCATTGTCAATCTCTCCGGGCGCGGCGACAAGGATGTCAACCAAGTGGCCAAGATTCTGGGAGTGAAACTATGAACTCCATGACGGGCTACGGCCGGGCCACCGCCGCTCTCGACGAACTGACTTTGACCGTGCAGGTGAACTCGGTGAACCGGCGCGGGCTGGACCTGTCGCAGTCGCTGCCCGACGAATGGCAACCCTTTGAGCCGGCGGTCAGCGAGGCGGTGCGCAAGGTCGCCCTGCGCGGCAAAGTGCATGTGGCCGTCGAGGTCACGGGCAAGAACACCACCGGCCCGGCCTGGGACGAGCCGACACTGGCCGCCACGCTCAAGCAACTGGAGAAAGTGGCAAAGGCGCGCGGCGTGAAGTTCACCCCGACCACGGAGCTACTCTGGCAGATCGCCAGCGCGCAACGCACGAATTCCAAACTGCCGTCCGATGAATTGACGGGCAAATTGCTGCTCAAGACCCTCGGGGTGGCCCTGCGCGGATTGTCGGTCATGCGGGCCAAGGAGGGTGAGGCCCTGTTGGTCGATTTTCTCGGCCGCTGGGAGAAGCTGCATGCCGGGACCGAGGCTATCGCGCATCGGGCCACGCAGATCAGTGGCTTCTACCGCGAACAGTTGATGCAGCGGTTGCGTCAGGCGGGACTCGAACTCGATGTGAACGACGATCGCGTGCTCAAGGAAGTCGCACTCTTCGCCGACCGCAGCGACATCACCGAGGAGATCACCCGGCTCCGGAGCCACCTCTCCCAGTTAAAGGATTTGCTGCGGGCGGACGGCGAGATTGGCCGCAAGGCGGAGTTCATTCTGCAGGAGATCGGCCGCGAGATCCACACGATCGGCAGCAAGGCCAATGATCTGCAGATCTCCCAGCGCGTGATCGAGTTCAAGAACGAGCTGGAGCGCGTGAAGGAGCAGATCGCGAACGTCGAGTGACGGCGCCAAGGGCGCGAAAGCAGCAGGCGAAGGCCCGGAGTCGGTTCTTGTTACCTGATGCCTGTCACTTGTCACTTCCGGCTGCCGGCTGCCTCAGTGACCACAGCATATACCAGAACACGCCGGCGAAGATGGCGCTGTCGGCCACATTGAATGTCGGGTAGGTGTAGCTGCCGAAGTGGAAATCGAGAAAGTCGATGACGTGGCCGTGCACGAGGCGGTCAACCAGGTTGCCCAGGATGCCGCCGCAGAGGAGACCAAAGGCCGGTTGGACGGAGGCGTGTTGCAGACCGAGGGTGCGCCGCCAGATGAAGATGGCAGTGAGCGTGCCGAGGGCGAGTCCAGCCAGCCAAAGGCTCTTACCGGAGAACATGCTCCACGCGGCGCCCGTGTTGCCGACATGCACGAGGTTCAGGAAACCGGGGAATATCTCAAAATATCCGCTTGGTCCATAGCTCCCGAAGGGCAGGCGCGCGGCGATGACGGCCTTGGTGGCTTGGTCCAGCGCGAAAACGACCCCGGCAAACACCCACAGGCGCCGGTAGGCGAGAAGGCGCTGAATTTTCGATTTGGGATTCTCGATTTTGGATTCCACGAAGAGTGCCAGTTTGGCGGAATCAGCCGGTAATCAAAAACCCAGAATTGAGAATCAAAAATGGCATCACTCGTCGTCGCCACCGCTGCTGGCGATCTTGCCGCCCTCTTCCTCGGTGCCGTCACCGAACAGGCCGCCACGCTGGACGGCGCGGTGGGAATGGCGTTCGACCTGCTTCTTGGCCTCGGCGGAGTAGCGGGTGAATGGCACAGCGAGGAGGCGCTCCTTGGCGATCGGCTTCTGGGTGGCCTCGCAGATGCCGTACGTGCCCGCGTGGACGCGTTTGATGGCGGCCTCGATCTCGGCGAGGGCCTCCTGTTCGCCCGAGACAAGGCTGAGGGCGAAGTCGCGGTCGAAAGTGTCGGTGCCGGCATCGGCCATGTGCTGGCCGTAGCCGGAGAGGTCGCCCGAGTCGTCCTTGGATGACTTGAGGAGGGTCTCTTCGGTGTGCTCACCGAGCTGGGTGAGCACGTGGTTGCGCAGCTCGAGCAGCAGGCGGTAGTAGCGGCGGTATTTGTCGGGCACCTCGGACTCGTCGATCATCGCGGCCCGCGGCTTCTTGCCCTTGGTGGGGTTGAATCCGAGAATATCGGCGAGTGAGGCGGTCTTCACGTGGTGGGGCTTGTGGGGCTTTTCCAGGTGGTGGACGTCGTGGGTCTTCGCGACGGAGGTGATTTTGCCGGACTTGCCCGACTTGGCGGCAGACTCACTCTGCTTCTCGTTCTTCTTCGCAATCTCACGGACTTCGTCGAGGGAGAACGCGATGGATTTGGCCGGGCCGGCGGATTTGCGCTCGAGCAGCTTGCGTTTGATATCGGCGGCGGACATCGGAGCTTTGGAAGTGGGTTTGCCCGGGACGAGGGGCGCCTTGGAGGAACCAGATTTGGGGGAGGCCTTGAGGGCCACGGGCTTGGCCGGTGTTTTATGGGCAACGGCTTTGGCGGGTGCGGCCTTGGCGGCGGGTTTCTTCGCCTTCGCAGGTTTGGCAGCGGGCTTTTTGTGCGCGGGACTTTTTTTCTTCGTGGCCATAAAGGGATCGGGTTAGGAGTTAAGGGCTTCTACGCAGCGAGGGCAAACTTCTCCGTGAGAAGTTACTGACAAAGAGGGCACCCAACGCCAGCAGCGCGGGCAGCGATGGTAACCGAGTTCTGCACTGGGTTGGACGAGAATAGTGCTTTCGGGCGAACCGCCGGTGGCCGGCACGAATTTGACATCTGAAACGATGAAAAGCTCCGCGAGGTCGATGCGGCGCAATTCTAGGTTCGCGATTTCCTCTGGGGAGCGCGGTCCACGGAAAGTGACGACGGCGTCGAGTGATTTGCCGAGCTTGCCGCCGGCGCGCAGCGGTTCGAGTGCTTCGTTAACCTTTACGCGGTCTTTGAGCCAAGAGGTTAATAGAGTAACGCCCAGCGGTTGCTCTTTCCAGGCGGCGGGCGCGACCGGCCAGTCCTGCAGGTGGATGGACTCGCCAGAGTATTCCTGACCAGTCTTCGCGTAGCTCCAGGCCTCGTCGGTCGTGAATGTCAGGAAGGGAGCGAGGATCTTCACCAGCGCGTCGAAAATAGCGTGAATGGCGGTCTGCGACGAGCGGCGGAGCGGGTGGGCGGCGCCGAGCGTGTACAGCCGGTCCTTCACGATGTCGTGATAGACGGCCGACAGCGTGACCGAGCAGAACTGGTTGCAGAGTTGGTAGACGCGATGGAACTCGTAGGCGTCGTAAGCCTTGGTGCACTCCTCAATGAGGACGGCGGTCTGGTGCAGCGCCCAGCGGTCGAGCGCGTTCATCTGCGTGGCGGGCACGGCGTGCTTCGTGGCGTCGAAGTCGAAAAGGTTGGAGAGCTGGAAGCGGAGGGTGTTGCGGAAGAGGCGATAGGCCTCGCCGACATTCTTGAGAATCTCGTCATCCACGGGGATGTCGTCGCGGAAGTCCTGCGAGGCGATCCAGAGGCGAATGACATCGGCGCCGTGCTGGGCGATGTAGGCGTCGGCGGTCTGGGGTTTCTGGTAGGTTGAGCTCTTGGAAATTTTCTGGCGATCCTTGTCCACGATGAAGCCGTGGGTGAGGACGGCCTTGTAAGGGGCGCCGCCGAAGGCGATGACACTGCACCAGAGGGAGGACTGGAACCAGCCGCGGTGCTGGTCGCTGCCCTCGAGGTAGAGGTCGGCGGGCCAAGAGGTGCCGCCCTGGCCGCGCTTGAGCACGGCGGCCTGCGTCGAACCAGAGTCGATCCAGACGTCGAGGGTGTCGCGGCCGCAGGTGAGTTCGGTCGCCGCCGGCCAGCCGGCGGGGAGCTTCACGCCGTCGAGAATCTGGGCCGGTGAGGCGGCATACCAGAAATTTGTGCCCTTCGTCGCGATCTTGTCAGCCACGGTGCGGATGACCCCGGCATCGATGTAGGCTTTCTTGTCCGGACCATAGAAGGCGATGATGGGCACGCCCCACGAGCGCTGGCGGCTGATACACCAGTCCGGGCGCGACTCGACGGCGCCGCGGATGCGGGCCTCGCCCCAAGCTGGGATCCAACCCTGCGCCTGCGCGATCTTGGTGATCTCGCCGAGGGCGACCTGGCGGTGGCCGGCATGATCGAGCGAGACAAACCACTGGTCGACGGCGCGGAAAATGATCGGGGTCTTGGAGCGCCAGCAGTGCGGGTAGCTGTGAGGGTATTTGGCTTTGGCGAGCAGGGCACCGGCGGCGGCCAGTTTCTTCAGGACGCCGAGGTTGGCGGGCGCAGGCTTCTTGGCGGCGAGATCCTCGACCGTCTCGAGCGTGGTCAGGCCGACGAGCTCGGCCGGCACGCGGCCGTCGTCGAGGTATTTGCCGTCGTCGCCGACCGGGCAGTAGATCTCCAGCTTGTACTTGAGGCCGGTCTGATAGTCCTCGGCGCCGTGGCCGGGAGCGGTGTGCA
>JAYUBB010000023.1:0-8748 GCA_043741015.1 Opitutaceae bacterium
GGTGGCCCAAGTTGGCCCGTTCCCATGGCCGCTCTCCTCACTTTGCTCGACGTCACGCTCCACTTCGGCGGTCCCGCCATTTTGGAAAAGGTCAATTTCCAGGTCGATCCGGGCGAGCGCGTCTGCCTGCTCGGGCGCAACGGCGCGGGCAAGTCCACCCTGATGAAGGTGATCGTGGGCGAGATGAAGCCCGACACGGGCGATGTCTTCCGGCCCGCCGGGGCGGTCTACCGCCGGCTCACGCAGGAGGTGCCGCCCGATCTCGCGGGCACGGTCCACGACATCGTTTACAGCGGCCTGCGGCCCAACGATGACCACCACGAGGAGGACTGGCAGCGTGATGTCCGCGTGGAGGACCTGATCAACGCCATCCGCCTCCCCCCGGCGCAGACATTTTCCGCGCTCTCCGGCGGCCTCAAGCGCCGCGCCCTGCTCGCCCGCGCCCTCGCCGGCCAGCCCGACCTGCTCCTGCTCGACGAGCCGACCAACCACCTCGATCTGAAGTCCATCCTCTGGCTGGAGGAATTCCTGCTGGAGAACAAACCCACGCTGTTCTTCGTCACGCACGACCGGGCTTTTCTGCGGCGGATCTCCACGCGCATCGTCGAGCTCGATCGCGGCCGGCTCGCCGGCTGGGCCTGCGATTACGACACCTACCTCGTCCGCAAGCAGGAGGTGCTGGAGGCCGAGGAGAAGCAGCGTGCGCTCTTCGACAAGAAGCTCGCGCAGGAGGAGGAGTGGATCCGCCGCGGCGTGAAGGCCCAGCGCTCGCGCGCCACCGCCCGCATCCACGCGCTCCATGCCATGCGCGCCGAGGTCCGGGCCCGCCGCGATCGCACCGGCACCGCCACGATCAAGCTAGCCGAGGCGGAACGCAGCGGCGTGAAGGTCATCGAGGCCGAGAACGTCTCCTACGCGTGGGCGGACGGGAAGCCGGTCATCCGCGATTTCTCCGCCGTCATCCGCCGCGGCGAAAAGATCGGCATCCTCGGGCCCAACGGCGCGGGCAAGACGACCCTCATCAAGCTGCTGCTCGGCCAGCTCGCGCCGACCAGCGGCAGCGTGAAGCACGGCACCAACCTCGAGGTCGTCTACTTCGACCAGCTCCGCGCCCAGATTGACGACAACAAGACCGTGGCCGACAACATCGCCAACGGCAACTCGACGGTCACGATCGAGGGCCGCACGCGGAGCGTCATCAGCTACCTGCAGGATTTCCTCTTTGAGCCGGCCCGGGCGCGCACGCCCGCCCGCGTGCTTTCCGGCGGCGAGCGCAACCGCCTGCTGCTGGCCCGGCTCTTCACCCAGCCGGCCAACATGCTCGTGCTCGACGAGCCCACCAACGACCTCGACGCCGAGACACTCGACCTGCTGGAAGATTTGCTGGTGGAGTTCCAGGGCACGCTCCTGCTGGTGAGCCACGACCGCGAGTTCCTCGATGAGGTTGTCACCAGCACGCTCGTGTTCGAGGGCGACGGCCGCATCGGCGACTACGCCGGCGGCTATACCGACTGGATGCAGGACAAGGCCAAGGCGGCGGCGCGGGCCGCGGTGCTGGCAACCGTCCCGGAGAGAAAAAATGGTTCGACTCCGCTCACCACGCCGGCGCCCGAGCGCCGCCGGAAACTTTCCGGGAAGGAGCAGAAGGAATTGGAAACCTTGCCCGCGAAGATCGAGGTGCTGGAGAAGGAGCAGGCGGAGCTGACGGCGAAGCTCGCCGATCCGTCGTTCTACAAATCACAGGCGGCGAAATTCACCGAGGTGAAGTCACGGCTGGATGCCGTCGAGAAGGAACACGCGATGGTCTTCGCCCGGTGGGAGGAATTGGAGGCCGCGAAGGCATCAAGCCTCTGAGGATTGCCCGCTAGACACGTTAAACATTCGAAACCCGGAACCGGGGTTTTTGTTTCCCGGGTTTTCGCGTTATTCGTGTGTTTCGCGGGCCGATCAGCTTCCTACGTCTTTGCGCTGTTGTCGCACACGACGTGGACCTTGCGGCGCTGGGCGGTGTAGTTGCGCATCGAGGCGGCGAAATTCGGATCGCGCAGCATGCCCACGTGATAGGGGTTGGACTTTGCCAGATCCTCGTTGGCCGCCGCCGCCGCGAACAGGAGCAGGAGCTCGGCCTTGTCGGGCAGGCGCGAGGAGGGGAAACCGGTGTGGTCGGCCAGCCAGCGGACGGTCTGGGTAAGAGGAGAGGGTGCCGGAGCGGACATCCCGGCATCGTGCGGGTCGGCCGACGGTGGTCAACGGGTCTTTCGCCACCGGCTTGCGGGCCACCAAGGGATCGTCCGCCGGACGTTTTCGAGCCAAGGTAGGTGGGCACCCCATTGAGCGGGCGGGGTCGTAGTGCTAAAAATATGGACCGCACAACCGCCCGCGGCCTCGGCCGCGTCCCGGGAGTGTTTAAACCTCCACTTCAGTCCGCCCATGCCCATCCGTGCGACCGCCGAAGACTTCACCGTGGTGATCCTCTACGAGCGCATGGCCTACGTCGGCAAGGCGATGGCCACTTATCTGCACCTCCAGCGGGAACTGGCCGGCAACTTCGCCGCCCACTTCCGCCTCTGGCGCATCGATGCAGCCCTGACGCCGGCATTTGCGGCTGAAGCCGAGCGGGACATCGCCGCCGCCGAGGTGATCATCATGGCGGTCAACGGCCACCAGCCCTGCCCGCTGGCCTTTCACCGCTGGAAGGGCGGCGCGGGCCATGAAGGCGGCCGGCCCCCGCACGCGATCATCGCCCTCATGGATGCGTCGGATGAATCCGCCCTGACGGAGGGAAGCTGGAGCAACGTCCTGCGCAGCACCGCCACGCAAATCCACTCGGAAGTATTTGTCTGCGATCAGCCATCGTCCCGCGACGGCGGGACGATGGCTGAACCAGCTGCGACCGGGACGATGAATTGATCAACCGAGAAAGGCGCGCAGTAACGCGAAGGATAGGGGAGTTGCCTGGCGGAGGCGACGGCGCGGATCGCGAGGGAAAGAATGATGAGCGAGGCGAAATAAACGGCACAGGGGTGCACAGCGGGGAGCTAGGAGCCGCGAGTTTTTACCGATAGATTTCCCGCCGGTGTCCGACGGCCAGCAAATGGATTTCTTTTCGGCCGGGGTCGAAGGTGTAGACGATCCGGTAGTCGCCGACGCGGATCCGGTAGCGGTTGGCACCGGTCATGCGGATAGTGGGGAAAAGAGCCTAGGCGCAGGCCCATGTCATCGAGACTGGCCTCAATCCGGCGACGGATATCCTCCGGCAGTTTGAGAAACACCCCGTCAAACGCGTGTAGTAAATCTGCAGAGCGCGGCTCATTTTGGGTCGGATCAACGAGTGCGCGGACGCTGGCCATCGGCCATTTCGCGTTCGGAACTCTTGATGCGGCCCTTGAATTCAGCAGTCATCTCCAGCTGGTTTTCCAGCCAGTCTCGCACCAAACGCATTTCCTCGGGGGAAAGGCGGCTGATAGCGGACTCGATCTCCTGCACGGTGCTCATGCTGGAAAGTCAGTCGGGAGAAGAAGGGATTCAACCATGTATTTGGTGAAGGGCAGCAATAACCCAGGGGATACGGATCCGGATTAGTGGGGCCGGATGTTTGGAGAACTGGCGTTCCCTACCTGCCCGGCTCCGTCGCGGCCGCCGCGGTTCGCTGGTGCACGGTGATGGTGCCGTTGTTCTCCAGAATGGCGCAGTGCACATCCGTCACCGACACGCAGCCTTCCTGGCGCAGGGCTGCGTTGAGTTCGTGGTGGGTGAGCTTCGCTCGCGCCATCACTTTCTCGAACACCCGGCCGTTGTGAATCAGCACCTCCGGCTGGCCCTCGAGCAGGACTTCCAGCCGCTTGCTGCGGTAGGTCAGGTAACCCATGCCAAAATTCAGGCTGATGAGGGTGACGGCGGAGATGATGCCGCCGAGCACGGAGTTGTCGCCCCCGTTCATGGCGTTCTGCACGGCGTTGGACAGCACCAGCAGCAGCACCAGGTCGAAGGGCGCGAGCTGGCCGACCTGCCGCTTGCCGGTGAGCCGGAGCAGGATGATCAGCACGGCATAGACGATGATCGAGCGAACGATGAGCTCCCACCACGCGACGGATAAGGTCCACATGCCGCCCAAGATGGGCCGCGGTCAGAGGAAAGTCCACCCTACGGTGGCGGATGGGGTTCGTCAGCCGGCCTTCCGCCGTCGCCAAGGCTCTGGCGGACAGGTCGCTGTGCTGATATCGCTTGAGCTTCCTTCAATGCAGCCTGAGCCACAGCGAGGCGGCCATGGCGACCATGCCGAGATCCTCGCTGAGAGCAACGGTGGAGAGAGGCACCTTCAGGATATTGCCCATGCAGGCGCATTTCAGGTTGAGGCCGCGGGCGAGGGAGGTGATCACGCCGAGCGCGCCAAAACCGAGGATGATCACCGTGGCCGCATAGACGGTGGTGGGGCGCCAGAACGCGAGGTAGCCGAGCCCGAGGGCGAGCTCGATGAACGGATAGGCGAGGGCGTAGCGCCGGGACCGTTTCGCGAGCAGGTCATATTTCTGGAAGCCGTCGGCAAAGCCGGGCAGGTCAAACAGCTTCAGCAGCGCGAAGATGACGAGGAAGAAACCCATGAAGTCGTGCATCCAGCGCAAGAGGCTGCCATCCGGCCCGTAGGAATGCCTCTTGGCCGAGGCGGCCAGGATGGTGACGGCGAGCAGCACCAGCAGCGGGAGGTAGTCGCGTATGGCCGCGTATAACTTCGCACGCGGCGCGCGATTGGGCAGACTTTTGGGCGCGGTGGATTTCATGCGGGGTGCAGGTTTGGACCCGGAAACGGCGGGTTGGTCTCAAACGGCGCGTGCATGTCATGATCGCGACCCGGCTGCCCGCGGTTCTTCACCCCCAGTGCCAAGTGCTCCCTGATCTGGCGCCCCGAGGGAAACTTGATTGCCCCGGCGGGCGGCGGTCAGTCCTTCAAGGTGATCAGCCGGTCCTCTTTCGGAAACGTCTCGAGCACGACATCCTTGTAGCTGACTTCCTGGGGGTGATCGTGGCCGTGGAGTTGCAGGCCGATGGGGCCGGCCTTCAACCGGCCGGGATCGGGCTCGCGCCAGTCCAGCACCTGATGGCCGTTGAAGGCGGCGCGGATGCGGTTGCCCTGCGCGAGAATCTCCACCTTGACCCAGTCGTGCTGCTTCACGAAGTCCTTCGTGTAAGCCTGGCCCGCCGGATCAATCGGGATGCCTTTGTTGGTGTTGTAATCCCACAGATAGATGCCGGGAAAACACACCAGCAGGCCCTTGTAGGCCCAGCGGTTGGCGGGGTCCTTGCCGGGCGCCTGCTCACCCCAGAGGCTCACGCCGATGTGATTCTCGGACTCGACGACCCGGGACCACAGGATGAGACGGAAGTCGGAATAATTTTTCTGCGTGAGCAGGAACGAGGTCGGCACCTTGCCGCCGGCCCGGGCGATGAACGCACCCTCCTTCACCGACCACCATTCGGGACTGCCGTCCCAGCCGTCGAGCGTCCGGGTGGACGCATCGGACAGCACGATGTGCTCGTTCGGGCCGGTGTGCGGTGGCACAACCGGGGCGGGCACGGCGACGAACGGGGCCGGCAGTGGAGTGGCGGGGGTTTGGGCGGGGAGCAGGGTGGCGAGGGCTGCGAATACGGCGAAGCAGGGGAGGAATTTCATGATGAGAAAAGGTTAAAGAAAAACCCCGGACCATCTGGACCGGGGTGTGGTTGGGATTGAGGCTGGAACTTTAGGCTCAGTTCACCCGGGTGGCCTTCCACTCGAGTGTGAGCGGGCCGTCGCCGTCGCGACCGGGCCGCACGATCGTGCCGATGATGGTATCGCCCTCGAACTTGCCCTGATATTTGACGACGATCTTGTTGCCGTTGAACTCGCGGGTGACCGTGAAGGCGACCTGGCCGTCCTTGAACGTGGCGTCGCCGATGGGGGCGTCACCCATGCGGCCGGACACGCTGCCGGTGAGGGCGCCGTCCTTGAGGGTGAGCGTGGAGGTGACTTCCTGCGGACCGTTGCGACCCTGGGTCGTCCATTTCCAGTGGCCGGAGATGTCGGCGGCGAAGGCTGAGAGGGTGAAGGCGGAAGCGGCAAGAAACGCCGCGGCGAGTTTGGGCAGGATTTTCATGTCCGCCTATGCTTAAGGTTTCGGCGCGACTCGTCCAGCCGCTTCAAGACAGGCTGTCCAGCCACGGTGGACTTGCGGCGAGAGATTATTGGCGGCAGTCTTCTGGCCAGCAAAGCGCCGAGATGAAAACCACCACCAACCCCTGTTCCTTGGTTTACCGGATCGATACCGGCAACCGGATCACGTGGGTCAATGCCGCCTGGAGCGAATTTGCCCGGAGCAATCAGGGCGAGTCGGTGATGGCGGAACATGTCCTGGGGCGGGACCTGTTCGCTTCGATTACTGATCCCGCGGTGCGGGAGATCTACAAATCGATCATCGAACGGGTGCGCGCCGGCGCAGTGCTGGAATTCAGCTACCGATGCGATGCCCCGGACAAACGCCGGGTGTTTGTCATGGAGGTGCGCCTGCAGGCCGACGGGGCGGTGGAGTTTACCTCGATCCTCAAGCACGAGGAAGCGCGCCCGTCGGTCGCGGTATTGGAGCCGGGTGGGGTGCGCGGCCAAGGCCTGATGCGGGTGTGCAGCTGGTGCCAGAAGGTGGTGATGCCCGACGGCCAGTGGCTGCCGGTGGAGGCGGCGGTTGTGGAGCTTCATCTGCTGGAGGCTGAGCAACTGCCGACCATCACCCACGGGATCTGTCCGCCCTGCCGGGCTGTAATGATGGCGAAGCTCGAACAGACGTAAGCGTGGGAGGAGAAGCCGCGGTCAGGCTCAGGCCAGGGGGATTGAGACAGGGCGAGCTGAAGGCTGACCGCTGGTTATTTCTTGCCGTCGGCGATCGCGGCTTGAGCGGCCGCGAGGCGGGCCACCGGCACGCGGTAAGGCGAGCAGGACACGTAGCTGAGGCCGAGCTTATGGCAGAACTTCACCGAGTCCGGGTCGCCGCCGTGCTCGCCGCAGATGCCGAGCTTGATGTCGGGGCGGGTCTGCCGACCCTTCTCGATCGCGATCTGCATGAGCTGGCCGACGCCGGTCTGGTCGATCGAGGCGAAGGGGTTCTTCTTCATGATCTCGGACTCCTGGTAGGCGCCGAGGAAGGAGCCGGAGTCGTCGCGCGACATGCCGAGGCAGGTCTGCGTGAGGTCGTTGGTGCCGAAGCTGAAGAACTCGGCCGTGTGCGCGATCTCGTCGGCGGTGAGCGCGCCGCGCGGGATCTCGATCATGGTGCCGACGCTGTAGCTGATCTTAACCTTCTTCTCGGCCTGGACCTTGGCGGCGACCTCGTGGACGAGGGCGACCTGGAGGTCGAGCTCGCGCTTGAAGCCGACGAGCGGGATCATGATCTCGGGCCTGGCCTTGAAGCCGGCCTTTGTCGCGTCGGCGGCGGCCTCGAGCACGGCGCGGGCCTGCATGGCGGTGATCTCGGGATACTTGATGCCGAGGCGGCAACCGCGGAAGCCGAGCATGGGGTTGAACTCATGCAGCTCGTGCACGCGGTGCATGATGCGCTCGACCGGGATGTCGAGCTTCCGGGCAAGATCCATCTGCGACTCCTTGGAGTTCGGGAGGAACTCGTGCAGCGGCGGATCGAGGAAGCGGATGGTGGCCGGGTAGCCCTTCAGCGCCTTGAAGATGCCGAAGAAGTCGTCGCGCTGGTAAGGGAGGAGCTTGGCGAGGGCGGCCTCGCGGGCACCGAGGCTGTCGGCGAGGATCATCTCGCGCATGGCGTCGATGCGGTCGCCCTCGAAGAACATGTGTTCCGTGCGGGTGAGGCCGATGCCGACGGCGCCGAAGGCGATGGCCTGGGCGGCCTGCTCGGGTGTGTCGGCGTTGGTGCGGACCTGCAGCTTGGTGACTTGGGCGCACCACTTCATGAGCTGGACGTAGCTCTTGAACTTCGCGGTGGCCTGGGCGGCCTTGTCGCCGTGGATGAGGCCGGCGATGATCTCGGACGGGGCGGTCTTGATCTGCCCGGCGTAGACGGCGCCGATGGTGCCGTCGATCGAGAGGAAGTCCCCCTCGCTGTAGGCCTTGCCGGAAACCGTGACGGTCTTGCGGTCGTAGTCGACCTGGAGGCCGGAGGCGCCGCAGACGCAGACCTTGCCCATCTGGCGGGCAACGAGCGCGGCGTGCGAGGAGACCCCACCGCGGGCGGTGAGAATGCCCTCGGCGGCGATCATGCCGCGGAGATCCTCGGGCGAGGTCTCGACGCGGACGAGGAGGACCTTCTCCCCCTTGGCGGCGGCGAGGACGGCGCGGTCGGCATTGAAGTAGATCTTGCCGGTGGCCGCGCCGGGGCCGGCGGGGAGGCCGGTGGCGATGACCTCGGCCTTCTTGACCTCGGCGAGGTCGAAGATCGGGGCGAGCAACTGCTCGAGCTGGTCGGCCGGGTTGCGGCTGACGGCGGTCTGCCAGTCGATGAGCTTCTCCTTCACCATGTCGATGGAGAACTTGAGCGCGGCGGCGGCGGTGCGCTTGCCGTTGCGCGTCTGGAGCATGAACAGCTTGCCGTCCTGGATCGTGAACTCGATGTCCTGGACGTCCTTGAAGTGCTTCTCGAGCGTCTTGCGGACCTTGAGCAGCTCGGCGTAGGACTTCGGCATCTGGTCCTTCAGCTTGAGGACGGGCTCGGGCGTGCGGACGCCGGCGACGACGTCCTCACCCTGGGCGTTGAT
>JAYUBB010000024.1:0-8731 GCA_043741015.1 Opitutaceae bacterium
CTTGAAGCCCGCCGGGGTGTATTCGTCCAGCACGACCAGTCGCCAGTAGGGCTCCTCGCGGATGCCGCTGGCATCAGTGAGGTCCACGCGCATCGCCACGCTGTCATCGCTGAGGAGTTCCGTTACGTCGCCGAATTTCACCGTGTCGGTGAAGCCGGACCGGCTCTTGCGCGTGATGTAGCGGTCGAGGAAGAAGCCGCTCGCCAGCTCGAAACGCGGGATGACCAGGAACAGCAGCCCTGACATCACCACCACGGCCGTGAAGAGCATACTGGCAAACAGCAGCAGCCGCCAGTCAGTCACCACCCGCAGTCGGCCCAGAAAATTCCGCCAGCCCAGCCGCGTCCATGCGGTTTCCGCTTCCGCCGTGCGCCCGGCGCCGGTTTCAGCGGCCTCAATCAGGTTGATGATAAAGAGAAATCCCAACGCGCAGGCGGTGAACAGGAGCAGCAGGAACGCAAAGCCGAGCGACACCGTGAGCACGCCCGCCACCACGATCAGAAACAGGCCCAGCACGAGCAACTGCAGGTCCTCGCGTTTGCGCCGGTAAGCCACCGTCCGGTAGAGCACCAGCAGGATCGCCAGGCGGATGAGCACGGGCAGCGTGTCGGGGCTGAAATACAAATCCACCGCCATCGCCACGATGATGGCCGGCACCGAGAGTTTCCAGAGGAGCGGCGGCAACCGGCCCGGCAACTGCGGCCAGAGCAGCACGGCGATGATCGCCGCGCCCGCCACGCCCACCAGCCCCAACGCTTCGATATCGAGGAAGAATACCGTCCACAGTGACACCAGTGCCAGCGCGCCGCCCAGCGACCATTTCAGGCGCAGCAGTTCGTCGAGATTAAGCTGACGCGGTTTTGCGGCCGTCGACATAGGCGGTGATGCCCCGCGCGCCCTCGGGCGCGAAGGTGATGACATTGTGGTGGAGCCCGGCCTCTGGACGGGCTGAACGAGAACCCGCCCGGAGGTCGGGTTCCATCTTGGGAAATTCGAGCCGGGCCAGATCGTCGAGCCAGGCCTCGACGTCGCGCAGCCGGCGCGTCTCCCGCAGGGCATCGCCGTTGAGGATGACGCCGCGCAACCGGCCGGCGGCAAACAGATCCTCGGCGAGCGTGCCCGCCAGGCTGCAGAGCAGTTCAAATTGCTCCGGCCTGGTCCACCGCGCGGCGGAGCTGTCGAGGCTGAGCACAAAGCCATCGCGGCTCTCGGCGGCGAACTGGCGCACCATCATCTGCCCAAGTCGGGCGCTGGCTTTCCAGTGGATCAGCCGGTGCGAGTCGCCCTGCTGGTATTTGCGCAGCGCCAGCAGATCATCACCCGTGCCGGCCCGCGCCGTGCGCCGCCCTGACAAGCCAGCGTGCGCCGCCACGGCGCCGGTCCACTGGTATTCCACCTGGGCGGGCCACACCACCACGGTTTGCCTCAAGTCGGTGCCGATGTTTTTTTTCAGGAAACCGAACGGGAACAGCGAGCCCACGGCGCCCAGTTCGAGGAGGGCCTCGCCTCGCCGGCTGGGCTTCACGCCCCAGTCAAGCGTGGCCGAGCCACCAGCCTCGACCCGCTCCCGCAGCCTGATCCGGCCGCGTGTGATGTATTTCTCAGCGGCAGCGAGGATCTCGCGCATCCGGAGATCTTTGCCGCCGTTTTCCGGCTCGGGGATGTGGCGCGGCTGGGTCGCCAGTTCGAACCACAGACTGTAGGTCGGCAGCCAGCGCTTGCTGTTCCGCACCTCGACGGTGACGAGCGTCTCGTGACCCGCCCGCCACTGGCCCTGCGGCCGCACGCGCCAGCACAGGCCCATGAAATTGAACCAGGAGAGCAATCCGCTCAGCAGCAGGCAGGCCAGCAGCAGCGACAGGGTGATGAAGAGAATGTTGCTCGCCGTGTTGTAGGCCGCCGTGCCGATGCCCAGCGCCAGCGCCATCAGGAACAGGCCCGGCAAGGTCAGCGCGATGCGGTGCCGTTTTTTGGGAAAGACCATGAGCCATAGCAACGCATGCCAGTTGAACCTGCGCCGCTGGCGCGCCGGCGCACCGGGGCCGTCCCAGGACTGGTCAAATGTGGCGGTGGACTGCACGGGAGCGTGCTTACTCCGGCACCGGCACCGCCGTGATGATCCGGCGCAGGGCGGCCAGCACGGTGCGGCGCTCCTCGAGCGCGTCCGACGTCTGCCGGGCCAGGGAGAGGCGATGCGCCAGCACGGGGCCGGCCATTTCCTGGACGTCCTCGGGGACGACAAAATCCCGGCCCAGCACGAGCGCGCGCGCCTGCCCGGCAACGCGCAGCGCCAGCCCGCCGCGCACGCTGACGCCGGCCTTGAACTCCACCTCGGTGCGCGTGGCGGTGATGATCTTCAAAATATAGTCGAGCACACTGTCCTCCACGAACACCTTCCCCGCCAGCGCCTGCATCTTGAGGATGTCGGAGCGCGTGACGACGGGATTGAGTGCGATGGCGTCGTAGCCCAGCCGCGGGCTGCGGAGAATCTCCAGCTCATCGCCGGGCTGCGGGTAACCCATCCGCAACCGCATCAGGAAGCGGTCCATCTGGCTCTCCGGCAGCGGAAACGTGCCCTCGTAATCCACCGGGTTCTGGGTGGCGACAACCATGAATGGAGTGCCGACCGTATGCGCCTCACCGTCCACCGTGACCTTGGCGCGATCCATGACCTCTAGCAGCGCCGACTGCGTCTTGGGGGTGGCGCGGTTGATCTCGTCAGCCAGCACGACGTTGGCGAAGACCGGCCCGGATTTGAAGACGAACTCCTTGAGCGTCTCGTCGTAAATGGACACACCGGTCACATCGGTGGGCAGCAGATCGCTGGTGAACTGGATGCGAGAGAACCCACAGTCCATCGAGCGGGCCAGCGAGTAGGCCAGCGTGGTCTTGCCCACGCCGGGCAGGTCCTCGATCAGCAGGTGGCCGCCGGCCAGCAGGCAGACCAGGGTTTGTTCGATGACATCATCCTTGCCCTTGATGGTCTGGCGCATGTTGGCCTTGAGGCGGGTGAGGGCGTCGTGGGTGGACGCGATTTCGGCAGCGGGGGCAAAATCACTCATGGGCGGCACGGTAGACATGCGCCCGGCCTTCGCAAACGGATTCCCGATGTCGGGCCCGACATCCGGGTTGCCCGTCAGTCCCCGACCTGTCTGGTTCTACCCATGCATAAAGGCCGGCTCGAAGCGTTCAGTGATGGCGTGCTCGCCATTATCATCACGATCATGGTCCTGGAAATGAAGGTGCCGCACGGTGCCGATCTGGCCTCCCTCCAGCCGCTGCTCCCGGTCCTTCTGAGCTATGTGCTCAGCTTTCTCTACCTCGGAATCTACTGGAACAATCACCACCACCTCTTCCAGGCCGTGAAACACGTGAAGGGCAGCGTCCTTTGGGCCAACCTCCACCTGCTGTTCTGGCTCTCGCTCTTTCCTTTTGTCACCGGCTGGATGGGCGAAAACCACTTCGCCTCCACCACGGTCGCGCTTTACGGTGGCGTGCTGTTCATGGCGGCCGTCGCCTATACCCTCCTCGTGCGCACTCTGGTTGCCGGCCACGGCAACGACTCCGCCCTCGCCCGCGCGATCGGCTCCGACTTCAAGGGCTCGATTTCGCTCGTCATCTATGCGCTGGGCGTACCGCTTGCGTGCTGGTTCCCGTGGGCCTCGATTGCGCTCTACTCCTGCGTCGCGATCCTGTGGTTCATCCCCGACCGGCGGATTGAGAAAACGCTCGGGCAGTGATTCCCTCGCAGCGCACCCGCATCCGCGGGAAAGCCGTTCCGCCCAGAATCTCCCTCCAACGGGAGACAGCCGGTTCACCCCGGCCCGATTCTCCTTCACGAGGTCCTTGAACTTCACGAAATCTATCTCCTGCCCTCGAACCCGTGCCAGGGCGGGCCGCATAGCGCACCGGGCTTGTGTGTCTCACGCTTTCCTCCCAGCTTCGGGCCATGAACGAACCCGGGACCCACGCCGAAAACGTCCGCTTGTCCGCCGCCAGGATAACCGCCGCGCTCGCCGGCGCGCGGCCCAAAATCGCCATCATCCTCGGTTCCGGTCTGGGTGGGCTGGCGCAACAGGTGCAGAACCCGGTCAGCCTGGCTTATCGGGATCTGCCCGGCTTTCCGGAACTGACCGTCGCCGGCCACGCGGGCCGGCTGATCACCGGCCTGCTCAACGGCGTGCCCGTCATCGTCCTGAACGGCCGCAAGCATTTCTACGAGACCAGCGACGCGTATCCGCTGAAAACGATGATTCGGGCCGTGCGGGCCGCGGGCGTCGAGATGCTTTTCCTCTCCAATGCCGCGGGCAGCCTCCGCCCGCACCTCAGGGTCAGCGAGCTGATGCTCATCACCGATCACATCAATTTCATGGGCCTGAACCCGCTCGTCGGCCCGAACGATGAGGCCTTCGGTCCACGCTTCTTTTCCATGACCAACGCCTGGGATCCGGAGCTCCGCACAAAACTCCTGGCCGGGGCGCAACAGGCCGGGGTCACCCTGCACCAGGGGGTTTATGTCGCGTTCCGCGGCCCGTCGTTCGAAACGCCCGCCGAGATCCGCGCGGTGCAGGGCTGGGGCGGCGACGCGGTGGGCATGTCGAGCGTGCCGGACTGCCTCATCGCCCGCCACTGCGGACTGAAGGTCGCCGGTGTCTCCTGCATCACCAACATGGGCGCGGGGCTCTCCGACGAAAACCTCACCCACAGCCACACGCTGGAAAACGCCGGCAAGGGTGCGGGCGCCTTCGAGAAGCTTGTCCTGGCGGCCGTCCGTGTGCTCTAGGCCCCCGGCACCGGCACCACGCTATCCCACCCACGAAATCGTCTGGATTTTCCGGGCGAGCTCCACGTCCTTCGTCGTGACCTTGCCGCCGGCGTCGTGGGTGTTCAGCCGGATGGCGACACGATTGTAGACATTCGTCCAGTCCGGGTGGTGGTCCATCGCCTCGGCCTCGAAGCTCACGCGCACCATGAAGGACATCGCCTCGCGGAAACCGCCAAACTTGAAGGTCTTCGCCAGCGCCTCGCCGTCGAGTTTCCAACCCGGCAATCCAGTCAGTGCTGCTTTAATTTCAGTGCGGTTAAGCGGCTTGGCCATGGCTGCTAGATACACTGGGTTTACCCCTGCGCAAGCCCTCCATAGGTCTGCCATGATGAACTCCACTTTCTGTTTTTGCGTTTTTTGTGCTTTTTGTGGCCATTCCCCCCTGCTGAACTCAGCTTAATGTGAAGGTGGCCTTGGCTCGCCGTAGCTTTTTGCGAAGGCGGCTTGTCAAATCCGCCGCCGCCGCCCTAAATCGCCCGCTTCCGCATGTCGTCCCCCACTCCCGGCAAGATCCCGCAGCATGTCGCCATCATCATGGACGGCAACGGCCGCTGGGCCAAGCAACGCGGTCTGCCCCGGCTCGAAGGCCACCGCCGTGGCGTCGAAACCGTCCGCACCGTCGTTGATGCCGCCCGCGCGATCGGCATCCGCTACATCACCCTCTACGCTTTCTCGGTCGAAAACTGGAAGCGCCCGCCGGAGGAGGTCTCCGGCCTCATGGGCCTGCTCGATTTCTTCCTCAAGCGTGAGTTGGACAACCTGGTCAAGAATCGTGTCCGCCTCCTCACCATCGGCCGCACCACGGAGCTCCCCGCCAACGTCCAGCGCGAGCTCAACCGGGTCATCGAGGCGACCAAGGATTTCAAGGACTGGACCCTCGTTCTCGCGCTCAACTATGGCTCGCGCACCGAGGTGGCCGACGCCGCCCGCGATTACGCCGCGGCCGTGCAGGCCGGCCGCGAGCAACTCGCCGCTGCTTCGTGGGAAAACTTCAGCCGCTACCTCTATACCGCCGCCATCCCCGAGCCCGACCTGCTGATCCGCACCTCCGGCGAGCAGCGCGTCAGCAACTTCCTGCTCCTCCAGTGTGCCTACGCCGAGATGGTGTTCACGTCCGTCGCCTGGCCCGACTTCGGCCAGGCTGACCTGCAAGCCGCGGTGGATGAATACGGCCGACGCGAGCGCCGCTACGGTCTCACGACCGAGCAAATTCAGTCTGGCGCCAAATAATCACCCGGCCCCTACTCTTCCGTGCTCTCCCGCATCCTCAGCACCCTCGTTCTTTGGGCCATCTTCATCGGCAGCCTCTGGTTCTTCGGCACTCACGCCGCAGTCGTGCTCGTCACGGTGCTCGCCGCCCTGACCCTTTACGAATTTTACGGCATGACCGCCAAGATGGGTGCCCGGCCATTCCGTTGGATGGGTCTTTTGTTCAGCGTGCTGATCACCGCGGCGCCCTATTGCCTGGGATATTTTTCCAGCGAGCCCGACGTCATCGCGAGCCTCCCGGTCGGATTTGTCGTGCTGGCCTTGATCGTGAGCTGCGTCCGGGTGCTCGGCGAGCGCGACACCACCAATCGCGTCGAGACCATCGCTTCGACGGTGCTCGGCCTGCTTTATGTGCCGTTCCTGCTGCACTACCTCATCGCCATCCTGATGCGTGACGGTTACGAGGGCGACAACCTCATGCTCGGTGTCTGGACCGTGGCCGTGTCTAAATTCTGCGACGTCGGCGCGCTCCTCACCGGCCTCGCCCTCGGCAGGCACAAGATGGCCCCCAGCATCAGTCCGAAGAAGACCTGGGAAGGCGCGGTCGGCGGCGTGCTGGTCTCGGCGGGTGTCGGCGCCGCCATCGCATATTTCGCCTCGGGCCACCTCCCCGGTTCCATGACACCCCTCGTGGCGGCGCTGATCGCCGTGCCTCTGGCCCTCACCACCATCGTCTCCGACCTGATCGAGTCCGTCCTTAAACGCCGGGCCGACACCAAGGACACCGGTGCGCTGATTCCCGGCATTGGCGGCGCCTTCGACCTCACCGACAGCCTGATCCTCACGGCGCCGGTCGCGTATTTCATTTTCCAATTTCTGGAGTGATGCTCCCGCTTCGAACATGGGGAGGGGCTTTCCACCCCGACTTCTGGCTGGCCCGCTTCACCCGGTCGGGGCATAAAGCCCCTCCCCCATTGTGACAACCGCCACCAGAAAACGCATCGTCCTCCTCGGCGCCACGGGCTCCATCGGCGAGAGCACGCTCCGCGTCATCGCCGCGCACCGCGACCGGCTGGAACTGGTCGGCATCGCCGCCCAGCGCAATCACGACCGCCTCGCTGAGATCGCCCGGCAGTTTGGCGTCCGGCACGTCGGCCTGCACGATCCCGCCGCCCTCGCCTCGGCCCGCGGCAACGCCGCCTTCCCCGCCGGCACGCAATTTCACGGCGGCATCGAGGGCCTCTGCGAACTGGCGGCCTTGGCCGGAGCGGACACTGTTTTGATCGCCGTGGTCGGCACCGCCGGACTCCAGCCCGCGCTCGCCGCCATCGCGGCCAGAAAGACCATCGCCCTCGCTTCGAAGGAAATCCTCGTCATGGCCGGCAAGTTTGTCATGGCCGCCGCCCGCGCCAGTGGCAGCCGGCTGCTACCGGTAGACAGTGAACACAACGCCGTCTTCCAGTGTCTGGAAGGCCACCGCTCTGAGGACGTTCGCCGGCTCGTGCTGACCGCCTCGGGCGGGGCATTCCGCGACTGGCCGCTGGAACAGCTGGCCCGGGCCACGCCGGCCGACGCCCTCAAGCATCCCAACTGGGCGATGGGCCCCAAGATCACGGTGGACTCCGCCACGCTCGCCAACAAGGGGCTCGAGCTCATCGAGGCCCAGTGGCTCTTCGGCCTGCGCGCCGGCCAGTGCCAGGCCGTGCTCCACACCCAGAGCATCGTGCACTGCCTCGTTGAGTTCACCGACGGTTCGATGCTGGCCCAGCTCTGCCCGCCCTCGATGACCTTTCCCATCCAGCACGCCCTGCTCTACCCGGACCGCGCTCCGGCCAGTACCGACACGGCCCTGCCGCTGGAGAAGGTCTTCTCGCTCGATTTCCGGCCAGCCGACGAAACCCGGTATCCCTGCCTGCGGCTGGCCCGGGAGGCGATGCAGGCCGGTGGCACCGCCCCGACGGTGTTCAATGCCGCCAATGAGGTCGCGGCCGCCGCCTTCCTCGCCGGCCGGGCCCCTTTTCTTGCGATTCCCCGGATTGTGGAACACACTCTGTCCCGCCTGAAAACCGTTGAACCAAATTCTCTGGAGGTGGTCCTGGCCACGGACATAGAGGCCCGGGCAACGGCCACGCAATTTACCAAACAACTGACGCCTCGATAATGGATTTTCTCTCCAGCATTTTCAGCAGCCTCTGGTCGATCTTCATGATCGTCCTGTTCTTCGGCGGCTCGATCTTTGTTCATGAACTCGGCCATTTCCTCGCCGCCCGGCGGCGCGGGGTGAAGGTCAGCCGGTTCTCCATCGGCTTCGGCCCGGCGATCTGGTCGCATACCGCCCAGGACGGCGTCGAATACCGCCTCTCCTGGATTCCCCTCGGCGGCTACGTCGCCCTGCCCCAGCTCGCCGACATGGCCGCCATCGAAGGCGAATCCGAAGATGTATCGACACTGCCTCCCATCAGTTACAGCACACGCATCATCGTCTTTTCCGCCGGTGCGTTCTTCAACATCCTCTTCGCCTTCGCGCTGGCCACCGTTCTCTGGATCATCGGCCAGCCCACCAGCGAAGACATGGCGACGACCCGCATCGGTTATATCTCCAAGACGATCACGCTGGAGGATGGCACCGAGGTGCCCAGCCCGGCCGCGGAAGCCGGCCTGCACGTGGGCGACACCATTCGCGCCATCGATGGCGAC
>JAYUBB010000025.1:0-8658 GCA_043741015.1 Opitutaceae bacterium
GGAGAGCAGAAATTCCAGGTAAGGCAGATCGGCGGGCGTCGTGAGCTTGGGATTGGCGTACGGATTCTCGAGCAGGGCGATGGGCTGGTTGAGGAGCTCAACGGCGGCGGCGTCGTCGGTGATGCTGAGCTTGCGCGCGGCGACCTTGGCGTAGGCGCGGCAGATGAGGTCGCGGGCGAAGACCTGCGGGGTTTCCATGGCCCAGAGGCGGCGGCGTTCGAGCGAGCGCAGCCGGCCCTCGCCGCGGTGTTCCTTGATGGTGTCGGTCACGCGGTGGGCGAGCACGACGGCCTTTTCGCGTCGGACGATCTTGTACAGGGCGACGAGTTGCTCGGCGCGCACGAGCGGCCGGGCGCAGTCGTGGATGAAGACATGGCTGATGTCCTCGGGCAGTTCGGCGAGTGCGGCGGCGACGGAATCCTGGCGCTCGGCGCCACCAGGCACGAAGATGGCGGGGGTGGGAGCGTAGGCGGAAAGTTCGACCAACTGGTGCTGGTCGCGGTAGGTAACGACGAAGAAGTCCACGACGCCGCTGCGGACGAAGGTGGCGGCGGAGTGGGCGAAGACCGGCTTGCCCGCAAGCGGGGCGAGGATCTTGTCGGTCACGGCGCCGTCCATACGGCGGCTACTGCCGGCGGCGAGAAGGATGGCGGCGGTGCGGCTCATGCGGATTGGAGCTCGGCGAGGATGGCGCGGGCGGCGGCGGCGGGATCGGCGGCCTGCAAGATCGGGCGACCGACGACGATATAACTGGAGCCGGCGCGGGCGGCATCAGCGGGGGTCATGACGCGCTTCTGGTCGTCGGCGCCCGCCTCGCTGGCGGGGCGGATGCCGGGCGTGATGAGTTGGGTCGAGGGAGGCAGCGTACGGCGGAGCAGTTCAACCTCGAGAGGGGAGCAGACGAGGCCGCGCAGGCCGGAGTCGGTGGCGAGCTGGCCGAGGCGGGCGACCTGGTCGGCCGGTGAGGCGGTGACGCCGATCTCGTGAAGGCCGGCGGCATCGGTTGAGGTGAGCACGGTGACGCCGAGGAGGAGAAGGTTGGGATTGGTCTTCTGCTGGGCGGCCACGGCGGCGCGCATCATCTCGCCGCCGCCGGAGGTGTGCAGCGTGAGCATCTTGATCGGCAGTGGGCCGAGCGATTCGACGGCCTTGGCGACGGTGTTGGGGATGTCGTGGAGCTTGAGGTCGAGGAAGACATCGAAGCCCATCCCGGTGACTTCGCGCACATAGGTGGGGCCGTAGGCTGTGAACATCTGCAGGCCGAGTTTCACCCAGCGGAGTTGTCCGCGCAACTGGCGGAGGATCGGGGCGGCTTCTTCGCGCGTGGGGACGTCAAGGGCCAGGATCAGATCACAGGACATGGGGGACAACTAATGGACACTAATGGGCACTAATCAAAGAGAGAAATCTCGCCGGGTTTTGGGCTAGGATTGGTCCTTATTAGTGTGCATTAGTAATCAAAGGTTCATGGATGTCAGCCTTTTCAGCCCCGCAAAGATAAATCTCTTCCTCGCCGTCACCGGCCGGCGGGCAGATGGCTTTCACGACCTGGTGTCGGTGGTGGCACCGTTGGATTTCGGCGACGAGCTGGTCGCCAAAGCCAGAGAACAGAGGACAGGGAACGGAGAACCCTCCGACGCCAAGGCTGCGGAGGGCAGGCAGTTCACCCTGGAATGTGAACATCCGGAGGTGCCGCTCGATGAGGGTAATCTTGTGCTGAAGGCGGCCGTGGCCTTCGTCGCGGCGACCGGCTGGAAATCACCGGTGCATTTCCGACTGACCAAGCGTATTCCGCCGGGCGCGGGGCTGGGCGGTGGCAGCAGCAACGCGGTGGCGGCGTTGCGGGCGTTGAACCAGTTATCCGGTGCCTTGCTTGATGAGGTGCAACTGGCCGGGGTGGCGGCGACACTGGGGTCGGATTGCACGCTGTTTCTCGCGAATGCGCCGGTCGTCATGCGTGGCCGGGGTGAGCGGGTGGAACCGCTGCCGGAAATGGCGGCGGCCCGGCTACGCGGGCGGCGGGTGCTGCTCTTCAAGCCGGGGTTCGGCATCAGCACGCCGTGGGCTTATCAGCGGATGATCGCCCGGGGCGCTGACTACCTGCCGGTGGTCGAAGGGGAAGGACGGCTGACCGCATGGTTGCAAAGTAACGCTCCGGCGGAGGAACTTCTGTTCAACAACATGGAAAGTGCTGCCTTCGAGAAATACCTCGCCCTGCCGGTGCTGTTGGAGAAATTGCGCAGGGAGTTTGGTGTCGGGGCGCGGATGAGCGGCAGCGGCAGCGCGTGCTACACGCTCCTGGGTGACGATCAGGTGGCGGCCCCGCTGGTCGCGCGGATCCGCGAGTGCTGGGGGGCTGGCGCATTCGTGCAGGAGGCCCGGCTGGCCTAGTTCCGCATTGACCGGGTCGCGCGGTGGTTTGTTAATCGCGCGTCGCCGCAGCGCATGAGCACCTCACCCAAAAGCGAATTCACCGTCCAGGGCATTGCCGCTTCCAAGGGCATCGCCTACGGACAGGTGTTTCTCTACCTGCAGAGCGAGCTGGAGGTGCCGCGCTATACCGTGGAGCCGGACAAGCGCGTGGCGGAGATCGCCCGGTTCGACCAGGCGCTGATTGTCACGCGGCAGCAGATCGCCCGCATCCAGGAGCAGGTGACAAAAAACCTGAGTGAGGAGGAGGCCCTGATCTTCGATGCGCACCAGATGGTGCTCGAAGACCAGGCTCTCATCGGCGAGACCATCCGCGATTTTGAAAAATCCGGCCTGAACATCGAGACGTGTTTCAATGCGGTCGCCCAGCGCTACATCCAGGCGTTTGCCGAGATCGACGACGAATACCTGCGCGAACGCGCCGCCGACATCAAGGATGTGGCCAAGCGCGTGCTGCACGTCCTGCTTGGCCAGACCGCTGGCAGCCTGACGGAACTGGTGGACAAGCGGATCATCGTTGCGAATGACATCTCGCCCTCCGAGGCAGCCGGCATCGACCGCAGCGCGGCCTTGGGCATCGTGACCGAAGCGGGCAGCCGCACCAGCCATGCGGTCATTGTCGCGCGGTCGATGAAGATTCCCGCGGTCGTCGGCACCGGGGATCTGACCACCAAACTCAAGGACGGTGATTGGCTGATGGTCGACGGTTACGACGGTGTCGTCATCGTCAACCCGACGGAGCAGACACTCTTCCGCTACGGCAAGATCCAGAAGGCCAAGCAGACGTTCGAGTCGCGGCTGATGACGGCCAACGAGCTGGCGGCCGAGACCCTGGACGGCGTGGCGGTCACGCTCCGCGCCAACATCGAGAAGCCCGATGAGGTTGCACTGGTGAAGCAATACCGGGCGGCCGGCGTCGGACTGTATCGCACGGAGTTTCTCTTTCTCAGCGCGGACAAGGTGCCGACCGAGGACCAGCAGTTTGCCGCCTACCGGGAGATTGTGGCCGGGCTTGCGCCTGCAGCCGTAACCATCCGCACCCTCGACGTGGGCGGCGACAAGCCGCTGCCGGGCGACCCCCAGCTGATCGGACCGGAGGCGAATCCCTTCCTGGGCTTCCGCGCCATCCGCATGTGCCTGGAGAATCCAGAGCTGTTCAAGAACCAGCTCCGCGCGATCCTGCGGGCGAGCGCCCATGGTACGGTCGAACTGATGTATCCGATGATCAGCGGCCCGGAGGAACTGGACCGGGCCAACGCCCTGCTCGCCGAGGCCCGGGCCGAGCTGAAGCAGCGCGGCGTCGCCTTCGACGAGCAAATGCGCGTCGGCACGATGATCGAGATCCCCAGTGCCGCCATCGCCGGTGAAGTGCTGGCGGAGAAAAGCAATTTCTTCAGCATCGGTACCAATGACCTCATCCAATACCTGCTGGCCATCGATCGCGGCAACAGCCGGATAGCCCACCTCTACGATCCCACCCATCCGGCTGTGCTCCGCACACTGAAGCAGATTGTGGATACCGGCCACGCGCGTGGCATCAAAGTCAGCGTGTGCGGCGAGATGGCCGGAGACGCCCTCTACGCTCCGTTGCTGCTCGGACTCGGGGTGGACGAATTGAGCATGACGCCCACCCTTGTGCCCTCGGTGCGCTACCTTGTCCGGGTGATGAAAATGAGCGATGCCCGCGCGCTGGCCACCGAGGCGCTGCGGCAAACCGACGCGAAGAAGACCTACACCCTGGTCGAGTCCTTCTACAACGAGCGGATGAAGATTGAGTGATCCGCCATCGCTCCACGAGCTAGGGCGAGACAAGCCCGCCCTCAGGAAAATCAGTTGCGTTGGCCGGGAATGTGCAGCCCTGTGGGCATCATGGCGACACCCATCACTGATTCGCCCAGGTTTGATGTGACAGTGCGCGTGGGGTGCAGCCTGGCTTACGAGGTGACCGGATCAGCCATGTTGCTGTTGAACTTGCGGCCCTGCCCGAACCGCAATCACGCCGTCGTCTTCGAGGCGCTCACCCTCGGCGACAATCTGCCGGCGGAGCAATTCAACGACAGCCATGGCAATCTGGTTTACCGCGTGAAGCTGGCACCCGGCCGCAATCTCTTCCGGCATGACGCGATCGTGTCGCTCTCGTCCCAGCCCGATAATCACGACCTGCCGGACGCCCGGCCGGACCAGCCAGGCGATCTGCCGCCGGCGGTGCTCCGCTACACGTTGCCCAGCCGGTATTGCGACTCGGACAAGCTGATCAATTTTGCGTGGGAGAAATTCGGCGCGGTTGAGCACGGCTGGCCGCGCGTGCAGGCCATCAGCCGCTGGATCCACGACAACCTCGAGTATCGCTACATGTCCGGCCGGCCCGACCTGTCCGCGTGGGATGTGCTCCAGCGGGGCTACGGCGTGTGCCGCGATTTTGCGCATCTGGCCATCGCGCTGAACCGCACGTTCAACGTGCCGGCCCGCTATGTGACCGGCCACCTGCCCGACATCGGGTGCCCCGATCCGGACAACCACATGGATTTCCACGCCTACGCCGAGGTGTATCTCGGCGGCAACTGGTTCACGACCGATGCGCGTTTCCATGTGCCACGCATCGGGCGAATCAAGGTGTCCTGCGGGCAGGACGCCGTGGACGGGGCGTTCTCCACCATCTTTGGCGGGGCGAATCTCACGTATTTCCAAGTCTGGGCCTACCAGGTGGCGCGCGGCACCGTGGGGGTCGGCGACCCGTTGGATTTTACCCAACGCCTCGACAACCAGTGGCAGGTGCGCAGGGACCCGCCGCAAAAATAAGCCTAACCGGGTGGCCCGCGAAGCAGTTGGCCGCTTGTGGTGATGGCCGGAACGATAGGCGTCGTGTTTCAGGCTGGCACGTAGTTAGCTGACGAACACATGAGAGACGAATACCTCCACGCCGCGGCCAAAGTCATTACTGATCCCTACATTCTGGTGAATGTGGTGTCGCGCCGCGTGAAGCAGCTTCGCCGTGGCAGCCGGCCGTTGGTGGAGTCGCTGGAGAAGCTCGCCCCCGAGGATGTCGCCCTGCGCGAGATCATCGAGGGTCGCATCAGCTACGAGCTCGGACCGGTCGGCTCAAAGTAAGAGCCGCCTCCGGCTTTTATTTCGCACCCTTCCCGCCGCTGGCGAGGAGGGTTTCGAAGCACGGCTCGTTGGTTTCGCGGGAGACGGTCGTGACGTCCACTTTCTGGAAGCCGGCCTTCTTGAGGAAACCGTGGAGGGCGCTTTCCTTGAAGCCGAGCCAGAGGTCGCCGAATTGTTCGTGGGCTTTCTCGTAGTCGTGCTCCTTGAGGTCGAGGACCAAGAGCTGGCCGCCGGGCTTGAGAATGCGGTGGGCCTCGTCGACGGCGGTCTGCGGGTGGCTGGCGTGGTGCAGGGCCTGCGAAAGAATGGCGAGATCGACGGATTTGTCGGGCAGCGGCACCTGTTCGATGTCGCCGAGCTTGTAGGTGAGGTTGGCGAGGCCGTTCTTCTTTGCCAGCTCGGTGCCGACCTCGACCATCTTGGGGGAGTTGTCGATGCACCAGACGCGCTCGGCGCGGCGGGCGAGGAGCTGGGAGACGAGGCCCTCGCCGGCACCGAGGTCGGCCACGGTGATCGCAGGGACGAGCCGGAGCGCGAGGTGGCCGAGGGCCTCCCACGAGCGGCCGGGGCAGTAGTTTTTCCCGAGCTTGCCGGCGATGAGGTTGAAATACTGCTCGGAGAGCTGGCGGCGCTTATGGAGCGTGCGGTCGAGGCTGCCGCGGTCCTCGGCGGACTCGGGCAGGTCAGCGACGGAGTCGCAGGCGGCACGGAGCAGGGTCAGTTGCTTGGCCGGCAGGCCGGCGCGGAGCGAGTAGAAGGCTTTCTTGCCGTCACGGCGGTCGGTGACAAAGCCGGCCTGACGGAGGAGGGCGAGTTGCGACGAGATGCGGGACTGGCCCATGCCCAGGATTTCCTGCAGTTCGGCCACGGAGAGTTCTTCCTTCAGCAGCAGGGCGAGCAGGCGCAGCCGGGTCGGGTCGGAGAGAACTTTAAGGCTGTCCCAAGTGTCGTTCATGCGGCCCACGACCTATGGGGAGAAAGCCGGCCTATGACAAGCGCGGTGGGGAGGCCGGATTTTTGCCACGGATCACACGGTTGGGCACGGATGAGGCATGTCCTTCCGTGCCAGTCATTGCGAGGAGCGTAGCGACGAAGCAATCCAGTTGGATCGCCACGGTGCGCTGCGCGCACCTCGCGATGACAGGAGGGTTGTTATCCGGGTCCGGGCAATAAAATGGCCGCGCTTGGGGCGCGGCCTGAAGTCGTGTCGGGGCGTAAAGCCCCTCGCACAGTTTCAGCTTTTCTTGGCGTCGACGTAGCGGGTGATGCCGGCGATCTGAAACTCCTGGTGGTTGGTGCCGATCTTGAGTTTCACGTGTTCGCCGACCTTCTTGCCCATGAGAGCCTGGCCGAGCGGGGTCTTGTAGGCGAGACGGTGGGCGTCGGGGTCGCTGTCCCACGCGCCGAGCACGGAGTAGCGGACGGCCTTGCCATTGGCGACATCGCGGAGATCCACGATGGTGCCGACGCTGATCGAATCGGTGCTGGCTTCGCTGAAATCGGTGATGCGGGCGCGGGCGAGGTCGCGCTCGAGCTGGGCCTTCTGGCCCATGAGGACGGACTGGTCCTGCTTGGCCATCTTGAACTCGGAGTTTTCCTTGAGGTCGCCGTGCTCGCGGGCGACGGAGATGGCCTTGGAGTTTTCGGGGATGCGCTTGGAGACGATCTCCTCGTATTCGATGCGCTTCTTCTCGTAGCTCTCGCGGGAAACGAGGAACTGTTCGTCCTTGGTCTCAGTCTCGCCGGAGACGAGGGTCTGGAGGGAGGGGAAGAGCTTGATGAAGCGGGCGAGCAGGGACTTCTTGGTCAGCTCCTCGAAGCCCTGGTTGAGCAGGAGGCTGTTGCCGAGGTCGCGGGCGGTCTCGGTGTCAGCGGCGGCCAGCAAGTCGGAGATGAGATCGGTGTCATCGCTGAGGGCCTCGCCGAGCGGGATGCGGCGGGTGCCGGCGGACTGGAGGGCCTCGTAGTCGATGGCGAAGAAGATGGCGCCGAGCAGGCGGGGGGTGATGAGGCCATGGAGGAGCTTGGAGAACTTCTTCGAGTGGCGGTTCTTGATGATCCAGAGGAGGACGGGAGCGCGGAGGTTCTGCTCGGACTTCCAGCGGTTGAGGGCGGCGGCGAGCTCGTCGGCCTGGCCGTTTTCCATGAGAAAATTAATGCACTCGGTGGTGAACTTGCCCTGCGAGGTCTTCAGCAGTGCGAAGACGATCTCGCGCCACTCGAGGGGGTGCGTCTCCTTGACGAGGTCGAGGAAGCGGGACTGGAAATGGACAGGAATCTTCTCGGCGATGGAAGTGAGGCCGCGGACTTCCTTGATGAGCTCGGACTGGGTCGGGGCGGCAGAGTGGTTGTCGTGGCCCAGGATCTTGGCGAGCTCGTCGCGGACGAAGGCGCCATAGAGGCGTTCGGAGGCGTCGAGCTGGTTGCTGTCGCGGACGGCCTCGGTGATGCCGTTGAGGACCTGGCCGAGGGACTGTTTGGACTCTTCCTTGATGGAGGCGGCGAGGAGGTCCTCGGCGAGGGAGATGCGGCGGCGGGCGGAACGGGTGTTGGTAAACTCCTCCATGATCTCCGACTCGGCGGAAACGGGTTCGTCGCGGACGATGTAGCAGTCGGTCTTTTTGGCGGGGACGCCGACCCGCGGGTCCTTGATGAGCTGCTTTTTGACGCCGGAGAACCAGCGTTTGAACTTCTCCTCGCCGATGACCTGGGTGAGCACGATTTCGAGCTCAATGGCGCTGGCCGCCTTGTTGGGATAGGCGGAAAGGGTGTCGATGACGAGTTGGACGGGGTCGTCCTCGATGAGCTGTTTGACCTTGGCGGGTTCGGTCTCCCGGCGGGCGAGGATGTGCTTGGCGGAGAGGACCTCCATGCTGCCGACGCAGAAGGCGGGGTCCATGCGGTGCCCCTTTTTACCCTTGAAATCGATGATAAGCTTCAGGTCGGCCTCGTCATAGTCCTTGATCTGACCGAAGCCCCAGCTCTGGTGCACCACGTAGGCACCGGGTTCCATGGCCTCCAACTTGGCTTTGGACGCCTTGAGGGCGGAGTGCTTGGCGAGGATCGCGGAGATGGCTTCGGAATTCATAATTGCGTATCGAGTCGGTGAACCGATTAGTT
>JAYUBB010000026.1:0-8600 GCA_043741015.1 Opitutaceae bacterium
GCGATGAACAACGTCGAGACCACCGAACTTTTCAAGACCGTGACCCCCGACATTCCCGCGACCTCGACCGGCGGCTTCATCAACTTCATCACGAAAAGCGCGTTCGACCACGAGGATGTCCAGCGCTTCAGCTACAACGTCTCCCTCTCCGTGCCCTCGACCAACATCGGTTTTGCCCAGACCGGCGGCGTGTGGGGCCACAACAAACACTACCTGATCCGCCCGAGCGCCGAGTTCAACTTCTCCCGCAAGATCAACGCCAAGCTCGGGATCAATATGAATTACCGGCTCTCCGAGAAATACGACGACTCGCCGCGCACGGAGTTCGCCTATGTCAACGCCGCCGACATCTTCACCGCCCCGCGCATCCAGTCCTACAACGTGCGCAGCGAGGAGAAGCTGACCCACCGTCAGGCTTTCGCCACCAAGGTGGACTACAAGCTCAGCGACAGCACCTCGCTCATGCTCTCCGGCCAGTGGAACTGGTATGACCTGAACTTCACCCAGCGCGGCCCGAGCTTCAACCTGAACACCGGCGCCACCCGCAACAGCGACGGCGCCTTCTTCACCTCGGCGGCCAACGGTTCGATCAACAACGGCACGCTCTACCGCAACAAATACGGCACGACGATCCACTTCAACGCGAACCTGACCCACACCTTCGCCAACGGGTCGGTGCTGTCGATCACCCCGTACTACTCGCGGGCCGACGGCAATTACCGCGACACCACGAAGGGCTTCGTCTCCTCCACCGCCAACCTCGCGCTGAGCTCCACCGGTCTGGTCCAATCCTTCAGGATCATCAATCCCATGACCCTCGGCACCCTGCCCACAATCGAGCTCTACAAGGGCGCGACCCCGGTCGCGCTGAGCACCATCCGCAGCCTCGCCAACTACACGCTCACGGGCACCGCCACGGGCACGAGCATCCAGTCCCGTCCCTGGACCGCCATCGATGTGAAGGATGGCGCCCGCGCCGACTACACCTACAAGGCCCTCGAGGCCGGCGCCATTCCGGTGACGATCATGGTCGGCGCCGCCTTGGACAAGACCAAGCGCACCATCAACCGACCGGATTATCGCTACACCCTCGCCGCGACCACCGGGGCCAACCTCTACGCCCTGGTTGATCCGCTCTATGTCCGCGATGTCGCCCTTGGCTTCGGCAGTTACGAGCCCCTGGATCCGTTTGCGGTTTACGCGAAAGTCCAGGACACGCCGGCCACGCTCAATCTGGTGGATGCCCGCCGCTTCAACGAGCAGAACGACGCGGCCTACATCCGCATCGACGCCAAGGTGAGTCCGGATTTCCTCCTCATCGGCGGGGTGCGTTACGAGAAGCGCGAAGTCACCGCGTTTGGCATCACGGGCAGCCCGGCGCGCGCCCGTTCCTCGACCGCCATGGTCGACTTCAGCTCGGTTTATCCGTCGCTCAGCTTCAAATACACCCCGAAACGGAACATCGTCGTGCGCGGTGGGTTCAGCCAGACCATCGGCATTCCCGACTATGGTGACATGTTGCCGACCTTCACCGCCGCCTCCACGGCAACGGCCTCGGACGGCGTGATTTCGGTGCCAGCCATCAACCTGAAGCCGTTTCTCACGAATAATTACGACATCAACTTCGAGTATTACATGAAGAATGCGGGCGTGTTCAGCCTGAGCCTCTACCGCAAGGACGTGAGCAACTTCATCATCAGCCGTTCGATGACCGCCACCGAGATTGCCGCGGTTTACGCCGAATACGGATTGAATGCGGCGGATTTTGGCACCACCGCCTCCGGCACGATCCGGGAGAACGGGCCCAAGACCTCCCTGCAGGGCGTCGAGGTGAGTTACTCCCAGAATCTCGCCTTCCTGCCCAAGCCCTTCAACGGCCTGAGCGTGCAGGCCAACGCGACCTACATGAATATCAGTGCGAGCGACCCTGATCCGCTCCGCGCCAATGACGCCTTTCTGGCGCAGAACCGCGGAGTGTCGCCCAAGACGGCCAACCTGATCATTGGTTACCGCCAGGGCCCGGTCAACGTCACCACGACCACCAACTGGGTTTCGGAGAGCGTGTTCGGCGGCTTCGTCAACACCGGGTTCGTGCAGGGCACCGGCGACAACCGCCTCGTGCTCGTGCGCGGCGAGAAGGTCACCACCGACATCAAGGTGGAGTATTCCTTCAGCAAGAGGGTCTCCGCCTACTTCCTCGTCCGCAATGTCTTCAACTCGCCCCGCAAGGACTACGCCCGCGGCTATCTCCCGCAATACCGCGACATCAAGCTGCCGTGGCGCTACTATGAGTTCGGCGAGCCCTACCTCACCTTCGGTTTGCGCGGCTCGTTCTAACCGGGCCGCTGAGACTCCTCCATTCGCGCCCGGAGGTTAAAATCCCTCCGGGCTTTCTGCTCTGGTAAGTTGCCCCTGAAGTTTCCGTCGGAACGGGAGTTCCGCCAGTGAAATAGTCCCGTCACCCACCCCATACCCCCATGCAAAACGACAAGCAACCAGGCCTGGTCCGCGCGATTGGATCAGGCATCATGCAGCGGCTGATACTGGCCGCATTTCTCGCCGTGCTCGTGCTTCCCGCCGCCGTGTTCGCCCAGGCCGGCACCGGCTCGATTGCGGGCCGCGTGCTCAACGTCGGCAATGGCCGCTATCTCGGCAGCGCCCGTGTGACCGTCGAAGGAACCAACCTCGAAGCCTTCACGGATGACTTCGGCAGCTACCACATTGACGGTGTTCCCGCCGGTGAGGTCAAAGTGAAGACCGTCTATACCGGTCTGGATGCCGATACCGTCACGGTGAAGATCGATGCGGGCCAGACCGTGACCCACAATGTCGAACTCACCAGCAAAGAACGCTACGGTGACGACAAGGTGGTGAAACTCGACACCTTCGTCGTGCAAAGCCAGCGCGATTACGAGGGCGACGCCCTTTCCACCAACGAGCAGCGCTATGCCTCCAACGTGAAGGTGGTCGTATCGTCCGACTCCTTCGGCAGCGTCAACGAGGGCAATCCAGGTGAGTTTCTAAAGTATCTGCCCGGCGTGACGGTCGACTATGTCGCCGCCGATGTCCGCACTGTTTCGGTCCGCGGCTTCTCCTCGCTATTCACCAACGTCTATTGGGATGGCATGCGCATGACGAGCTCGGCGTCGGGCACGTCCAACCGCGTCTTTGAGTTTGAGCAGGTGTCCATCAACAACACCTCCCGGACCGAGGTCACCAAGGTGCCCACCCCGGATATGCCCGCCGATTCCCTTGGTGGCACGATCAACTTTGTCTCAAAAAACGCCTTCGAGCGCCGCGGCGCGCAGTTTAACTACCGTGTTTACCTCAACGGCAATAACGAGGACCTCGGACTCAAGAAGACGCCGGGACCGGGCTCCGACCGCACCTACAAGGTCCTGCCCAGTTTCGATTTCGACTACACGCTGCCGGTCAACGATCACTTCGGTCTCGTCATCACCGGACTTTCCTCCAACCAGCACGTCGAGCAGCACCGCTGGCAGCCGACGTGGAATTTCGCCCAGGCCGGCGCCACGCCCATCACGCCCTACCTCCAGCAGTTCCAGATCCAGGATGGCCCGAAGACGACCAACCGCGCCTCGATCGCTATCAAGGCCGACTGGAAGGTGAGCAGCACCCAGATACTTTCGTTCGGTATTCAGAACAATTACTACAAGGCGTTTTTCGGCAATCGTAACCTGAATTTCGACATGGGCACCAACGCCACACCGACCCCCGCAACGGGCACCGCCCTGGCCTTTGGTCCGTCCTATGTGACGAGTGCCACCGGCCGCGGTTCCGTGACCGAGGGCAGCTCGTTCCGCGACAAGCTGGGCAACACCTTCGGCGCCAAGCTCAACTATTCTTACAAGAGCGGCGATTGGACCGCCACGGCCGGTGCCGCCTATGCGAAGTCTCGCAGCTGGTACCGGGCGCTGGGCCGGGGACATTTCTCCAATGTCGGCACCACGTTGCAGGGCGTCTCCACCATCAGCGCCTTCGGCATTACCGGCGATCCCTCACCCGGCATCATCTGGTACGCCCGCGACTCGCTGGGCACCAAGATCGACAACCAGAGCCTGGCCGGTTATCGCCTCGGCACCCTGCGCGACGATCCTGTCGATGGCACTGCGACCATGAAGGAGCTCAAGGCGGAGGTGGAAAAGCAGTTCGGCCTGTCCTTTCCCTTCAGCGTCAAGGTCGGTGGTGATGTGCGTGAAGAGACTCGCGACAACCGCCGCTACCAAAACGACTACACCTACCTCGGGGCCGACGGCGTGGCCAATACCGCGGACGACAATGCCGCACCCTATGCCGACACAATCTATGCCGGCATAGATCCTTACTGGGGCTACGGCCCGATCCAGTGGATCGATCCCTATGCGCTGGCCGACAAACTGGCCGGCAACCCCGCATTCTTCCGCCTCGGCACGGGCACCGCCCAGACCGGGGTGCAGGCCGAGACTTTCCGGAGAACAAATTCCGAGCGCATAACCGAACGCGTCTCCGCCGGCTTCATCCAGGCGGAGGGCCGCTTGTTCAACAACAAGCTGCGCTTTGTGGCCGGTTTGCGCTACGAGAAGACCGACGACAAGGGCGAGGGTGCGCTCACCAATCCCGACGCGGTCTTCCAGCGCAATGCCGACGGCAGCTATGTCGATGGCAATGCCACGACCGCGGGCGTTCAGCGGGTACGCCTGCCCAATGCCGGCACCGCCGGTTCGCTGCAGGAGTTGGATTTCACGCTCGTCGAACGCGGCTATAAAGCCGACCGCAGCTATGACGGCGTCTACCCCAGCGTGCACCTGACTTACAGCATTACGGACAACCTTCAGGCCCGTTTCTCCTACGCCAAGACGATCGGCCGGCCGGACTACGCCAACATCATTCCGGCCACGACCATCAACGAGGATGACAACGACCCGAACGCCGTTGGCACCATCACCATTCGCAACACCGCCCTCAAGCCCTGGACCGCCGCCAATTACGACCTCTCCCTTGAATACTACCTCAAGAAAGGCGGACTGGTCTCCATCGGCGCCTTCCAGAAGGATCTCTCCAACTTCTGGACCAGTCAGGGCGGGGCGCTGACCCAGTCGCTGGTGGATGAACTCGGACTGGAAAGCCGGTTTGTCGGTTGGGCGGTTGCGACCACGGTCAATGGCGGCGATGCCCAGATCAAGGGCGAGGAATTCAACATCATCCAGCCGCTGACATTCCTGCCGGGCTGGTTCCGCTACTTTACACTCAAGACCAACGGAACCCGCCTGCATCTGAGTGGCGCCAACAGCCCTGATTTCCGTGGCTTCATCTCGGAAACCGGCAACTTCAACATCGCGTTCAACAAGGCGCCGTACTCCTTCAACCTCACGTTCAACTACCGTGGCCGGCAAAAGGGTACGACCGCCACCGCCCCGGCGGCCCAGACGGGCGCGCAGTACGGAACGACCACGGGATTCACCGAATACTACGCCCCCCGCACCTACGTTGACTTCAGCGGTGAATACAAACTCAGCAAGAACCTGAGCTTGTTCGGCGGTGTCCGCAACATGTTCAACAAACCGCAGGTGATCCAGCGCTACAATGCCAGCTCGCCGCAATACTCTTACACCTTCCGGCAGGAGGAGTTCGGCATCAGCTGCAGCATCGGCATCAAAGGCACGTTCTAATCGACGGATCCACCACCTGAGGCTCCTGCGGCCCGGGATTTCCATCCCGGGCCGCTTTCCCTCTCGAATACACGCTGGCTGGGCGTTTACCCTGCTGTCTCTCCTCGTCATGCATTACAGTACCCCGTCTTCTTCAAAGCTGGTGAACACCTTCACCACCGAACAACTCCGCGAGGAGTTTCTGGCCAGCGGCCTGTTTAAGGCCGGCGAGGCGACGTTTCGATGGTGGGAAACCGACCGGACGATCTTTGGCGGTATCATTCCGGTGGCCACCCCGCTCACATTGCCGGATCGGCCTGAACTGCGCTCCGCTTTTTTCCTCGAGCGCCGCGAAGCCGGGGCGATCAACCTGGGTGGCCCGGGCCTCGCCCGGGTGGACGGCGTGGAGTTTGCCCTGGAATCGTTGGACACGCTCTATCTGGGCCGCGGCACCCGCGAGGTGAGCTTTGCTTCGCGTGATGCCGCCCAGCCCGCCCGGATCTGGTTCATCAGTTATCCCGCCCATATGGCATATCCGGTCCGGCACATTCCGTTCAAGGATCTCAAGGGTGACCGCTTGGGCAGCCGGGAGAACGCCAACGAGCGCACCCTCTACAAGGTTATCTACCCTGACGCTTTTCCGACCTGTCAGATTGTTCTGGGATTCACGCGGATGGAACCCGGCAGTGTGTGGAATACCATGCCGCCGCACACCCACTTGCGCCGCTCCGAGGTGTATCTGTATTACAACCTGCCCGAGAACCATGCGGTATTTCATTTCATGGGGCCACCGCAAACCACCCGGCATCTGGTCGCGCACAATCTTGATGCCGTGCTCTCGCCGCCCTGGTCCGTGCACTGCGGCGCCGGCACTACGGCTTACAGCTTCGTCTGGTGCATGGGCGGCGAAAATCAGCAGTTCGCCGACATGGATGCCGTTCCGATCGCCCAGATAAAGTAATTCCCGTGGCCACCGTGCTCAACAGTTTCCGCCTCGAGGGCAAGGTGGCCTTGGTCACCGGGGCTTCCCGCGGACTCGGCGCCGGCATGGCCGAGGCGCTGGCGCAGGCCGGGGCTGATGTCATCCTCGTCGCTCGCGGCGACATGGCGGCGACCCGCAAACTGGTCGAGGCCGCCGGTCGCAAGGCTTATGTTTTTCAAGCCGATCAGGCCAGCCGGGCCTCGATGGACAAACTCGCCGCCGCCCTCGGTGCGACGCTCCCGGTGCCCGATATCCTCGTGAACAATGGCGGCACCATCCGCCGCGGCGCCTTCGCCGATTTTCTCCAGGCCGATTGGGACGAGGTCATGGAGGTTAATCTGAATTCCATCTTCCGGCTCAGCCAGGCCGTCGTCCGCCTTTGGCTCGCGCAAAAGCGCCGCGGCAAAGTCATCCACATTGCCTCGATGATGTCTTTTCAAGGTGGCATCCGCATCGGGTCTTATCCCGCGGCCAAGAGCGGGCTGGCCGGCCTCACCCGCATGATGGCCAACGAGCTCGCCTCGTCCGGCATCAACGTCAACGCCATCGCCCCCGGTTATATGGCGACCGACAACACCACCGCGCTCCGCGCCGACGCGGACCGCCACACGGCGATTCTCGCGCGCATCCCCGCCGCGCAGTGGGGCACGGCCTCCGATCTCGCCGGGGCCGTGGTCTATCTCGCTTCGCCCGCCTCCGATTACGTCCATGGACATATCCTGGCAGTGGACGGTGGCTGGCTCGGTCGCTGAATTAATCCTGCCCTTTATGAAAACGCGCAACTGCCTCGCCGTGTTGCTGTCGTTGCTCGCCGTCACTCTGCACGGCGGGGAGCGGCTCGTCATCACCGTCACCCACGACCTCAGCCTCGCCCGTCCGGCTGAGACGATCACGGTGCCCTGGTCAGAGGTGGCCAGGGCTCTGCCCGGCGCCCGGCTGCAGAAGCTCGCGGTGAAGGATGCCAAGGGCGCCCTCCTCCCGTATCAGGTCACCAATGTCGCTCCGCAGGCCAAGGACCCGGAGGGGAAGGGCATCGCCTATGGTGAACTGATCTTTCAGCACGACTTTGCGGCCGGGGAAAAAACTGCGACCTTCACCGTCGAGCAGACCGAGACGGTTGCGCCTGTCTTCCCAACCAAGGCCTTTGCCCGCTACGTGCCGGAGCGGCTCGACGATTTTGCCTGGGAAAACGACAAGATCGGCCACCGCACGTACGGTCCCGCGCTCGCGGCCCCGGTCGAGCCGGGCCTTAGCAAGGAAGTGCTGGTCACCAGCGGTCTCGATGTCTGGTGCAAGCGGGTGAGCTACCCCATTGTGGATCGTTGGTATAACAAGGGCCACGATCACTACCACCACGACGAGGGCGAGGGCATGGACATGTATCAGGTCGGCGCTTCCCGCGGGTGCGGGGGCACCGGGGTTTGGGACGGCAAGACGCTCCACGTCGGCCGCAACTACCAGTCCTGGAAGGTGCTCGCCAACGGTCCGATCCGTTCCGTGTTCGAGCTCACTTACGACACGTGGATGGCGAACGGCACCATCGTCTCCGAGGTAAAGCGCTTCACCGTGGACGCCGGCCACAACCTCGACCAGATCGAGAGCACCTTCACCGTCGAGGTCGGCCCGAAGGAAATCACGATTGCCCTCGGCCTCAACAAAACCCCGGCCGACAAGGGCCAGGAAGCGCAGATTGCGCTTACGTCCAATCCAGCCGATGGCTCCGCCACGCAGTGGATTGTGCAGAAGACGAACGGATCGCTCGGCACGGCGGTGATCGTGCCGGCGGGATTCCTGGGATTCACCGAGGATGAGCGCAACCAGCTCCTGCTGGCCAAAGCGGTTTCCGGCCAGCCGTTGCGTTATTTTGCCGGTGCCGGCTGGTCCAAGGCCGGGGAGTTCACCACCCAGCAGGCCTGGAACGACTACGTTGCGGCCTGCACGGCTCGCGCCCGGGCCCCGGTTGTCGTCAC
>JAYUBB010000027.1:0-24920 GCA_043741015.1 Opitutaceae bacterium
AGCACCGGCTCGCGCCCGGGCACAAACTCGATCAGCGCCAGGCCCGTCCCGCGCAAACTCGGGTCGATACCGAGAACCCGGCCTTGGAACGCCACGCGCCGGCCCAGTGGCACCGCCGCGGGGGTCCGGGGGGCAAGCCGGCCTTCCAGCTTCGCCTTCCACATTTGTCTGACGGATTGTCGGGCCACGCCCCTTTCTCCCCGCGTTTGGCCCGCGCTCCAACTTAAAAAAACAGCAGTTTCATCGTCGCGGCAAAAGTCAGCATCAAGGCCGCGTTCTCAAACACCTTTTGGTTCACCCGTTCCACCACGGGCCGGCCGAGCAGCGCCCCCAGCGCCACCGCCGGCAGCAGCCACAAATTCAGCCCAAGACTTGAAATATTAATGAGGTCGAGCTGGACCGCGAAGGGCACCTTGATCCAGTTGATCAGCAGGAAAAACGCCGCACTCGTGCCGAGAAACTCAAGTTTGTTCAGCCGCATCGCGAGCAGGTAAAGCGTCATTACGGGTCCGGCGGCATTGGCGATCATCGTGCTGATCCCGGCAAACAATCCCATGACCGGCCCGAACCACACCGGCGCGTGTGCCGCCGCTTCCTCGGATTTTTTCCGGCGGCGCCACAAGTGCAGCGCCAGCATCAAAGCGATGATCACGCCGATCAGCCGGGCGGTCTGCCGGTTGTCGATCCGGCCCAGCGCCAGCCAGCCCAGCACCACCCCGGCGACCGCCCATGGCAGGAGACGGCCGACCCGGCGCCATTTCAGGTTTTTCCGGTAGACAAAGTAGGCGAACATATCGGCGAAGATCAGCAACGGCAGCACCACCCCGGTCGCCATTTTGGCCGGCAGCACGTTTGTGAATATGCCGACGGACAGAATGGAAACGCCCGGGATGCCGGTTTTGGAAAATCCCGAGATGGTCGCGGCCACGATGAGCAGCGCCCACTGCCAGGGTTCAAAGGTCATAAGAAAAATCATCCTTGTTTGTCATTCTGGGCGCATGCAACGAAGTTACCGAACCAAAGGCGACAGGGTTCAAACCCAGGCTGGCGATCGCAAGCGCACATCCTGCTGGATATTTCGCTTCGCTCAGTATGACAGGCATAGGTCATGCGGTAATCCGACCGTCCTCCACCCGCAACAACTGCCAGCCCGACGTCTCAGGCAAAGCCGTGCCGGTCGCGATGACCTGGGGATCACCGTCGAGCGACGCCCAGAAGCGCGCGCGGCGCGACGGATCGAGTTCGCCGAGCACATCGTCACACAGCAACACGGGCGTGACTCCACCCTGTGCCTTGAAATACGCCGCCTGCGCCAGTCGCAGGGCGATGACGAGGCAGCGCTGCTGTCCCTCCGACGCAAATTGCCGCGCCGGCCGGCCGCTCAGCAGCAGTTCCAGATCATCGCGGTGCGGCCCGCGCTCGGTTGATTTCAGCAGCGTGTCGCGCAGCCGGTTCTTTGCCTGCAAAGCGGCGTAGTCCTGCGCCGTGACCGCAACCGTGTCGGGCGCATAGACCAGTCCGGCGGATTCTCCCTCCGGCACCAACCGGGCATGCGCCGCGTGAAACAACCCACCCAACGCCGTCACGCCCGCCCTGCGCGCGACCCCGAGTGTCGCGGCGTGGATCGCCAGCTCGTGCTCAAACGCCTCGATTGCCCCGGTGTCGCGCCCGCCCTGCTTGAGCAGGATGTTCCGCTCGGCCACGGCGCGCGTGTAGGATTGCAAGGCCTGCAGGTAAGCCGGATCCATCGCGGCCAGTGTCAGGTCGAGCCAGCGGCGCCGCAGCGAAGGCGGGCCGCGCAGAAACTGGTTGTCCTGTGCCGAGAACACCACCGTGGGAAACCGGCCGATGAAGTCCGCCAGCCGCGCCACGCGACCTTGTTCCCACATGACATCGCGACCCTCCGGCGTGAGGCTGATCGCCACCTGGCTCGCGCCGAACCGCTCATGCTCCAGACTGAACGCCATGCCCGCCTGCGGCTGGCCCAGCCCGATCAGCGCCCGCGCTTCCGCCCCGCGAAACGAACGCAGCGCCGTCACATAGCCGAGGGCCTCGAGGAAATTGGTCTTACCCTGCGCGTTGGCCCCGCACAGAAATGTCCGCCGCCCAGCGAGTTCGACCTCGGCCAGCGGCAGATTGCGGAAACCCTGCAGGGTGACTTTCGCGAATCGCACCGCGCCAGTGAGTCAATCGGGACAGACCGTGTCCATTTGGTTCTTGCGACCCGGCGCGCGACCGGCTTTTTGGCTTCTTTTCCATGAGCAATAACGCCCCCACCAACGAAGTCGCCGTGCTGAAGACCAGCTATGGTGACATGACCATCGCCTTCTGGCCCGACGTCGCCCCCAAGACCGTCGAGAATTTCAAAAAGCTTGCCCGCGAGGGCTTTTATGACGGCACCGCCTTTCATCGCATCCTCAAGGGCTTCATGATCCAGGGCGGCTGCCCCAACACCAAGACCGGCGAGACGGGCATGCCCGGCACGGGCGGCCCCGGTTACAAGATCAAGGCTGAGTTCAACGCCAAGTCCCACATCCGCGGCGTCGTCTCCATGGCCCGCTCCGCCCAGCCCGACTCGGCCGGTTCGCAATTCTTCATCTGTCACGGCGAAGCCAAATTTCTCGACCGCCAATACACCGCCTTCGGACAACTCTGTGATGGCGATGATGTGCTGGAGCGCATCGCAGCTGTGCCGACCAAGTCGGGCGGCGGCGGCGAGAAGAGCACGCCCATCGACCGCGTCGCGCTCGAGAGCGTGAAGATTGTCGTGAAAGGCTGAGTTTGCTGCGCCCGCACCTTGCCCGCCCGCGCCCCACAGCGCGGGCTTTTTCATGCCACGGCACTGGTGCCCCGGCCGGCGAGCTCGTGCGTCACGGATTTGCAGAGACCGACGAAGGTCTCCTCGCCCAGCGAAAGCCGCCGGCCGTGCAGGTGCCCGACGCCCCACTGGCGCCGCAGCTTGCGTTTGCCCAGCGGCAGTGACACCAGCGCTCCCGATGACAACTCCGCCACGGCCACCCACGGAGCCAGAATGCCGACGCCGAGGCCGATTTTCACCAGCTCCTTGATCGCGTCCATGCTGCCCAGTTCGAGGATATTGTTCAGCGGCAGGCCCTCGGTGCGAAAATGATCCTTCACCAGCCGGAAGGTGTAGCTCGTGTGGTTGTAGAGGATGAGGGTCTGTTCCTCAAAGGTGTCGCGCTGCACGCGGCCCGCCCGGGCCCATGGGTGGCCTGGTGCCACGAGGAAGCGCATCTCGTCCGAAAATAGCGGCACGAAGTTGAGCTCCTTCTTTCCTTCCGGTTCGAGCATCAGGGCGAGATCGATGCGGTTGTTCAGCAGCAGCTCCATCTGCCGGGCGTGGTCGCCCGGATCGATCGTGATGACACACTTGGGGAAGCTCTGTTTGAATTCCCGCAGCACCGTCGGCAGGATATACTGGCAGGCGGTGGTGCTCGCACCCACTCGCAGCCGGCCGTGGCCCCAGCGCGAGAGTTCATCGAGACCCCGGCGGGCCGACTTCATCTCGCCGAGGATTTTGTCCACGTGTCGCAGAAACTGTTCGCCCGATTGCGTCAGGGCCACGCGCCGGCCGGCGCGCTCGAAGAGCCGGCAGCCGGCCTGCTCTTCCAATGCCTTGATGGTATGGCTGATCGCACTCTGCGTGAGAAACAGTTCCTGCGCTGCGCGCGTGAAGCTGCCCAGCCGCGCCAAGGCGGCGAAGGCCAGCAACTGCCGGGTATCGAATGCGTTGTTCTTCATGGGCCGAAACTACCAGCCGCAGCATGAATGAGACTCATTGGGTGCATGAATTCTTTAAAGAGCAGTAATCAGGCCAAATCAGCCGGCTGGCACGTCACGCGCTAAGCTGTGGCCTGAATGCCCGCCACCACCTTAGCCTCTTCCCTTCGCGCTGGCCGCCCGGTGCGCATCGGTTTTTTGGCGCTGACTGATGCTGCTCCCCTGGTGGTGGCGCAGGAACGGGGCTGTTTTGCGCGGCGCGGCCTCAAGGTCGAGCTCTGCCGCGAAGTCGGCTGGGCCACGATCCGCGACAAGGTAACCTATGGCGAACTCGACGCCGCCCATGCCCCGGCCCCGATGCTTTGGTCCGCCCAGCTCGGCCTCGGTTGCGCGCCCGCCGATGTCTGCACCGGCTTTGTCTTCAATCTTCACGGCAATGCCATCACCCTGTCCAACCGGCTGTGGCAGGCCGGCGTGCGCGATGCCGCCACGTTGCGCGAGGAAGCGCTCCGTCGCCGCGGCGAAAACAAGCTCACCTTTGGCATCGTGTTTCCCTACTCGATGCACCACGTGCTGCTGCGGCAGTGGTTGCAGGCCGTTCGGCTCGATCCCGAGCGCGACGTGCGCATCGCCGTCGTGCCACCGGCCCAGATGTTCCGCAATCTCGTCGCCGGCACGCTCGACGGCTACTGCGCCGGTGAACCTTGGAACACCCTGGCGGTGCAGCACGGTGCAGGCTGGTGTCCGGCCTGGAGCGCCGCGCTCTCCCCCGGCCATGTCGAGAAAGTGCTGATGGTCCGCAGCGGTTTCGCCGAGCGGCACGCGGAGGTGCACGCCCGGCTCATCGTCGCTCTCGCCGAGGCTGCTGCCTGGTGTGACGAACCCCAGCATCGCCCTGACCTCGCTGAAATACTCTCCACGCCCGCCTATCTCGATCTTCCATCCAGCGTGATCGCCCCGACGCTGCTCGGCCAATTTACCTGCCGGCCAGACCACACAGAATCCGTGCCTGACTTTCATGTCTTCAGCAGAGGCGATGCCAACGCCCCCACTGCGGCCCGCGCCGTCACCCTGCAGAACGAGCTCGTCACCACGGGCCTCCTGCCCCGCGCCCAGCTTTCCCCCAGCTTACCCCGCCGTCTTTTTCGCGAGGACTTGTATCGCGAAGCCACTGCAAACCTTGACACCACCTATGCACCACCATCAACCAAGCTCCACGGCGGGGCGTTCGTCCCCGCTTAACCGCCGGGAGTTCATTTCCAAGGGCGTCACTCTCACCAGTGCCGCCGCCCTCTGGGCCGCCCTCGGCAACAAAAGCTGGGCCGCCACCGCCGGCTCCGTGTCCGACGCCCCCGAGACGCCCGACCTCAACTTCGGCATGATCGCGCTGACCGACTGCTCGCCCAACGTCATCGCGCACGAGAAGGGCTTCTTCAAGAAATACGGCATCAACTCCACCGTCACGAAGGGCGCCAACTGGGCCGCCATCCGTGACAACCTCTCCACCGGCTCCATCCAGGCCACGCACATGCTCCTCGGCATGCCGCTAGCCTCGACCATGGGTCTCGCCGGCTCGCCCAAGAAACCGATGGTGATCCCGTGGATCCTCAACCGCAACGGCCAGGCCATCACGCTCAAGGCCGAGTGGAAGGGCAAGGTCGGCGCCGACCCCAAGGCCCTCAAGCCCTTCGCCGACCAGGCCAACAAGCTCGGCGAACCGCTCACCTTCGCCCAGACCTTTCCGCCCGGCACCCACGCCCTCTGGCTGCGCTACTATCTCGCCGCCGGCGGCATCAATCCCGACAAGGATGTCACCCTCATTACCGTCCCGCCCCCGCAGATGGTCGCCAACATGAAGATCGGCAAGATGGACGGCTATTGCGTCGGCGAGCCGTGGAACGCCCGCGCCATCGCCGACGGGATCGGCTTCACCTCCGTCACCACGCAGGACATCTGGAAGGACCACCCCGAAAAGGTCTGTGCCTTCACCGAGGAATTCGCCCTCAAGAACCCGAAGACGGTCAAGGCCGTCCTCAAGGCCCTGCACGAGGCCAGCGTGTGGCTCGATGTCATGGAAAACCGCGTCGAGCAGTGCGACATCGTCTCCAAGGCCACCTACATCAACTGTCAGAAGGAAATCATCCTCGGCCGCCTCCAGGGCAAACTGGACTACGGCGACGGCCGCAAGGTGAACGACGAGTTCTACATGCATTACAGCAAGCGGAACTGCAACTATCCGCAGGCCAAGTGTGCGAAATGGTTCCTCTCGCAATACCGCCGCTGGGGCATGGTCACCGGCACGCCGGACTACGACGGCATCGCCAAGCGCGTCATGCGCGCCGACCTTTATGAGGAGGCCATGAAGGAAATCGGCTACGCCCACGACGGCGCCGACCTCACGCCCGAAACGCTCTTCGACGGTGCGACCTTCGACCCGGCCAGCCCCGAGGCCTACGCCACCGGCTTCGCCGTGAAAAACCTGAAGGGATAACCCAAATGCCTCACGCCACGGCCGCCATGCTCCTGAAATTACTACCTTTGCGTACTTTGCGACCTCTGCGTGAGGCAGGACTTTCTTCTCCATGAAATCCTTCAAACTCGACTGGCTGGTATTGCCTCTCATCGGCTTCGGCGTCGTCCTGGTTCTCTGGGCCATCTCCAGCAATACCTGGGCGACCAACCTGCCCTCGCCCGCCAAGACCTGGGAATCCAGCCGCGAGTATGTGCTCCAACCCTTCGCCAAGCGCGGGGAGATGGACCAGGGCATTTTGCGCTTCACCTGGTATTCACTGATCCTCGTCGCCCAAGGTTACGCCATCGCCCTCATCGTCGGCACGCCCATCGGTTTCTGCCTCGGGCTCTCGAAGACCTTCACCAAGACCTTCGACCCGATCATCCAGATCCTGCGTCCCGTCTCACCGCTGGCCTGGCTCCCGCTTGGCCTGGTGCTCTTCATGAACGCCGGCAAGGAAGCCGGCACCTATGGCGCGCTGTTCACCATCGCCATCTGCGCCATGTGGCCGACCGTGCTCAACACCGCGGTGGGCGTGCGCGCCGTGCCGCAGGATTTCCTCAACGTCGGGCGCGTCCTCAAGCTCTCGCGCTGGAAGACTCTCACGAAGATCCTCCTCCCCGCGACGCTGCCCCACATGTTCACGGGCTTCCGATTGTCGCTCGGCATCGCCTGGCTGGCCATCGTCGCCGCCGAGATGCTCACGGGCCGGCCCGGCGCCGGTGGCTTCCTCTGGCAGGAATACAACGCGCTCATTTACGAGCACATCATTCTCTCGATCATCACCATCGGCCTCGTCGGTTTCGTCCTCGACCGTCTGATGAGCGTCCTCGAACGCCGCTTCAAATCGGTCTGATCCCATGGCCTTTCTCGAACTCACCAGCGTTTCCAAGGGTTTCGGCGGCCCGCCCGTGCTCTCCAGCGTCAACCTCGCCATCGAGCGCGGCGAGTTCGTCGCCATCGTCGGCTACTCCGGCTCCGGCAAGACGACCCTCATCTCGCTGATCGCCGGCCTCACCCGGCCCGACTCGGGCACGGTCAAGCTGAACGACCTTGAGATCACCGCGCCCGGACCCGACCGCGGCATGGTCTTTCAAAACTATTCGCTCCTGCCCTGGCTCACCGTCACCGAGAATATCGCCCTCGCCGTTGACCAGGTGTTTCCCAACCACTCGGCCGAGAAACGACGCCTGCTCGCCGCAACCGCCATCGCCACGGTCAACCTGACGCCGCACGCGCACAAACTCCCCCGCGAGCTCTCCGGCGGCCAGCGCCAGCGCGTCTCGGTCGCCCGTGCGCTCGCGATGGATCCGCAGATTCTGCTGCTCGACGAACCACTCTCCGCCCTCGACGCCCTCACGCGCGCCACGCTGCAGGACGAGTTCGAGCGCATCTGGGAAAAGGACAAGAAGACCGTCGTCCTCATCACCAACGACGTGGACGAGGCCCTCCTCCTCGCGGACCGCATCATCCCGCTCACACCCGGACCCGGCGCCACGCTCGGACCATCCTTTACCGTTTCGCTCGACCGCCCACGCGACCGCAAGGCCCTCAACCACAACCCCGAGTTCAAGCGTCTCCGCGCCCTGGTCACCAACGAGCTCCTCGGCTACGGTGAGCGCCGCAAATCCACCGTCCGGCAGAAGCTCATCCTGCCCGACATCCTGCCTGAGAATCTCGACCAGCCCCGCACCGACCGCCGCCGTCCTCTCCGGCCCAGCGAGGTCAAGGAAGAGGTTGTCGCCCTCAGCTCATGACCTGCATCCAGTCACTTTCCTCACGCCACGTCCGCCAAGGTCGCAACGAAACACCGGCTCCTTTGCGTGAGGCCGGAATAACCACCGTCTCATGAGTTCGTTTCTCGAAATCTCCCAGCTCGGCAAAGTGTATGAGACGCCCAAGGGCTCCGCCGTGATCGTTGAAAACTTCGACCTGCGCATCCGCAAAGGCGAGTTCATCACCCTCATCGGTCACTCGGGTTGCGGCAAGTCCACTGTCCTCTCCATGGTCGCGGGCCTGACCGACGTCACCACCGGCGGCATCGTGCTGGCCAGCAAGGAGGTCACCGGTGCCGGCCCTGATCGGGGCGTCGTCTTCCAGTCGCCCTGCCTGCTGCCGTGGCTCACCGCCTTTGAGAACGTCATGCTCGGGGTCGAGCAGGTCTATTACACCGCCGACGCCGAGGAACGCCGCCAGATCGTCGAGTATTACCTCACTGTGGTCGGCCTCGGTGACGCCCTGCACAAAAAACCCGCCGAACTCTCGCAGGGCATGCGCCAGCGCTGCGGCATCGCCCGCGCGTTCGCGTTGTCACCCAAGATGCTCCTGCTCGACGAGCCCTTCGGCATGCTGGACTCCCTCACGCGCGTCGAGCTCCAGCAGGTGTTGATCGACCTCTGGCAGAAGGACCAGAAGACGGCCCTCATGGTGACGCACGATGTGGATGAAGCTCTCTTCCTCTCCGACCGCGTCGTCATGATGACCAGCGGCCCCGCCGCCACCGTCGGCGAGATCCTGGAAATCACGTTTCCCCGCCCGCGCTCCCGCAAGCAATTGCTGGAGGATCCCGAGTATTACCGTCTCCGGGAGGAACTCATCGGCTTCCTCGAGGAACGCTCCCACCACCGCCCCGCTCCGTCCGCCACCCCCGCGGCCACCCCGCCGCCGGCGAACGGGTCCAACCGCTCCGGCATCCAACGTTTTCTTAGTGCGCTCACCCCGGCCTGATTTCCCGCCACCGACCAAACCAGCACTATGAACTCACTCCTCCGCCTCGCCGCGCTCCTCGCGCTTACCTGCACCGCCCTCCCGGCACTCCGCGCCCAATACATGCCCCCGCCGCCGGCCCGGCCCTTCCCGGGCTACATCAACGACCGGCTCCGCACCGACAATGTCTACGCCAGCGCGTGGGACATCGGCGTGAACGTCCGCTACCGCTACGAGAGCAAGGACGACGCCGGCTTCACCAAAGCCGGCTCCAACTGGGATTTCTCGCTGCGCCCGCAGGATGACAACAACAACCACTACTCCCTCACCCGCGTGATGCCGCGCGTCGGCTACACCGCCAAGGCGTGGAACTTCCTCGTCGAGGGCCGCTCCAGCTACTCCTTTAATGACGAACGCTTCAGTGCCACTGCCGCCGGCCAGGGCCTCGCCGAGCGCGATGGCCCGATCGACGTGCACCAGGCCTTTCTCTTCATCGGTAACCACAAGGAATTTCCCGTCTCGGTGAAGATCGGCCGCCAGGAACTCGTCTACGGCGACCAGCGTCTGGTCGGCCACTTCCGCTGGAACAACAACGCCCGCACGTTCGACGCGATCAAGGTTCGCTGGCAGAACGCCCTGTTCGGCGTGGACGTCTTCACCGGCGGTCTGGTCTACAACGTCCACAACCACCTGAACAAGTCCAATTCGCAGGACCACTTCTCCGGCGCATATTTTAACTTCCCCACTCTCGCCAAGAACGAGATCGTCGAAGCCTACGTGCTCGCCCGCAATGTCGAGCGCGGTATCGCCACCGACAACTGGACCGGCGTCTCCGCGCCCTTCCGTTTCCCCGGCGCCCAGGATCTCTACACGTCCGGGCTGCGCATCAAGTCCAAGCCGCTCGCCTACGACTCATGGGACTACGGCATCGAGCTCATGCACCAGTTCGGCAACCGCACCGCAGTCTTCCCCGCCACCACGGTCGCCGCCGCGCTGGCCGCTCCACGTCTCAAGCAGGACGCCTACGCCCTCGTCCTCCAAGGCGGCTACACCTGGACCGAGCATTCCTGGCAACCGCGCCTCGGTCTGCTCTACAGCTACGCCTCCGGCGACAAGAACTCCGCCGATGGCACGAGCCAGACTTTCCAAAATCTCTTCGCCACGACCCACCTTCACTATGGCTACATGGATCTGAACAGCCTGCAAAACCTGCATGACCTCCGGGCCGTTTTCACCGTCAAGCCCCGCGCCAACATCAGTCTCGCCGCCGAGGCCCACTGGCAGCTCCTCGATCACACCACCGATTTTTGGTATAATGTCGGCGGTGTGCCGCGTAATTTCACGGCCGCAGCCGTCGGCAGCGGCAAAGGCTACCGCATCAACCCCTCCTACAGCCGTCAGCTCGGCACCGAGGTGGATTTCGTCGCCGCATGGACCTTCCGGCCCTACGCCCAGATCGAAACCGCCGTGGCCCACTACTACCGCGGCGACTATATTAAGCAGTCCCTCGCAGCTGTCGGCTCCAAGGATGCCGGTTATGTCTATATCCAGCTCACGCTGAATCTTTAAGATCAGGACGGCGACATCCAACCAGCATGAATGTGATTCATCCGGCTGATGAATTATTACCGTTCTGTTTATAGCTGAGGCGGGGTCGATTGGCATGCCACACGCTAAATCCATGGGACAAACCAAAACAGCCCCATGGACTATATCAAACCTACCGAACTCGTTAAGAACATGCTCGTCTCAGGCGAAAACAAGGCCGCCTTGCCGGTGAAAGACCTGCTGATCCGCGGCTTCCTGTCTGGCGCCCTGCTCGGCTTTGCGACCAGCCTCGCGTTCACCGCCACCGCGCAGACCAACACGCCGTTGGTCGGTGCCCTCGTGTTTCCGGTCGGCTTCGTGATGATTGTGCTTCTTGGCCTCGAGCTCGTCACCGGCAGTTTCGCCACCGTGACCCTGGCGGCGGTCGATGGCCGCCGCTCCTGGGGTCGGGTGCTGACCAACCTCAGCTGGGTCTTCGTCGCCAATCTGGCCGGCAGCGTCGCCTATGGGATTCTGCTCTATGTCGCCCTGACCAGCATGGGGACAGAGGCACCCTCGGGCATCGCACTCAAGATCATCTCCATCGCCGAGGCCAAGACCACCGGTTACGCCGCGCACGGCACGGCGGGTCTGGTCACGGTCTTTGTGAAGGCGGTCCTTTGCAATTGGATGGTCTGCCTGGGGGTGGTCATGGCCCTCACCTCCCATTCCACCCTCGGCAAGATTGCCGCCATGTGGCTGCCCATCCTCACTTTCTTCGGCCAGGGCTTTGAACACTCGGTCGTCAACATGTTCCTCATCCCGACCGGCATGCTGCTGGGCGCGAAGGTCAGCTTCTCCGACTGGTGGCTCTGGAACCAGCTGCCCGTCACCCTCGGCAATTTTGTCGGCGGGTTCCTCTTCACCGGCCTGTTCCTCTACTGGACTTATAATCCCGCCAAGAGCGCCGTGTCCGTTCCCCCCGTCGTTCCGGCGGCGGAGCCGGTCCGGGCCTGAGCTTCCCTCCATGCCTGCTCCCGCTGCCGAATCCGCCACCGGTTTCACCCCGGAGCAAAAGCAATATCTCGAGGGCTTTCTTTCCGCGCTCGCGGTGCAGGCTCCCTTTGTGGGGCAAACCGCCTCGGGCCGGCTGACCGCCAGCCCGGGCGAAGCCACCGCGAATCTCGCCCTGCCCCCCGCTGCGGACTCTGTCTTCGGCACCCCGCTCGGCGACCTCTGCAAGCCCGAGCGTTGGAAATACGACGAGAATCCCCTCGATATCTGGGAAAAACTCGTCGCCCATGCCGACGCCGACAAGTTTCCGGACGAGGCCGATACTTTTCGCTTCAAGTTCCACGGCCTCTTCTACGTCGCCCCGGCCCAGGACAGCCTGATGCTGCGCCTGCGGCTCCCCGCCGGCGAACTCACCGCCACCCAGTTGCAGGGCATCGCCGAGATCGCCGAGTGGGGTGCCGGGTGCGCCCACCTCACCACCCGGGCCAATCTCCAGATCCGCGAGCTCCGGCCGCGCGACATCATCCGCGTGCTCGTCCGCCTGCAGGAACTCGGCCTCACCTCGCGCGGCGCCGGGGCCGACAATGTCCGTAACATCACGGCCTCGCCCAACAGCGGCTTCGATCCCGGCGAGTTGCTCGACGTGCGCCCCTTCGCCAAGGGCCTGCACCACTACATCCTCAATCACCGCGATCTCTTCGGCCTCCCGCGCAAATTCAACGTGGCCTTCGACACCGGCGGCTCCCTCTCGACCGCCGCCGACACGAACGACATCGGTTTTCTCGCCGTCCGCGTGACGGAAAAATCCCTCGCCGCCGCCCCGGCGGACGACCCGGCCGCGCCCCGGCCTGAACCCGGGGTCTACTTCCGCGTCGAGCTCGGCGGCATTTCCGGCCACGGCGACTTTGCCCGCGACACGGGCCTGCTCATCAAGCCTTCCGATTCCGTCGCGGTGTCCGCGGCGATGTTGCGGGTGTTCAACGAACACGGCGACCGCACCAACCGGAAGAAGGCCCGGCTCAAGTACCTCCTCGAGAAATGGGGCGTGGAGAAATTTCTCACCGAGACCCAGAGAAAACTCGCCTTCCCCCTGACCCGCCTCCCCCTTGCGGCGTGCGAGCCCCGCCGGCCGCATCTCAAGCACGGATGGCTGGGTGTCACCCGTCAGGCGCAGCGCGGCTTCAATTCCGTCGGGGCCGGCGCGCCCGTCGGCCGGATGACTGCACGGCAGATGCGTCAGCTGGCCGACCTCGCCACCCATTACGGCAAGGGTGAAATCCGCCTCACCGTGTGGCAGAGCGTCCTCCTGCCGCACATTCCCGATGCCTTCGCCGAGACGGTCCGGCGCGGCCTGGGTCGCGCGGGCTTCTTCACCGAAGCCTCGCTCGCCGTCGGCGGGATCATCGCCTGCACGGGCAGCAAGGGCTGCAAATACTCGGCCAGCGATACCAAGGCCCATGCCGTCGCCCTGATGAAGCACCTGGGCAGCCGCGTCGAACTCGATTCACCGGTTAACATTCACTTCACCGGCTGTCCCAACTCCTGCGCCCAGCACTACTGCGGCGACATCGGCTTGGTCGGGGCCAAGCTCACCGATGGCGCCGAGGGCTATCACGTGGTCCTCGGCGGCGGCATGGGCCACGAGCAGGGCATCGCCCGCGAGATCTTCCGCGGCGTGCGCGCCTCCGAGGTGCCCGCGCTGACCGAACATATCCTCCGCACTTATCAGGGGAAAAAGCAAAGCGGCGAGAGCTTCGTCGAGTGGAGCCGGCGTCTTCCGGTCAAGGAACTGCAGGAACTGCTCTCCACATGAACCAGTCTGTCCCCGTCATTCCTGATTCCGCGCCGTTTACGGTCGAACAACGGGCCTGGCTCAACGGCTATTTCGCCGGGCTCGTGGCCCGGGGTCAGGTCGATCCCGTCGCCGCCCGCGGCGCCGCCCCGGCGAACGCCCTCAAGTCCCTCACGATTCTTTTCGGCTCGCAGACGGGCACCGCCGAGGGCTTGGCCAAAAAAGCCGCCAAGGAGGCCGGTAAACGCGGTTACGCCGCCACCGTCATGGACATGGCTGCCTTCACTCCGGCCCAGCTTGCCCAAGAGCAGAATGTGCTCGTGATCGTGAGCACCTACGGGGATGGCGAGCCACCCGACGGGGCCAAGGCGTTGCATGCCGCCCTGGCGGCCGGCGGCGCTGCCTCGCTGGCCAGCCTGCATTTCTCCGTCTGCGCCTTGGGCGACACGAACTACCCCCAGTTCTGCCAGTGCGGAAAGGATTTTGACAGTCGCCTCGAAAAACTTGGGGCCCACCGGGTCCTTTCGCGCGTGGATTGCGACCTCGATTACGACGCCCTGTTCACCACGTGGCTCGACACCGCGCTGACGGCATTGTCCCAAACTGCGGGAACGAATCCATCCGCGAATCCCGTGCCATCGATCGCAGTCAAGGAGGTTCCGGCGGATGATGAGCCCGCGTATTCGAAAAAGAACCCCTTCTCCGCACCTGTACTGACCGTCCGCAATCTCAACGGCCCCGGCTCGGCCAAGGAGGTCAATCACGTTGAGTTTTCCCTCGAGGGTTCCGGCCTGGACTACGAGACCGGTGACGCCCTCGGCGTCATTCCTCAAAATTGCCCCGCGCTCGTCGCCGACGTGCTGGCCGCACTCGGTTGCGATGGCGAGGAGGCCGTGTCCACCTCCGCCGGCGAGCTGCCCCTGCGGCGTGCCCTGACGGAGTGCTACGATCTCGGCAAGCCGGCGGCTGAGTTGCTCAGTCTTGTGGGAGGGGCTTTACGCCCCGACACTGGACTTGAGCCGGGGCATAAAGCCCCGCCCACCTTAACAGCCCAAGCTCCCCACCACGTTATTGATGCTCTTGTGGGCGCGCCCACGAAACCAACCCCGGCAGCCTTGGTTGCCGTTCTCAAAAAACTCCAGCCGCGCCTCTACTCCATCTCCTCCTCGCCCAAGGCGCATCCCGGCCAGGTGCACCTCACCGTCGGTGCGGTCCGCTACGAGAAGGACGGCCGTCCCCGCAAGGGCGTATGCTCCACCTTCCTTGCCGAACGCGGCCTCGCCGCCGGCAAAGTCGGGGTCTTCATTCACTCCAACAAAGCGTTCCGCCCGCCCGCCAGTGGCGACACACCGATGATCATGGTCGGCCCCGGCACGGGCATCGCCCCGTTCCGCGCCTTCCTCGCCGAGCGACAGGCGACCGGGGCGAAGGGCAAAAACTGGCTGCTCTTCGGCGACCAGAAAGCGGCGGCAGACTTTCTGTATCGCGAGGAACTGACCGCCCTCCAAATGGCCGGCACGCTCACGCGGCTCGACCTCGCCTTCTCCCGCGACCAGGTGGAGAAAATCTACGTCCAGCACCGCATGCTCGACGCCGCGACCGAGCTGTACGCCTGGCTCGAGCAAGGCGCCCACTTCTACGTCTGCGGCGACGCCTCCCGCATGGCGAAAGACGTCGACGCGGCCTTGCATCAGGTTATCGAAAAGGCCGGTGGAAAATCCCCCGAGGCTGCGGCCGCCTACGTCCAATCCCTCAGGTCCACCAAGCGCTACCAACGCGATGTCTATTGATGGTCGCGCCCCGCCAGCCCCCCCTGCTCGCCCTGGTTGACGAGCTGCTGGCCGAACAGGGCCGGCTGCAGACACCCGTCGTGCGTGCCGCGGAGTCCTATGACCGGTCACGCCTCGGGAACTTCAGCTCAAAGACTCACGCCGACCTTATCCCCCTCACCGCGCCCGGGCCGGGCGAACAATACGCCTTCGAGGTCGACCTCGACTCGTGCACCGGCTGCAAGGCCTGCGTCGTCGCCTGCCACTCCCTCAACGGCCTCGACGACACCGAGGCGTGGCGCGACGTCGGTTTCATCCAGGGCGGCACCACCGCCGCACCCTACCAGCAGACGGTCACCACCGCCTGCCACCATTGCGCCGATCCCGGCTGCCTCAACGGCTGCCCGGTTCTCGCCTATGAGAAAGATCCCGTCACCGGCATCGTCCGCCACCTCGACGACCAGTGCATCGGCTGCCAGTATTGCATTTTGAAGTGCCCCTACGATGTGCCGAAATACAATGAGCGGCTCGGCATCGTGCGGAAATGCGACATGTGCCACCAGCGACTCGGGGCCGGTGAGGCTCCCGCGTGTGTCCAAGCCTGCCCGACGCACGCCATCAAAATCGTCAAGGTGGAGTTGCATGTGAGTGTGAATGGGACTTTGCGCCCCGACACATCCAGGTTCCTCCCCTCCGCGCCCGATCCCTCCTACACCCAGCCGACCACCCGTTATCTCTCGAAACGCCCTGCACCAGCCGACACCCGTCCCGCCGACAATACCGTGCTTCGCCCGCAGCCGCCGCACTGGCCGCTGGTCGCACTCCTGATGCTGATGCCCATGGCCGTCGGTTGCGGCGTGGCCGACAAGGCCCTCTCGCTCTCCACCCCCGCGCTCGCCGTGTGTGGCTGGCTGGCCGGAGCCGCCGGCCTGGCGCTCGCGGCCCTGCACCTGGGCCAGCCTCTGCGAGCCTGGAAAGTATTCCTCAACCTGCGCCGCAGCTGGTTCAGCCGCGAGGCAGTCGTGTTCGGCGTCTGGTTTCCGCTGGCCACCACCTACGTGGCGGTCCGCCTCGGCTGGCTGCCGCTCGCCCCCGGTCCGCTGCGCTCCAGTCTCGCGATCGGCACGGCCGTCCTCGGCGGACTCGGCCTGTTCTGCTCCGTGATGATCTATGCCGACACGCATCGCGTGTTTTGGCGTTTCGCGAACACCGCGCCACGCTTCTTCGGCAGCGCGGTAATCCTCGGTCTCGCCGGCGCGCTCACGGCCCCGGGCGCGCCTCTTGCCCTCGGCTACGCGCTGGTCATCGCCACCATCCTGAAGCTCGCCTTCGAAGCCGGCGCGCTGGCGCCACTCCGCGATGGATCCGACCAGCCGCCTTCGCCGGCCCGGCAGACGGCCCTGCTGCTGACCGGCCCGCTGCGCTCCGCCAACGAACTGCGCGGTGCCGCCGCAATCTTCGGAGGCATTTTGCTTCCCTTCATGGTGGCGAGTGGTTCGGTCCCGGTGGTGGCCGCATGGCCGGCCCTCGGTCTGGCCCTGCTCGGTGAACTGGCTGAACGGTATCTGTTCTTCCGCGCCGTGGACGCGCCCAAGATGCCGGGCCAGCCTGATCCCGGCAGCAAACGAGGCGGGGCATGAGCGCCATTGACGATCTGTTGCACGCCCGGTCCGGCCCGATGACGACCGAACTCGTCCAGCATCCGGGCGATTTTGGTTTGGGTCGCGTACCATCGCGACTGGCGCCGGTCGGCACCGCCAAGTCCATCTGCGGTTTCTGCAGCACCGGCTGCTCGCTTACGATCCATCTCAACGCCGCAGGCGAAGCCATCAATCTCACCCCCGACGCCGACTACCCGGTCAACCTCGGCATGGCCTGTCCCAAGGGCTGGGAGGCCCTGACCCCCCTCGGCGCCGACGACCGCGCAGCCACCCCGCTCCTCCGCGATGCTCACGGCGTGCTTCAGCCGGTGGACTGGACACAGGCGCTCACGACTTTCTGCACCAAGCTGAAATCCATCCAAACCGCGCACGGCCCAGGCGCCGTCGCCGTGCTGAGCACCGGCCAGATCGTGATGGAGGAAATGGCCCTGCTCGGCGCGCTCACGAAGTTCGGCATGGGCATCGCCGACATCGACAGCAATACCCGCCAGTGCATGGCCACCTCGCACGTGGCCTACAAGCAATCCTACGGTTTCGATGCGCCGCCGTTCACCTACGCCGACTTCGAGGAGAGCGATGTACTGGTATTCGTCGGGGCCAATCCCTGCATTGCCCACCCCATCATGTGGCAGCGCGTGATGCGCAACCGCCGCAACCCCGCCATCATCGTGGTCGATCCCCGCCGCACCGAGACGGCCATGGCCGCCACTCTACATCTGCCGGCCCGGCCCAAGAGCGACATCACCTTGCTCTACGGCCTCGCCCGCGAACTCATCAAGCGCGGCGCGGTGGATCCGGCGTTTGTAAGCGAGCACACGACGGGCTATGACGACTTCGCCCGCTTCGTCGAAGCCTTCACTCCGGAACGCGTCGCCGCCGAGACCGGCCTGCCCCCGGCTGATTTCATGCGCACGGCTGAACTGATCGCCCGGCCCGGCGCGCGCGTCTCCTACTGGTGGACGATGGGCGTCAACCAGAGCCATCAAGCCACCCGTACCGCCCAGGCGCTGATCAACCTCTCGCTCATGGCGGGTCAGATCGGCAAGCCCGGCACCGGCGCCAACTCCATCACCGGCCAGTGCAACGCGATGGGCTCGCGCCTTTTTGGCAACGCCACCTCGCTCATCGGTGGCTACGATTACGCGAACGAGGCGCACCGCCATCATGTCGGCGCGATTCTCGGCATCGACTCTGCACTTATCCCGCAGCAGGCCAGTCGCGCCTACGACCGCATCCTTGATGCCGTCGAGACCGGCGAAATCCGCGCTCTCTGGATCATTGCCACCAATACGGCGCATTCCTGGATCAGCTCGGGCCGTTTCTCGCAGCTCCGCGACAAACTCGATTTCCTTGTCGTGCAGGACATGTATGCGACGACCGAGACCGCCCGGCAGGCCGACCTCGTGCTGCCCGCCGCCGGCTGGGGCGAGAAGGACGGCATTTTCATCAACAGCGAGCGTCGGCTCGGTCTTGCCCGCAAGGTCGCCCGGGCTCCCGGCCAGGCGCTGAGCGACTTCGCCATCTTCCAACTCGTGGCCGAGGCCTGGGGCTGCGGTCCGATGTTTGACCGGTGGACCTCCCCGGCCGCCGCCTTTGGGATCCTGAAGGATCTTTCGCGCGGCCAGCCCTGCGATTTTTCGGGCATCCGCGACTACGACCAGATCGAGGAATGCGGCGGCATTCAGTGGCCGCACGCACAGGCAGTGACACCTGAACCTGAGCGCCGGCTTTTCGCCGACGGAAGATTCTTCACGCCCGACGGCCGGGCGAAATTCCTCTTCGACGAACCCGTGCCGCTGCCTGAACCGCCCGATGCCGGCTACCCGTTTCTCCTCAACACCGGGCGCGGCTCCTCGGCCCAATGGCACACCGGCTCGCGCACCGACAAGAGTGCCGTGCTCCGCAAACTCGCGCCCAACCTGCCCTGGATCGAACTCAACCCCGTCGATGCCGTCCCGCTCGGTGTCATCACCGGCGACCGCGTGGCGGTCCGCTCCCGCCGCGGCTCGACCACCGCGCTGGCCGTCGTCACCCCGATCGTGCAACCGGGGCAGGTGTTCATGCCGATGCACTTCGCCGAGGTTAATGTGCTGACATTCCCCGCCTACGATCCACACTCGCGTCAACCCGCCTACAAGGCCAGCGCCGTGGCGGTGTCGCCCATTCCATCCCCCTGATGTTTGCCACAAAGAGGCACAAAAACATGATCTCTGACGGCGATACATTGTCGCGCGCCTATAGGCGCCTTGAGGTCATCATCTCGTTCGGATTATTGTGTTGTTCGTGGTCAAACCTGTCTTTGGCTCGTGTCCCCCTTTCGGATTAGTGTTCATTAGTGGTTTCCGTCCGCTGTTTTCCCATGACCCCGCCCGTCCTCACCGCCCTCGCGCTCCACCGCATCTTTGTGTCGGACGGACACAGTTATCTCGGCCGGCACGGGCTGGGCTCGGCGCCCTTCCAGATCCGCGAAATCGAAAGCGTGGAGTGCGTCGCCGGCCGCGGTCTCCGCGGCGACCGCTACTTCGACCACAAGGAAAACTACAAAGGCCAGGTCACGCTCTTCGCGCAGGAGATCTTCGACGAACTCTGCCGCGCGCTCAGCCTGCCCCAGGCCCGCCCGGCCGCCTTGCGCCGCAATCTGATCGTCAGCGGAGCCGACCTCAACGAGCTCATCGGTCAGCAGTTTGAACTGCAGAGTGTGCGGCTTGAGGGCACCGAGGAATGCCGCCCCTGTTACTGGATGGACGAGGCCATCGGCCCGGGCGCCCACGAGTGGCTGAAAGGCCGCGGCGGCCTGCGCTGCCGGATCCTCTCCGACGGCTGGCTGCGGACCGAACATAAGTAAGGCATGGCCACAAAAAGCACAGAAAGCGCAAAAATGGACACGGCTTGGTTCTGTGACTTTTGTGCCTTCTGTGGCCAAATCTCCTTCTTATTTTCTGTATGATTCCTTCCGGCCAATTGACCGGTGCCGTGCTGGCCGGGGGCGAATCCCGCCGCATGGGCCGCGACAAGGCCGCGCTCGTCGTCGGCGGGAATCCCCTCTGGCAGCGACAGGTTAAACTCCTGCGCACCGCCGGAGCTGGCGTGGTCGGCGTTGTGCGGCGGCCCGGCCAACCCGCGCTGGAATTACCCGACGATGTTGCACTTTGGCAGGACAGCGTGTCCGGCATCGGTCCCCTCGCCGGCCTGCACGCTGCGCTCACCGCCTGCCCGACTCTTTGGCTGGCCGTCGTCGCCACTGACATGCCGCGGCTTGAGGCCGGCTGGTTCCAATGGCTCGCCAGCTTTTGCACCCCGGACTGCGGGGCGATGACGCGTCGGCTGGGCGGCACCCATGAACCACTCGCTGCGATTTATCCGAAAGCCGCGCTCGATGAGGTCGCGCAACGACTCAGCGGCCCCGATTTCTCACTGCAAGCCCTAGCCAACGCCCTGCTCGCGCAGAAACGCCTGGTCAGCGTGCCGCTGCCGGAAGCCGATCTCTGGCAGATCGAGAACTGGAATACCCCGGCCGATGCAGGCTACGAATCGAAGCCCACGGCCTTCACGACGGCGTCATAGGTGATGCGGCCGTTGCGGGTGTTTACCCCGCCGGCGAGGCCCTTGTGTTCGCTCAACGCGCGCTCCACGCCCTTCTGCACCATCATGGCGACGAACGGTTCGGTGGCCTGCGTCAGACCCATCGTCGACGTGCGGCCGACCAGCGCCGGCATGTTGGGCACCGCGTAATGGATGACGCCGTGCTCCTGGTAGGTCGGCTTTTGGTGGGAAGTGGGGCGGATGGTCTCAATGCAGCCGCCCTGGTCGATGGCGATGTCGACAATTACGCTGCCGGGTTGCATGCGGGCCACCATTTTCTCGCTGACCACGATCGGCGCCTTGGCCGCCGGAATGAGCACTGCGCCGATCAGCAGGTCCGCGTCGGCCACGGCGTGCTCGATGTTAGCGGGGTTGGACATGAGGGTGACGATCCGGCCGCGATACTCGGTGTCGAGCGCCTCGAGCTTGCGGGTGTCGAGGTCGAGCACGGTCACGCGCGCGCCCATGCCGGCGGCCATCTGCACGGCGTGCGCGCCGGAGTTGCCCGCGCCGACCACGACGACGTGGCCCGGCATGGTGCCCGGAATGCCGCCGAGCAGCACACCGGAGCCGCCATGCTGCGACTGGAGGAAATACGCACCGATCTGGATCGAGAGCCGGCCGGCAATCTGTGACATCGGCTTGAGCAGGGGAAACGACCCATCCGCCCCCTCGACCGTCTCGTAGGCAATGCCGAGGATGCCCTTGCGGCAAAGTTCCTTCGCCAGCTTCGGGCCGGCGGCCAGGTGCAGGTAGGTGAAAAGTGTCTGGCCCTGCTGCAGGAGGTTGTATTCGGCCTCGAGCGGCTCCTTCACCTTCAGGATCAGGTCGGCGCCTTTCCAGACCTTGGCGGCGGACGGCACGAGGATCGCGCCGGCGGATTGATATTCGTCGTCGGCGAAGCCGGCGCTGAGGCCGGCGGACTTCTCGATGAGCACCTTGCCGCCGAGCGAGGTCACGCGCCGGCAGAGGCTGGGCGTCATCGAGACGCGGGTTTCACCGATCTTAATTTCCTTGGGAACTCCGATAGTCATTTGCGCTTATGACACGAGGGTTGCGGCCCGCATGCAATGCCGGAAGCGCCCAAACCGGTTTTACCACTAATGGGATTCAGCAAAGCTGAATCCTTAAAGGTGTGCGGCGACTGATCGTCGCCGCCTATTGGATCTGGGGCCCGCTAATCGCGGGCTTTTTCCAGGTCTGCGATCAGCAGACCCCCAGAACCAATTCCGGAGACGATCAATTGTAGGGATGGTATAAAGTTTAGCCCGTTGGCTAAACCGATTAGTGGTCAAAACACTCCGGAGATTGCAGTAGGTGTGTCGCTACAGCTTTTTCTGCGCCGCCACCCACTCCTTGATGTAAGTATCCAGCACGCTGAGCGGCACGGCTCCGTTGCGCAGCACCTCATCGTGGAAAAGCCGCACATCGAACTTCGGGCCCAGCTCCTTCGTGGCGTAGGCGCGCAGTTCCTTGATCTTCAACTCGCCGAGTTTGTAGGCCAGCGCCTGGCCGGGCCACACGATGTAGCGGTCCACCTCGACCACGATGTCGTGCTCGGACTTGCCGGCATTCTCCATGAAAAACTGGATGGCCTGGTCGCGTGACCAGCCGAGCGAGTGCATGCCGGTGTCCACGACGAGGCGGATGGCCCGCCACATCTCGTAGGTCAACTGGCCGAATTTGGCATAGGGATCGGTGTAGAGTCCGAGCTCCTCGCCGAGGCTCTCCGAGTAAAGCCCCCACCCCTCGACAAAAGCCGTGTAGCCGCCATGGCGGCGGAATTCCGGCAGGTCGCCCATTTCCTGAGCGAGTGAAATCTGCAGATGATGTCCGGGCACGGCCTCGTGCAGCGTGAGCGGCTCCATCTCCCACTTCGGCCGCGTGTTGAGCGCATAGGTGTTGGCGTAGAAATAGCCCGGACGGCCCGCTTCCTGGGAGCCGCCATTGTAGTAGGCCGTGGTCTGGGATTTTTCCGCATAGGTGGGAACGGGAATCACGCCATAGGGTGTGCGCGGCAGGGTCTTGAAGAGCTTGATCAACTGCGGATCAATGCGCTTGGCAATGTCGCGGTAGGTGCGCAGCAGCTCCTCCTTGTCAGAGAAATAGAATTTCGGGTCGGTGCGCAGGTAGGTGAAGAATTCCGGCAGCGAGCCCTTGAAACCGGTCTCGGTCTTCACGCGTTCCATTTCAATCCGGATGCGCTTCACCTCGGCCAGGCCGATGTCATGAATTTGCTGTGCCGTCAGGTCGGTCGAGGTCTGCGTCTTGATGCGCCACGCATACCAGGCCTTGCCGTCCGGCAGGTCCGACGCCGCGATGGTCGTGCGCGCCCCGGGCAGGTATTTTTCCCGCAGAAATTTCTCCAGCCGCTGAAAAGCCGGCCGCACCTCGGCCGTGTAGACTTTCGCGGCGGCGGCCCGAAGCTGGAGACCCTTCTCACCCGACACCGCCGGCGGCAGGTTCACAAATCCGCCGAGCAGGGGACTCTTCAAAGGTTCCTCGGGGATCTGGTTGATCACCTGTTGCGGCACATCGCGCAACGTGATCTGCGGCGGGGTCACCCCCTTGGCGAGTCCTTCCTCGAGCAGGGAGATCACATGGTCCACCACCGCCGGCAGCGCCTTTAAGCGGGCGAGCTCGTCTTCCAATTGGGTCGGTGTGGCGCCGGGCATGACACTGAACAATTGCGCCGCGTCCTGCTGGATGCCGTCCATCTGGGTGAGCTGCAAAAGCTCGCGGGGAAACCGGTTGCCCTCCACGTCCTCCTCGGTCTGACGCTTGAACAGGTCGTAGCTGACCCGGTCCTTCGCGTCGAGCTGCGCGCGGTCGATGGTGGCCAGCACCGGCAGCGCGCGGCTGGCCAGTTGCGCCCGCCGGGCGATGGCCTCGCGCGACAAGTCGGTCCAGCGTGTTTCCCCACCCGGATAACCCGTGTAGGTCGCATACTCCGGGAAGACCGTCATGGTGTAATCCCAGTCCACCTTGAACAACTCGTGCAACCGCGCCGTCTCCGGGGTCTTGCCCTGAGACGAGGCAACGGCCTGATAACGCGCCTCGAACTCGTCCGCCCGCCCTGCCACAAAAAAAGCGGCTGCTCCGAGGAGGGCCGCGGTCAGAAAACGAAGTTTGCTCTGCATGCGGGACAGCATTTAAATTTCCCCCGCTCGAGGCAACACCGCAATGTCCAAACCCATCCAGCTCATCGTCGCCTGCGCCGAGAACCGCGTCATCGGCCGCGCCGGCCGGCTGCCGTTCGATATTCCGGAGGACAAACAGTGGTTTCTCGACCAGACCGCGAACCAGACGGTTGTCCTGGGCCGGATCTGTTTTGAAACCTGGCCGCAAGTGCTCGCCGATGGCCGCCAGCCGGTCGTGATCACCCGCAACCGCGCCCTCGCCACCGATCGCGTGCGCGTAACCGCTGATGTCTCCTCGGCGCTCGCCCTAGCCCAGACGCTGCCGGGAGCGATCATGGTCTGCGGCGGCCAGCGCATCTACGAGGAGACGCTGCCCCTCGCCGACCGGCTCCTGCTGACGCTGGTCCATGCCCCCGTCGAGGGTGATACCTATTTCCCAGAATGGCGGCAGCTCGCCTGGCGCGAGACCTGGCGGCGGGAAGGCACGGATGCCAACTACCGCTACACGTTTATGATTTTGGAAAGGTAGTTAATGTGGGCGGGTGCACCCACCCCGCAAGGCGCAGGCTTCAATTCCATACCATACATGGCTCTTGGAATGTAGGAGGGCTTTATGCCCGACTGTGATGCGGCGGCCACTTTCTCGTCGGGGCATAAAGCCCCTCCCACCCAATTTGAACCCGCTGCTACTTCTTCCGCCCCGCGTGCGCCTTGGCGACCTCGACGTATTTCTCGGCCCAAGTGCGCAGGCCGAGCAACTCGGCCTCCTTCAGCGGCCGCACCACCTTGGCGGGGGAGCCCAGAATCATCGAACCCGGCGGCGCCACAAACCGCTGGGTGACGAGCGCGTTGGCCCCGACGATGCAGTGGTCGCCGATCACCGCGCCGTCGAGGATCGTCGCACCCATGCCGATCAGACACTCGTCACCGATCTGGCAGGCGTGGATGATGGCGCTGTGTCCGATGGTCGTGTAGCGACCGATCTTCACGCCGTAATCATCGGCCAGATGCACCACCGTCAGATCCTGGATGTTCGTGCCCTCGCCAACCTCGATCGTGTTGATGTCGCCTCGCAGCACGCAGCCATACCACACGCTGCTCAACGGTCCGAGCTTCACATCCCCCAGCACCGTGGCGTTGGGCGCCACAAAGGCGGCCTTGGCCGTGTCCGGTTTCTTGCCCAGGTGCCGGGCGAGCCGTTCCTTGATGTCCATGGGAACACGCTAGGGCCTGTCTGGCTTCAGGCCAAGCCTAGTCGCTCCGCTTTCTCCGCTCCTCAAATGACGATGCCCGCGATGGTGGCCGAGAGATAGGAGGCCAGTGTGCCGCAGAGCAGCGCCTTGAGTCCGAGCTTGGCGAGGTCTGCGCGGCGCTCCGGCACCAGCGCGCCGATGCCGCCGATCTGCATGCCCACGCTGCTGAAGTTGGCGAAACCACAGATGGCGATGCTGAGGATCAGCAGGCCCTTCTCCGTGA
>JAYUBB010000028.1:0-8542 GCA_043741015.1 Opitutaceae bacterium
CGATATTTTTGTCTGCACGAGCTTCGAGGAATCCTTTCCGCGCGTGCTGCTGGAATCCGCGGCCTTCCGCCGGTTGATCGTCTCGACCAACGTCAACGGAATCGCCGAGATGATCGAGCCCGACGAGGCCTGGCTGACACCGCCCGGCGACCGTTACCGTCTGGCCGAGGCGATCAAGCTCGCCCTTGCGGCGCATGTCGCCGGCGACCGGAGCCGACCGGAGAAGGCCCGCGCCTCAATTCTCCGCAAATACCACGAGACCAACTCGCTGCCCCGGCACGCCCGGCTGGCCCGGGCTGCCGCTGAACAGCGCGCCTGACCATGCAAGAGTCCGCCCGCAGCTTTCACAATCTCGAGTGGCCGTCCCCCGGCGCCCGGCTGGCGGGTCCGGTCGTGTGGCTGCGCGGCTGGGTGGTGGGCAAACCCGGCCAGGATTGCATCGACCTGCGGGTGCGGCACGGCGGCCAGACGCATCTCGGCGTGCTCGGCCTGCCGCGCACGGATCTCGCCGCACATTTCAAATCCGCCCGCGCGTGGCTGCCCGCCGAGTTCATCCTCGGGGTGCCGGTGCCCGACGGCCCGGTGACCCTCACGCTCGAGGTGATGGACGCCCGCGGTGGCTGGCACGAACTGCTGTCCATCCCGCTCACCGTCGCACCGGACGGCACCCCGCCACCGCGCATCGAGGGCCGGTTGGAACCCCACGCCGGCGGCACGTGGACCGTGCGTGATGCGCATCACCCGTTTCACGGTCATCTCGACCAGCCCGGCCCCGCTCCCGTGATCGCAAACGGCCGGGCGCCGGTCTTCGGCTGGCTGCTCGACGAGACCAAGCCGCTCGCAACCGTCCTCGCGACCACTGACACACTCGTCTTCAACCATCTCGACCACAGCCTGACCGACGACGCCCTCGCCGTGAAAGTGCCGCAACACACCGGCGCACGCCACGCCCGGTTGCGCGGAGCGGTGGACTGGCCCGCCGCGCTCATCCAGCCCGCCTGCCTGCGGGTCTACGCCGTCTCACCCGACGGGGCGGTCACCCTGTGCTTTGCGCAACGGATAAATGCAACCAGGTGGGCGTCGGTGTCCCTACCGACGCCAGTCGCCGATGTGGAAATCGGCGACCACCTACTGCCAATCACCCACCAGCCACTGCCCGCCCTGCCCTCGGGCCGGCCCCGCCGCCTGTTGCTGGTGATTCGCAGCCTGTTGTCCAACGACGCCACGTTGCGCGCGCTCGACCTGGCGAGGCATTTGATCTCCTCCCATCGTTGGGCGGCCCGGGTCGTCAGCGCCGAGGACGGTCCGTTGCGCCGGGATTTCGAGCAGGCCGGAGCCGAATCAATCGTCGTGAACCCCGGCCCGCTGTTCGCGGCGGGCGACGCCGCCGCCATGGAACGCGCGCTGACGGATCTCCAACGGCAGATCACTTGGAACTACCTCGATGTCGTCGCCGTGTTTGATCCGGTCTGCGGCTGGGCCATCACCCTCGCCCACCGGCAGAAAATCCCCGTGCTGTTCGACTGCAGCGCCGCGGAGCCGATGGAGCCTGATGCCACGGCCATCCCCGCCGTGCAATCCCTGCTGCGGGAAAGCTGGCGCGCCGCAACGGCCGTGTGCTTCGCGTCCGAATCCACGGCCCGCGCGCAACAGGCGCGGCTCGGCGAACGCCCTGCCGCAATCATTCCGCACTGGCACACGCCGGGCCTGACCGCGGCCACGCCCGACGGATCACGCACCGCCCTGGCCCCGTTGCGCACGGCCGACTGGCTGGCGCGTCATCATCCCGACACGGCGGCGCGTTGGATTTTCCGGCAGGGCCCGGCCGGGCAGATCGATCACGAACGCCTCTCCGGGCAGGACGACGCTTTCAACTGCCCCGCCTTGCAACACGCGGACGGCTGGGCAGTGGACGGACTCACCCTCTGTCTCGGGCCGTTGTTTGGACGCGGACCGCTTCGCCCGGTGATTGATGCCGCCTCCGCCGGTATACCCGTCGTGGCGCCGAGGCTCGCCATCACCGAGGAGATTTTCCGGGACACCCGCGTCCCGCTGGTGGACGAGGCCAACCCGCTTGCCCTCGCCCACGCCTTGCTGGCCTGGGAAGCGCTGCCCTCTTCAGCGCAACGCGAGGCCTCGGCCCTGGCCCCGTTGTTCCGTGCCCGGCACAACCCCGTGCGCCTGCTCGCCCGGTGGGAACGCCTGCTGGAGACGGTCGCCTCCCGGCGCGGCTGAGGGCTTGCGCCGCAGCGCGGGCTCTGCCTTGTTTCAACGACTGCCGCGTGAACGAAAACGACTCCTATATCTTTGACGTCGAGCTGCCCACCGCCTGGGGGTTTTCGGGTGAGCCGACCTGGATCAGCGGCTGGTTCCTGTCCAAGACGGGGGCAATCTTCAGCGATATCCGGGCGATCATCGGCGGCGTGCCCCACCTCGGCATCCTGGGCCTGCCCCGGCCGGACATTGAGCAAAAGCATCGCGGTTCAACCGGCCTGCCCCACGCGGGCTTTTCCCTGCAGGTGCGGCCGCCGCTCGGCGCCACGGAGCTGCGGTTGGAATTGCTCGATGCCGGCGGTCGCTGGGTGGAAATCTGGCGCACTCCGATCCAGGTCAAGGCCGGCCCCAAGCCCGGCGGCCAGCTCAAGCCCGGCGTCGTGCCCGACCAGTTGCGCAAGCTCCTGCAGGCCCGGCGCGCCGACCCCGCCGCTGATCTCGCCCCGCTGGCGCGCCGGCTCGCGATCGAGTCAGCCGTAGTCCCGCTGGAGACGCTGCCCAATCCGCCCTTCTTCGGCGCGCTGGAGAAACCGCTCCTCACCGGTGGCTCCCAATTCGGCAAGCTGAACGTCGAGGGCTGGATCATCCACAAGGAGCAGCGCATCCGCCGGCTCGTCGCCTCGACGCATCCGCTCGCGGAAAATGAAATGGATTACGGCACCCGCGAGCGCGCCGAGGCCGGCCAGATGTTTCCCGACCATCCCTACGCCGCCCGCTCGCAATACTTCGGCATGGTGGACATCGACGAGCGCACCGGCGATCCGGTGTGCCTGAAAATTTTCGCCGACCTTGAGGACGGCACACGGCATCTCGTCTTTGTCCGGCGTTTCTACCAGCGCGGCTGCGTCCAGATGGAGCGGCCCCTGCCGGAGTTCAGCCGCGCGACTTTCCTTGAGGCCGCGCTGGCGCTGGCCTCCGCCTGCCGCGCCGAGGGCATCCGCCTCGGCCGGTTGAGCGACTACTGGCGGCAGTGCCGGCACGCTTACGGGCTGTTCAAGCGCTTCGCCCCGGCCTCGCTCACCCACCTGCGACAGGGCAGCGAGGATCCCTACGAAATGTGGCAGCGGACCAACGCGCTGACGCCCCGACTGCGGCAGTTACTGGAGACCCCGGCGGGCAAAGCAGGTCCCGACAGCCCGCGCTTCCTGCTGCTGGTTGACACCCGCGGCTGCACGCCGGCTCACCTGCGCGAACTGGCCGACTCACTCGGCCAGCAGATTTATCCACATTGGGAGGCATGGTTTGTCGGCGCCGCGGCTCCGGGTGGCGACAGCCGCCTGAAATCCCAGCCCATCAGTGACTCCAAAGATTTCGTCAAAGGCCTGAACTCCGCCGCCCATTCCGCCCGCGGCTCGCACTTTGCCCTGCTCCCCGGACATTCCCGCCTGAGTACGGATGCGCTCGCTGAAATCGCCGGCACGCTGGCAGCCAAGCCAAACTTGGAGCTGCTCTACACCGACGAGGACCGGATGGATGACACCGGCGTGCGCTCCGACCCCAACTTCAAGCCCGCGTGGAGTCCGGCCCTGGCCGATTCCGGTCTTTTTCCCGGCCAGCTCAGCATCATCCGGCAGGACCGGTTGGTCAGGCTGGGCTCGTTCCGCGAAAGCTATCCGCTTTTGCCCTGGTTTGATCTCCTGCTGCGGTTGGGTGACGGGTTGTGCGCGGACCAAGTCGCGCACCTGCCCCTTGTCTGCCATCATGCCCGCGCCTCTGTCTCCCGCGAGACGCCGCCCTCCGACCTCGCGGTCGAGGAAGCCCGCCGGGCCCTCGCCGATGCGGCGCAGCGCCGCGGCCGCAACACCGCGCCGTTTTTGCCCGAAGCCGGGCATCACCGGCAGATCCGTTACCACCAGTTCCGCGCCGAGCCCGGCGTCCTGGCCCGGCTGCCCGTCACGATCGTCATCCCCACCCGCGACCGGCTGCACCTGTTGCAGGAATGTGTCGAACTGCTGGAGGAGACGGTGGACTGGCGGCACGCGAAGCTGGTCATCGTGGACGACCATTCGCGCGACGCCGACGCGGTGCGCTACCTCGAGGCCATCACGCAGCGCACCGATCTGCGCTGTGTCGTCGTGCGGCCGGCGGACCGCGCCGCCCCGTTCAACTACTCGCAGCTGGTCAACCTCGCGCTCCCGCAGGTCGACACGCCGCTGGTGCTGCATCTGAACAACGACGTGAACGCCTTGGAGCCCGGCTGGCTGGAGGAGATGGCCGCATGGTTCCTCCAGGCCGACGTCGGGGTCGTCGGCGCCAAACTCGTTTATCCCGACAAGACCCTCAACCACACGGGCATCATCATCGGACCGCATGGCGGGCTGGCCGACACGCCTTTTGCCAAGGTCCATCACCGTGACGCTCCACTCGAATGGCACGGTGTCGCCCGCGAAGTCTCGGCGGTCACCGGCGCGTGCCTGCTGACCCGCACCGCGCTCTACGGGCAGCTCGGCGGCTTCGACGAAAAGGACTTCGGCGTCGCCTACAACGACGTGGACTACTGCCTGCGCGTGGGCGCAGCGGGGCACCGGGTGATTTATACGCCGCAGGCCCAGCTCATGCACTGGGGCAGCGCGACGCGCGGCGTCACCTTCGACGACGCCGAGCATATCGCGTTCGTGCAGCGCTATCCGGCCTACCGTGATCCCTATCTGAGTCCGCACCTCAGCCTCGATGGCAACCGCCTGAGTTGCACCTCAGCCGCCCCCGTCCGGACCGCACGTGCGGGCAAGCTCCGGCTGCTGCTGCTGACGCACAACCTTAACCTCGAGGGTGCCCCGCTCTTCCTGCTCGACTACGCCACCTGGATGGTGCGCGAGGCCGGCTTCACCCTCGAGGTGCTGGCGGCGCAGGACGGCCCGCTGCGCGGCGCCTTCGAGGCGCTCGGCGCGCACATCACCCTGATCGACGCGGCGCCGCTTTACTGTTCCCCCGACGAGGACACGTTCCACCAACGCCTCGCCGACATTTCCCACCGGCTGGACTGGGACCACCTCGACCTCGTGGTGTGCAACACCCTCGTCAGTTTCTGGGGCGTCCCTCTCGCCGCGCGCGCGGGCAAGCCCTCGCTGTTCTACATCCACGAGAGCTCCACGATCTTCCGTTTCTTCGAGCAGAAGCTCGACCTGTCGCTGCACCGGCTGGTCGCGCAGGCTTTCCAGGACGCCACCCACGCGCTCTTCCTGTGCTCGGCCACCCGGGCCTACTACGACGACCTTAACGGGCGCGGCAACTTCCGCCTCGTGCCGAGCTGGATCAAGCTCGACGACATTGAGACATTCCGCGCCGTCCATTCCCGGGCCGCGATGCGCCGCAAGCACGGGTTCGCCGATGACGAGACCGTGATCGCCAACATCGGCACGGTCTGCGAGCGCAAGGGCCAGCACATCTTCCTCCGCGCCATCGAGCACTTCAACCGGCAGGGGCATCGCGGTAAATTCCGGTTCGTCCTGGTCGGGGCGCGGCCCGGCATCTACCTCGATCTGCTGCAACGCGACCTCGCCCGGATCGGCCTGCCCAACGTCACCCTCGTGCCCGAGACCCGCGAGGTGTTCGACTTCTTCGTCGCGGCGGACCAGTTCGTCTGCACGAGCTACGAGGAATCATTTCCCCGCGTGGTGATGGAGGCGATGGCTTTCCGCACGCCCATCGTCACGACCGATGTGCATGGCATTGCCGAGATGATCGGACAGCGCCAGCAGGGTTATCTGGTGCCGCCCGGCGACCCTCTCGCGCTCTCCCGCATGATGTGGACCTGCCTCGCCAAGGAGCGCAGCGGAAAATCACTCACGCCTACGGCCTACTCCAAAGCGCTGCGCTATTACGATCATCGCAAGGTCCTGCCCTGCCATGTTGAGCTGGCACGCGCCGCCGTGCTCACCCCAGTCTAGCCAACCGGAGGCTCACCGTGGCCCAAGATGGATTCTTGCCAAACGGGCGGGATTTAGCGCACTTTGCGCGCTCCCGCCATGCCAGAAAGTGACCTCCGTTTTCGTCGCCTAGGTTTTGCCATCCTCCTGCTCCTCAGCGCGCTGGTGCTGCGCTGGCCGTCGCGGGAAAGACAGATCTGGAATCTGGACGAAGGCTCCACGATCACCATGGCTCAATTGATTCTCGCCGGGCAGGTGCCCTACCTCGAGGCCGCGGACAACCGCCCTCCCCTCGTCCCCTACGCCAAGGCGCTGATCCTTGCGGTGACGGGCGATTGGAACACCCGCGCCGTGCATGGCGGCGTGGCGTTGATGCTGGGCCTGACCGCCATTCTGTTATGGCAGACGGCGCGCCGGCTCGGCCAGGAACCGGCGGGCGTGATCGCCGCCATCATCTTCACCTGGCTCAGCGCCGGAATGCTGCCGGCCATCGACACCCTGACCGCCCACACCGGCTGGTTTGTGATATTCTTTTCCAGTCTTGGTTTCTGGCTGTTCAGCCGGGCCCTCGGTCGTTCCTCCGGGTGGCTGGCGGCGGGCTCCGGCGTGGCCTTTGGCCTTTCCTGCCTCGCCAAACAGCCCGGCCTGCTCGATTTCGGTGTCTGCATCGTCATCCTGCTGCTGATGGCAGGATTCGACCGGGGGTCGCGGGCGCGACTCGGGCGGCTGGGTTTTGCCCTGGTCATCGGCCTGGTCCTGCCGCTGACAATCACGGTGACCTACTTTTATCTGCGCGGGGCGCTGGATGATCTGATTTTCTACGCCTGGACCTACAATACGAAATACTATGTGCCCGCGGTGCCGCTGGTCGAACGACTGATGGCAATCCGCGTTCCTTTCGAACTTCTGTTCGCGCGCATGCCCGTGATTTTGCTGCTGGGTCTGGTGGCCGCGGCCGGGTTGCTGCGGAACGCCCTCGCCAGCTTGCGGCTAAAATCGGTGGGCGCAACCGTGCTCCCCTGGCTGATCCTGGGCTGGACCGCCGCCGGTCTGCTCTCGACCATGCTGAGTGGCCGTGATTTCAGCCATTACTCGATCCAGGTCATACCGGGACTCAGCCTGGCCTGCGGCTGGTTGCTGGCACGCGCGCGCGAAAAATCCATCGAGTGGCGCAACACCGGCCAGTCGGGCCGCTGGTGGACCAGCCGGATTGTCGCCGGACTCGCCCTCGCCAGCATTGCGGTGCCCACCGTGGTCTGGCTGGGCGAACTCGAGACCAGCGACGGCCAGAGCGCCGAGGTCGGCCGCTTGGTGCAGGCGCACTCGCAACCGAAGGACAGGATTTTTGTGTGGGGTTACATGCCGGAGATGCACGTCTATGCCCGGCGACTGCCCAGCACCCGGTATTTCTACACCAACTGGACCACCGGCCTGATTCCCTGGACCAACCTGGACTGGCTCATAGACACGGCCTACGCCATCATTCCAGGTACACCGGAAAAGCTGCAGCAGGATTTTGACCGGCACCCGCCCACGGTGATCGTGGATACCGGCACGGCGCGAGGCTACTTGAAATATCCCCTCAAGGCGCAGTCCTGGCTCTGGTCCAAAGTCGAACATGAGTTCGCCGAGGTGGAACCCGACTACACCCACCCACGGGGATTTCGCGTCTACCGTCGGATAGCCGATGCACCTTACGGGGCCCGCTTCCCGGACAATCTGCCAGTGGACGCCGGAGTGCGGGTAGAGGTCAGCGCACAAACCCGTCCCGAGACAATTCCGATCCGGGTGGCCTATCCCGCCGGCACGAGCGTGGTTGAACTCTACAAGGACGATGAGCTTTACCGGCGGATGGAATGCCCGCCCGACCAGCCTGGCACGGTGGTGTTTTTTGCCCTCGGCACAGACTTGCCCGATGGCGAACGACGGTTGCAGGCGCTTACCCGCGGCCGACGCAATCTCGCGAGCAGGCCGCGCACCTTCCTGGTGAACCCGGAAATTCCTCCCTCCCGGCCGGCCGGCCCGCCCTTGGAATACAACCGGCAAGCCCTGCCGCCCCTGGAAGCCACCAATTTCCACGGTCCGATGGCTCGCATACCCGATTCCAACCTCTGGGATGCCCATGCCCCGGCCAAGCTGGTCTATGAACGACCACTTGGCCTTTATTCCCTGGAGTTCGAGTTCGGCATGAACGACGCCATTTATCTGCAGCCGGAAAAACGAAAGACCGACGGAGTCGAGGTCGTGGTGCAATTCGCCAGCCAGTCGGGCAAACTGCACACCCTGTTCCGCCGCATCCTCAACCCCCAGGTCAATGGCATCGACCGGGGACTGCAAAAGGAACAGGTGCTCATGCCGTTGAACGAACCCGGCCGGATCATCCTCTGGATGTCACCCGGCAG
>JAYUBB010000029.1:0-2567 GCA_043741015.1 Opitutaceae bacterium
GCCCGCGAGCCCGGCCCCGAACGGCTGGGCGTCGGGTCGCTTGGCTCACCCGGCCGTTTCTCCGACATCAACCTGACGGTGCGCGCTGGCGAGATCGTCGGCATCGCCGGTATCGTCGGTGCCGGCCGCAGTGAGGTGGTACAGGCCATCTTTGGCCTCGATCCTGATGCCACGGGCTCGATCACCGTGGACGGCAAGCTGCTCCGGCCCGGCTCGATTGAGTCCGCCCTCGCCGCCGGGGTCGGCCTCGTCCCCGAGGACCGCAAGCGCCAGGGCCTTGTGCTCGGCCTGAACTGCCGCGAGAACACCGCCCTGGCCACCCTTCCCGCTCTCAGCCGCTTTGGCTGGGTTCATCGCGCCGCCGAACGCACCCTCGCCTCACGCTACACGCAGCGCCTGCGCGTGAAGGCGCCGTCGCTCGACTCTATCACCGCCGGCCTGAGCGGCGGCAACCAGCAGAAGATCGCCCTCGCCAAGTGGCTGGCCCGCTCCTGCGACGTGCTGCTGATCGACGAACCCACGCGTGGTGTGGACGTCGGCGCCAAGGCCGAGATTTACCAGCTCCTCGACGAACTCGCCTGCGAGGGCAAGGCGCTCCTCGTCGTCTCCTCCGAGTTGCCCGAACTCATCGGCCTGTGCCGTCGCATTCTCGTCATGCGCGAAGGGCGCATTGCCGGTGAGGTCGCGCGGGCGGACTTCAGCGAGGCAACCTTGATGCAGCTGATGGCGGGAGTGGCGGCGGCCTAACGTTCACTCACGACCGGCCAATCGGCGGCGTCCCACGTCAGTTTTTCAACCCGCAGTTTGGACCGGGCGTTTTTGTCGGAGGCATCGTAGCCGTGGAAAATCAGATAATCGACGCCATCGAAGGTGCAGACCGCATTGTGGCCGACGCCATACCACTTCGCATCGCCAGCGAGGAGGAGCGTGCCGCCGCCGTGCGCCAGCGGCACCCCGGCGCGGTCGGTGTAAGGCCCGGTGACTGATTTCGCGCGCCCGACGATCATCTTGTAAGTGCTCTGGGCACCCCGGCAGCAGTAGTCGATGGAGGCGAAAAGATAGTAGTGGGCGCCATGTTTGAAAATAAAGGGCGCCTCGATCGCGTTGCCCCCGGCGTCAACCGGATTGCCCGGCGTTGCCGGCAGGTTGGGCGCCTTAGGGTCCGCCTGGCGGCTGGCGATGGTCGGGAGGTGGTCGATGGGCTCAGCAAGGCCGAGGCGATCCGGGGTGAGCTTGACCAGCTTAAGGCCCTCCCAGAAGGAGCCGAAGGCCAGGTAAGGCGTGCCATCGTCCGCCGTGATGAGGTTCGGGTCGATCGCGTTCCAGTTGGTCACACCCGGCACCGACTGGATGACCTTGCCGTGATCCTCCCACTTGAAGTGGGGATCGCCCGGATCGAGCGTCACATTGGTGGCTACGCCGATGCACGAGGTGTTTTTGCCGAAGGCGGAGATGGAGTAATACAGGTAGTATTGGCCGGCGTGGTAGCTGATGTCCGGCGCCCAAATGTGCCCCTTGAAGGCAGGCACGGCCGCGACCGCCCAAGCCGGGGGAGTCGCAAAGACCGGCTGCTCCCGCACCCAATGCACCAGGTCGGACGACGACCACACAGCGACGCCGAGCCCGGTGCCGAACAGATAATAGGTGCCGCCCTGCCGGATCATCACGGGATCGTGCACCGGCACGTCGGTGACAGGGCTGCGGGTTGCCGCCGGGACTGCCACCGGCGGCGTCTGCGCCAAGCCCAAGGCCGGCAGCGAGGCGAGTAACAGAGGAAAGATAAACCATTTCTTCATCGCGGTGATCTCCGGTCAGTTGGGGTGAGGCGGCGCCACATATCACCGCCACCGTGATGACTGAACCTGCGGCCACCGCGAACGCAAGTAAGTCGCATGAGCGCATCTGCATTACCGTCATGCAGACACGGAATTGAGTCCCCTCAACCTCACTCGCACTTTTTTCATACCCCATGCAGCAGAACAGCCGCCGGCAGTTCATGAAGCAGCTTATTAGCTCGAGCATTGTGCTGAGCGCGGGCTCCTGGCTGGGCAGCATCGGTTACGCGCAGACCAGCCGCCCGGTCGCACGCGTCGCCATCAATCAGGCCAGGTATCGTTCCTATCTGGATCGACGGTTGCTCGGCGCCTTCCTGGAACACTTGGGCCGGGCCGTCTACACCGGGGTTTACGAGCCAGGGTCGCCCCTGGCCGACGTAAAAGGATATCGCAAGGACGTCATTGCGGCAGTCAAGGAGCTCGGGGTGCCGATCACGCGTTACCCGGGTGGTAATTTTGTTTCCGGCTATCACTGGCAGGATGGCGTCGGGCCCAAGGACCAGCGCCCAACCGTTCTGGAACGGGCCTGGAATTCCCTTGAGACCAATCAATTTGGCACGAACGAATTCCTTGAGTGGTGCAAGCTGGTCGGCACCGAGCCGCTGCTTGGCTTCAACCTCGGCACGGCCTCGACCGAGGAGGCCGTCGCCTACGTCGAATACTGCAATTACGAGAAAGGCACCAAATGGAGCGAGCTGCGCCGGTCGCATGGCTATGACCAGCCGCACAAGG
>JAYUBB010000030.1:0-2555 GCA_043741015.1 Opitutaceae bacterium
CGCGGCATTGAAAAGGAAGGCATCGAGCGCGGCCAGGTCATCGCCGCCCCGAAATCCATCAAGCCGCACAAGAAGGCCAAGGCCGAGATCTACGTCCTCTCCAAGGATGAGGGCGGCCGTCACACCCCGTTCTTCAACGGCTATCGTCCCCAGTTCTACTTCCGCACGACGGATGTGACGGGTGTCGTCAACCTGCCCAAGGGCGTCGAGATGATCATGCCGGGCGACAACATCGCCGTCGACATCGATCTGATTGTGCCGATCGCCATGGAGAAGACCCAGAAGTTCGCCATCCGCGAGGGTGGCCGCACCATCGGTGCCGGCCGTGTCACCGAGATCGTAGAATAAGCGTCATTTAACCTCTTCCGACCGCCACTGCCGGGGCTCCTTTGGGAGTCCCGGCTGTGTCGTCTAAAAGAAATAGAATATAACCACAGGGGTGTAGCTCAATTGGTAGAGTAGCGGTCTCCAAAACCGTTGGTTGGGGGTTCGATTCCCTCCGCCCCTGCCACCTTCGCCCGACACAACACATGGCCAATCCCTTCCGCTCCGTCCGCCTTTTCGCCAGCGAGCTCGTTGGCGAGCTGCAGAAAGCCAGCTGGCCGACCAAGTCCGAACTCAAGGATTCGACGATCGTTGTGATCGTCGCCTGCCTGCTGCTCGGCCTGTTCACGAGCATCAGCGACTTCGCCCTCATCAACGTGGTCGACGTCGTCACCGAGTGGATCAGCCGCTAACCCGCCTTCGTCCGATGACCACCCAGACATCCACCGGCGCCCAATGGTTCGCGCTCCACACGCTCTCCGGCCAGGAGAACAAGGTGAAGAACTACATTGAGAAGTTCAAAAAAGCCGAGGAGCTCGCCGACCAGATCCACGAGGTGCTTCTCCCCACCGAGGTCGTCTCCGAGGTCAAAAACGGCAAGAAGTCCACCAAGGTCCGCAAGCTCTACCCGGGCTACGTGTTCATCAATATGTGCCTCTACGACGAGGAAAAGCAGGTCATGATCAAGCCGTTCTATTTCGTGAAGGACGCCGCCGGCGTCATCGGCTTCGTTGGCGGCGATCATCCCGCTGCGCTCCGCCAGACCGAGATCGACGAGATCAAGGCCCGCATCGAGGCCGCCTCGGGCAAGGAAGTGCCCAAAGTCACCTTCGAAGTCGGCGAGGAGCTCAAGATCACTGATGGCGCCTTCGCCAATCTCACCGGCCGCGTTGACGAAGTCGACCCCGCTCGCGGCAAACTCAAGATTTCCGTCTCCATTTTCGGCCGGTTTACGCCCGTCGAACTCGAATACTGGCAGGTCCAGCGCGCCTCTGAAAGCTGATCCAGCCGCCCTCACTACCAACCAGTCACCCACCACTTCCCATGGCCAAGAAAATCCAAGGTTACGTCCGTCTCCAGCTTCCCGCCGGTGCCGCCAATCCCGCGCCTCCGGTCGGTCCCGCCCTCGGCGCCCAAGGCGTCAACATCATGGGCTTCTGCAAGGAGTTTAACGCGAGGACCAAGGACCAGAATGGCATGATCATTCCGGTCGTCATCACGGTCTACTCCGACAAGTCTTTCACCTTCATCCTCAAATCGCCCCCGGCTTCCGTCCTTCTCAAGAAGGCTGCCGGCATCGCCACCGGTTCGGCCAAGCCCAACATGGACAAGGTCGGCAAGGTCACGAGGAAGCAGATCCTCGAGATCATCAAACTCAAGAAGGCCGACCTCAACGCCAACAGCGAGGAAGCTGCCATCCGCATGATCGCCGGCACCGCCCGCAACATGGGCATCGAAGTCGTCGACTAATTTCCCTCAACCACCACTCACCGCGGGAGTCCCCACCGGGACGTTCGCACCGCAAGGAGTCCAAAATGCCCGTCAAACAAAGCAAACGCTACCGCAGCGCCGCCTCGGCCGCTGATCTCACCAAGGAATATCCGCTCAAGGAAGCGGTGGATATCCTCACCAAGTTCCCCAAGGCCAAGTTCGACGAGACCGTCGAGCTGTCCTTCCGCCTCGGCGTGGATCCCGCCCAGGGCGACCAAATGGTGCGCGGCACCACACCGCTGCCCAACGGCTCCGGCAAGAAGGTTCGCGTGATCGTCTTCACCGACGATGCGCCCAAGGCACTCGCTGCGGGTGCCGACCATGCCGGTCTCGCCGAGCTGATGGCCAAGATCAACGAGGGCTGGCTCGACTTCGACGTAGCCATCGCGACGACCGAGGCCATGAAGCAGGTCCGCACTCTGGCCCGCGTCCTCGGCCCCAAGGGCCTCATGCCCAACCCGAAATCCGGCACCGTCACCGACGACATCGCCGCCGGCATCAAGGCCGTGAAGGCTGGCCGCGTGGAATTCAAGGTCGACAAGACCGCCAACATCGGCGTCGGCGTCGGCAAGCGCTCTTTCACGGCCGACCAGATCACCGAGAACGTCACCGCGGTCCTCGAGGCCATCGGCCGGGCCAAGCCCGCCTCCTTCAAGGGCCACTACATCAAGAGCGTCACCCTCTCGTCCTCGATGAGCCCGGGCGTGAAGCTCGCGTCCACCGAGTTCAATAAATTCTAA
>JAYUBB010000031.1:0-8385 GCA_043741015.1 Opitutaceae bacterium
GCAGGCTGCCGCGGATTCGCTTCAGATGCGTTTCTGTTAATTCCATCTCTCTTGCCTACACTTTCACTCAGTCATGGCAATAGTGTTAACAGGCCCTAGCGCGCCAACGTCTGCAAGGGGTCGCCCGGCAGGGCGCGCAACGCCGCCGCCACGATGCCCGCGTTCAGCTCCGCGCCGCTGCGGCTGGTGTGGGTGTTTTCATCGGCGAAAAGCTCGTTCACCTTTTCCTCGCCCAAATTCTCATAGCAGCGGGCCACCAGCTCGTTGAGGTCGATGAAGGCCGCGCCCTCGGCCTGCGCGACCTTTTGCGCCCAGCCACCGTAGCTGTCGGCGGCACGGGCGACATGCCTCTCTTTCCAGGATTTGCGCGGCACGGGCGAACACACCACGGGGATCGCGCCCGCCGCGCGCACCTCGCGGATATATTGCCGCAAATACCAGCCGTAACTGTGCACAATCTCGTGCTGTTTGGTCAGGATATTATCGATCTCCTCGGTTTCCTCGCCGGTGCCCTTGATCGTGCCGCGGGCGCGCTTGTCGTCGTTGAGTGGCGAAGAGTCGTTGTGGCCGAACTGCATCACGACATGGTCGCCGGCCTTCAGGAACTGCTTGGCGCGAATCCAGTGGCCCTGCGTGAGAAAGGTGCGGCTGCTCAGCCCGCCCACGGCGCGGTTGACGATGTTGATCTTCGCCGGGTCGAAATGCTCGGCAAGATAATCCCCCCAACCCCACTGCCCGCCCTGGCCATCCCCGCGCCCGTTGCGCACGGTCGAATCACCGATGAGGACAATCGACGGTAATTTCGGATCTGCCGGCTCGGGCAGGTTGAGCCAGCCGATGCTGTCCGCCGCGACGGCCGTGCCCTTGACGGAGAGATACTGGCCATAGGGTCCCTTGCGGATGCCCTTGAGGCCGGCGACCACCGACGCGGCGTGAATATCCGCGCCGGCCGGGTTGGGGTGCGTGTGGTCCGGCCCGTACAGCTGCTTAACTTTTTCCGCCCCGAGGGCCTGGTATTGGTCCGCGACAATCCGGCTAAGATCAATGAACGAGACCCCCGCCTGCTCCGCGACCGCACGATCCCAGTGCCGGAAACTGCCGGAGCCGCGCTCGATTCGACCGTCCTTCCAGATGTCGCGGACCGTGAGGGAAAGCACAATCGGCGTGGCGTCCTTGGCCTTCACGTCGGCGATCATCTTGCGCAGATACCAGCCGAAAGTGTGCACGACCTCGTGTTGCTTGGTCAGCACGTTGTCGATTTCCTGAGTTTCCTCGCCCAGACCGGGCAATGAACCGCGGGCGCGCAGCGGCCGGGTGGAACCCGGCGGCTCCTCGTTGATCGCTCCGCCATCATTGTGCCCGAACTGGATGAGCACGGTATCGCCAGCCTTCAACTGCGCGAGCAACTGGTCCCAGAGCCCCTCCGTCATGAAGGTGCGGCTGCTGCGACCGCCGTGCGCGCGATTGGCGATGTTGATCTTGGCTGGATCAAAATAATCGGCGAAGGGCACGCCCCAGCCCTGGATCGGGTTGCCGTTGTTCTTCGCGGCGGTGGAGTCGCCGGCGATGAACAGCGTGGGGCGCGCGGGATTAAGGGGTGCAATCGCGGCGGCGGGATTGACCGCCAGGTCAGGCGCCGGTGTCTGCGCGGTGGTCGGCAGCGGAAGCAGGAAGATGGCGGCCCAAAGCATGGCGGTGAATTTCATGGGATAAGCCGGAGGTTTTGCGGTGGCCAATCAGGGTGCGATGCTTGTGCTGGAGACATGAGAACGTGGCTTTCGTTGCTGGGGCTGACCGGCCCGCTGCTCGCCGCCGGACCAGGTGGCTTGCTGCACACTGATGATTTCCGGCATGGCCTGGCCAGCTGGGTGGTCGAACAGCAGCCTGGCGGCACGGTGACGGCGGAAAATGGCCGGTTGGTCATCAATGATGTCGGTGGCTGCACGGTGTGGTTCCGCGAGCGACTGAGTGCGCCGGTGACCATCACCTACCTTGCCCGGGTTTCCTCGGCCGCCCGGGTGTCGGACCTGAATTGTTTCTGGATGGCATCCGATCCGGCGCGACCGGACGATCTGTTCGCCCCCGGCCACGGCCGCGACGGCAAGTTCGCCAGCTATGATCGGCTGCTCACCTACTATGTCGGCTACGGTGGAAACAACAATACTACGACGCGCTTCCGCCGCTACGACGGCAGCGGAGCCCGCCCGTTGCGGCCCGGGCATGACCGCGCCACACCGGAGTTTTTGCTGCAAGCCGACCATGATTACCGAATTGAGCTGCTGGTGACGGCGGACGGGCGCGTGCAGTTCAGCCGCGATGGCGTGGTAGTCTTCGACTGGCAGGACCCGGCACCGTTGCGCCATGGCTGGCTTGGTTTCCGCACCGTGCAGAGCCGTATCGAGATCAGTGATTTTAAAATTCATGCGGTCGGGCCTAGAGTTGACGCAGCCGGTCGATGAGAACGCGCGACACGGCCATGACCGAGCCGTGTTTCATCCGCTCTTCGGTGCCCTCGAAGAGGAATTGGACCTTCGCCGTCACGTCCTCCCAGGTTTTCAAATCGCGGGAGCGCATGGCGCAGTAGTGCCTGTCGCGATAGGCCTCGAAATAGACCAGATATTCGTCACCGATTTTGACCGCGGTTGGCCCCTCGGACCAGAGGCCGGACGGAGAGAACGGCGCCGACAGCGGCCCAAACGGCCCCTGCACGCTCTCGGCCGGGGCGAGGCGCAGATTTTTCGCCGGCTCGGGAAACTTGGTTTCATCCTTGAGGATCAGCCACTGCCGGCTGTCGGCCCGGAGAAAGGTGGCATCGATGCAGCTGAACCCGGGATCGTAGAACAACGCGGTCGGCGTGAACGATTGAAAATCCTTCGTCGTGGTGCAGTAAATCCGGTGATTCAGCCTGTCCTCGGAAGCGGCATCCGTCTTCGGAAAGCGTCCCGGGATGGTCGTGGCCCAGAAGAGGACAAACTCGCCCCGGCCCTCGTCGTAAACAATCTCCGGGGCCCAGCTGTTCCGTGCGGTGGGTTCGTGCGCCATGACGGGCAGTTCGCGCTGCACGGACCAGGTGATGAAATCTCTGGTTGAGGCGTAACCGATGCCCTTCTCCCACCAGCCCGAGGTCCAGACCATGTGATAGGTGCCGTCGGGTCCGCGCGCGACACACGGGTCGCGCAGGAGTTTTTCCTTGGCGCCAATCTTCGGCGCGAGGACGCTGCGGCCCTCGCGCAGCGCCTGCCACTTGTAGCCGTCCTCCGACCAGGCAAGGTGCAGGCCGTCCTCGCCGTTGCGCGTGAAGTAGGTGAAAAGGTACGCTGTATCGGCGGCGCCAAAAACGGTGCAGCTCGTCCAAAGCAAGAAACCCAGGACGACGAAGCGGGTGAGACGTGGCGAAGAAAGAAGCATATTCAATTGGTCATTCTGAGCGCAGCGAAGAATGACAGGAAGGGTTGGTTTTCAGGGGATTCAGTCCCCGAGGGGACGCTGGTTGGTAAAGTTGGGACTCGGGGGCACGGCAAATGTCTTCAGGTCGTCCGGCTTGGTTGGATCAAATTTCCTGAATTCCCGCATGAGTTCGCCGGCCAGACCGAGTTTGGCGTCGCGGATGCCCCGGGCGATGCAGCGGGCGAGCTCGTAGCTGCCGTAGTTGTTGTGGTGGGTGTTGTCCACTTTGCCGCCGGGCGCGGCGAAGGCTTGCGCGGATGTCTCCGCGCCAATCGCCTCGTAGAGCTGCCGGCTCATGGCGTTGAGGTCGATGAATGCCACGCGTTCCGCGGCGGCCGTTTCGCGGGCCGCGCGGGCATAGTCGGCCAGCGACGGCATCACTTTGCCCACCGCATCAAAACCCCGGCGTTCCATCGGCGACACAACCACGGGAATGCCGCCGACCCGGCGGACGGCGGCGATATGCGCCTTCATCTCCTCCTCATAGGTGGTGAACGGCCCGCCCGTACCGGCCGCGATCTGTTTCTGGTCGTTGTGCCCGAATTGCATGAAAAGGTAATCGCCCGGCTGCATCACGCTGATGACCTTGTTCAGCCGGCCGCGGCCGATCGAGTCACGGTAGGTCTCACCGGACTCGCCATGATTGGCGATGGCGACCGTCGGCTTGAAAAAGCGGGGCAGCATCTGGCCCCAGCTGTTGTAAGGCTCGCGCGACTGGTCGCAGACCGTCGAGTCCCCCAGCAGGAAAACCGTCGGCACCCGGGCCGGCGTGATCTCCAGGGCGCTCAACACGGCCCCGTCGATTTCCAAGGTCAGGCGGTCATCCCAGGCCCAGGCCTCCTGCGTGATTTCGCGCGGAGCCTTGAGGTTCACCCGGCCGGCGACCACGCCGTTCTGCGCCGCGATGCGCGGATTGCGGGTGTTGACGATGAATGTGCGCTCAAGTTTTTCGTTTTCCGCGAGCTTCACGGGCCCGAGCATCAGGCGGCGTAACTCGGCCTTGACCGCCGCGATTCCGCCACCCGGAACGCCGCGCAGGGTGATTTTCACCCGCCAGTTGCCCTCGGGGAGGTCGGTCGTGAAGTATAAGGCGGGCGAACCCACTATCCCGCCGGGGGCGGACTTCACTTCCAGACCAGGCTCAAAGCCATAGCCCCGCTCCTTGCTGTAAAGGTCACCGGCGGCGACAAACCGGGTTTCGGCTTTCGCCGCACCCGGAGCAAAGCCGAACCTGAGCGAATCCGGCGTAGCGGCCAGGGTCACCAGGGGCCCGAATGCACCAACGACAAGCCAACGAAACAAGACTGGGGTAAGCATGGGGGAAACAGATTCGGATCTACTGACGCAGGTTGAAAGCCCTGGGTTGCTGGACAGTCATGGTTTTCGGCGTCAACGCGCGAGTGTCGCGGCCATCAGGCCGATGACCACGTCGTTGGCCAGCGCGCGGACGGTGAGCGAGGTCAGTTCCTTGGACGGGTCGAGCTCCAGCTCAAGTACGGTGGACGCCCCACCCGGCACGATTCCGCCCCGGCCCTTGAAGGTGGCGGCATCGAGCACGCGCACGGTGCCGGTCTTCAGGTCGACGCGGATGGGCAGTGTTCCGGCGATGCGGAACTGGTAGTCATCAGTGAAATAATCCTGCTCGATCGGCCACCAGGTCTCCGGGTTGCGCAGGGCAAGCCGGCTGGTGGTCCCGTCAGTGTAGGTCACCACGACCTCGCCGTTGTCGAGCCGACTCTGCATGGCGTTGGTCGAGCCTGCCATCAGGAGATGGAGGTGCCGGGCTTTGCCGGTGAGGGGCACCACGGCCTCGCGCGGATAGTTGTCCCATTGCGAGACAAAGAGGATGTTCGGTGACTTTCCCGGTCCCGGCGTGGCAAAGGGCAGCCCATTGGGCAGGACGAGCCGGCCGTGGTCTCCGGCGGCCGTGCGGCGCAATCCGCTATCATCAATCTCGGCCGTGGCATTCACATGGCCCGCCCAAGCCCCAATGCCTTGGGCCGGCAGCGCCAGCGAAACATACGGCGAACGTGGCGAAAGGTATTTTCCGGGACGAAAAATCTCCGTGACGCGATCGTTGAAGTGCGCCGTGAGATCGATCGTCTCGGGTTGGCCGGGGCCCACGGGGGCATCCCCTTCAACCGGTCGCGCCCACGGCATCGGCGGCGGCACGGGATCACGCAGGGCCGGCCGGGCCGGACCGGACCAGTCCACCTGCACCTCGCATTTCGCCGCAGAGGGAACGACAATTTCCAGCCGCGGTTGCTCACCCTCCATCCACTTTCCCTCCACTGCCTGGCCGTTGACCATCACCCGTCGCGAATTTCCGGCGGTGGAAATTTGCAGAAGGAGCTTCATCGGGCGGGTGAAATGGGCGTCCACCGTGTAGGTCTCGCTCAGGGTTTCACGGACATAGGTAAGATCAACCTGCGGATGGTGCAGTGCGGCCCGGTTCCACCCGACCGGCAATCCCGGGGTGATGTGTAATTCGCCGGCGAGGGCGTCGGGCCGCACGCCGAACAGGCCTTCAACAACGGCCCGGCTCAGCACACCCGAACCGTCGGCAAAGTCTCGCTGGGATTCGCGGCGGTAGACATCGAGGTAGTTCATCGAGCCAACATTGCCGGGCGAGATGCCCATGAACATCGAAGCCAGCAGCGCGCTTTTCAGGAGAAGGAACGCCTCGTCTGGCCGGGCCGCCTGCCAGAGCCCGAGCGCAGCATGAACGTTCTCGGCCATCACCACGTTGTTGATCGACCATGTGTAGGGCATCCAGTCACTGGTCGCCAGGACGTGATAAGCCTCGTCCGTCGGCACGCCCGGGCCGCGCACCGGCAGGCGGGCCAGATGAGTGTCTACATAACGGGCCATTTGCGAGGCCTCAGCCGGCGTGGGTACTTCCGAGTCAAGGAGATGGTAGAACGTCCACAAGGCTGCGCTGGGGTGGACCAGTTGGCGGCCCAGCAAATCCTTGAACTCGGCAAAGTGCCCGTCCGTCCAAAGCAGTTCGCGCAGGGCGCGGGCGATGAGCCCGGCCTCGCGGGCATAGGGCGCCGGGTCGGCCCCGACCAGCGGAGCGAGCCGGGCCGCCATCCGGTTGTGCCAGTAATTGTAGGCCGAGGCGTGCGCGGTGCCGCCGCCGCCGTATTGCAGGTCGTCGCTCGCCCAGATGGCGGCATATCCCTCGTAGAGCGGAAGCTTTTCGCCGCGCAGGTCGAACTCTCGCCGGAACAACCGGCGTTCCCACGCGAGGTGCCGTTCGATGACCGGCCACATCTTCTTCGCGAACTCCACGTCGCCGGTCCAAAGCAGGTGACGGAACAGCGCGTCAATGAAGACGAGGTTCATGTCGTAGTGGCTGTTCGAGATATCGCCGTTGCTGTGCAGCGCGGCCTCGCAGCGGGCGAGGTTGGATTTTTCGTCGGACGGCGGGAGTTTTTCCGGAATCGGATCCGTGTTCTGACGGCCGGTCCAATAGGTGAGATTGGCCCGGGCACGGTCTGGCCAACCGAGCGCGTCGAGGGCGTAGGGCCCGCGCCAGCCAAGGAGCTTCGTGCGCCACGCGATGGCCCCGTGCATGATGGACTGCTGGGGTTCGTCCCACACCGCATCAGCGGCGACGTTGAGCGCACCGACCGCGGCGTTGAGCCAGGGATCGGGCGTCTCCACCGAAACGCGACCGCGCAGGGCGGCGAAGTGGGCCTCGGCCTCGGCGAACAGCCTCGGCAAATCGGCGGCCGCGAAAGCCGGGGCGCGGCTCGGTTTCGCGGGAGCCTGCGTCAAATCCGGACGGGCGGCGGTGACTTGTTTGTAGGTGTCGAGATCCTCCGCTTGGGCGGCATTCTCGCTGATGACTTGGAAGGCGAGGAACCGCGGGGTGGCGCTGGCCAGCCCCACCCGGCCGGTTACGACCGGCGTGGCGCTCCCCTCGCCCGACGACGCCAGCAACCCGGCGCAGGAATCCCAGTGTGTCGCATCGGCCACGGTGAGTTGCGTTCCGATCGGGGTGAGCCCGAGGATCGTCGCGGGCTGGCCCCGCAGGGTGAAACTGTCCGGAGCGAGCACAAAGGATTGATCGCGACAATATTCGGCCTTGAGCTGGAACCATTCACTGACCGGCACCTGCTCGGTGCCGATGTCGCCATCGCGCCGCCCGCGCTGGCCATTGGCCCCACCATAGGCCCAGATGAGCTCGAGTCCGGGTGAGAGGCCGTCCGCCTCGGCGCGGAGCAGGAGGCTTTCCGTCTGGTGATGCGCCAGCACCGCCAGCCGGAGCACGCCCCCGGGGCCGAGCACCGGATCGCGGATTTCGTAGAGCAATTCACCCGGGCGATAGCGCATGGTGATATGCGCGGCCTCGTGCAGCCACTTGGCAGCCGAGGCCGAACGAATCCCGAGCCGGAGGTTTCCGCCCCGGCCCGGCAGATAGAGCACGAATTCAGGTTTGTCGCCGCCATCGACCCGGAAGGCGGTGTTGCCGCCATAAAGCGGACGGTTGAAAAACTCGGGGCCGTTCTCGATGACAAAATCGCCGTGGTCGGGCCGGTAGCGAAGCGGCTGCTCAATATTGCCTTCGAGGTTCGGCCAGAGCCGGCTGGCCGCCGGAGCCTGTGCCGCCAGATGGCTGCAGCCAGCGAGCCAGACCCCCAGCGCCAGCCAAGCCGGTTTGTAACGTAACATATTACAACGCCCAGGTTCCGGTCGCGGGTCTTTTTGGGGCCGGCGGGAATGCGCTCGGATCGGATCGGGCATGGGACGGCGGGAGGTAAGTGGCCCGCGAATCAACCGCCAGCCAGTCTGAGCAGGAAAACAAAGAGGCCTACGATTGCTCCGGAGAGGGCGCTGCAGATCAGGAAGCCGATTGTGTCGACCCGGTCCCATTTGCAGAACTCCCAATTGGACCAGGGCAGGAGCTTGGTGTGGTCGAAGCGCGTGGGA
>JAYUBB010000032.1:0-2519 GCA_043741015.1 Opitutaceae bacterium
CGGGTCATGGATCGTGGTGCTGCTCGGGGTCTGCGTCGTCTTCTACAAGGGCAACGCGATCTACGGCGTGGATTTTGCCGGCGGCGACGTCGTCACCGCCTCCTTCACGACCAAGATCGACAGCGGCAGGATCCGCGAGATCGCCCGCAGCGCCGGTGTGGGCGAGGTCAGCCCGACTTATACGACCGATCTCGGTGGCGGGGGCGAGCGGCTCAAACTGGAGACAGCTTACGAAAAATCCGGCGTGCTCTTCGACGCCCTGCAAAAAGCCTACCCGAACGCCGGCCTCAAGAGCATCGAGACCCGTCAGGTCGGCCCCTCCATCGGCAAGGAGATCCAGTGGAACGCCCTCAAATCGATCGCCGCCTCCATGGCCGTCATCCTCCTCTACATCGCCTTTCGCTTCGAATTTGGCTTCGGCATCGGCGCCATGGTTTCGACAATGCATGACATCCTGATGACGATCGGCGTTTTCGTGCTCTTCGGCCACCAGTTCTCCGCGCCCATGGTCGCGGCCATTCTTTGCATCGCGGGCTACTCGATCAACGAGACCGTGGTGGTCTTTGACCGCATTCGCGAGGAACTGAAATTGAATCCCACCGGCACGCTCCGCGACGTCATCAATAACGCCATCCGCAAGGTTTTCGCCCGCACGATCATGACGGCGACGACGACCTTCCTGGCCGCGCTGGCCCTGTTCATCTTCGGTGGCGGTGTGCTCCGCGACATCTCCTTCACCTTCCTTGTCGGCATCGTCACCTCGACGTTCTCGGCCATCTTCATCGCCTCGCAGGTCTTCTACTGGTGGCACAAGGGTGACCGCAAGCACGTCGAGGCCCACCAGGACATCGCGCCCAAATACGAGTGGGCCGGCTCTTCCCGCGCATCAGAATAACCAGGCGAATCCCTCGCCTCGATGCGCTGGAACTATACGCCGGTCCACGCGGAGAGCGTGGCCGCCCTCGCGCGCAGCCTGGGCACGACCCCGGTCGTGGCGGAGTTGCTGCTCCGCACCGGGGTACCCGAGGCCGCCACCGCGCGCTTCCTCACGCCCGCCCTCGCGGCCATCGCGGATCCGTTCCTGCTGATCAATCTCGAGCTGGCCGTTGACCGGCTGCGGCAGGCGATCAGCCGCAAGGAGAAGGTCATTGTGCTTGGCGACTACGATGTGGACGGGGTGTGCAGCACCACGCTCCTCGTGGGCCTCCTGCGCCGTCTCGGGCTTGATCCCGCCTGCATTGTGCCCCGCCGGGCCGAGGAAGGCTACGGGCTGACACGGACCTCGATTGAGCGGGCGCTGGAAGCCGGCCGGCCGGACCTGTTCATCGCCCTCGACTGCGGCACCAACTCCAGCGCGGAGGTCGCTTTGCTGCGGACCCAAGGGGTGGACGTCATCATCGTCGATCACCATCGCTCCACCGAACCGCCGGCCACGGAAGCCATATTGATCAACCCGCATGTCCACCCGACTCCGGAGGACGGGGACTGGCGCTTTCTCTGCACCGTGGGCCTGGTCTTCAAGCTCGCCCACGGTCTGCTCAAGAAGCTACGGCAGGAGAACCACCCAATCGCCCTGTCCATCGTGCTCAAGGAATATCTCGATCTGGTGGCGATGGGCACGATTGCCGACTTGGTGCCGCTGCACGGCGAGAACCGCATCTTTGCCCGCCACGGCCTGCGGATGCTGGCCGAGACCCGGCGTCCGGGTTTGCTCGCGCTCATGCAGGTCTCCGGCCTCAAGAGCGAGCAGGGTCTCGTGCCCACCGATATTTCCTTCCGGCTCGGGCCGCGCATCAACGCCAGTGGACGGCTCGCCGACGCCGCGCTGTCGGTCGATCTGCTGCTGAGCGCAGACCCGGGTTTCTGCGACAAGACGGCCCGTCAGCTCGACGAACTGAATCGCGAGCGCCAGGATATCGAGCGCCTTATCACCGAGCGGGCCGAACGTTACGTGGAGGAAAATTACAAGGCGTCCAGCGGACTCGTGTTGTTTGATGAAGACTGGCATCCCGGGGTGGTCGGCATCGTGGCCGGGCGCATCTCACGAAAATACAACCGCCCCGCCATCGTGCTCGGCAACGAGGGTGAGCTGGCCAAGGGGTCCGGACGCGGCATCACGGGCTGCAATCTCGTGGAGATTCTCGGTGCGTGCGCCGGTTGCCTCGAAAGCTGGGGCGGGCACCCGATGGCGGTTGGCATCTCGCTCAATAAACGCCGGCTGGAGGAATTCCGCGCGAAGTTTGACGAGGTCATCCGCGGTCGCAACAGCCACACCGGCGCCGAGCCCGCCCTGGAGCTCTCCGGCTGGCTGGAGGCCACGGCGGTCAATGAGAAGCTGATGGGCGAGTTGGAGCAGTTGCACCCGTTCGGTATGGGCCATCCCGAGCCGGTCTTCGGCGTGCGCGGACTCCGGTTGCGCAACCGGCCCGATGTGTTCAAGGAGCAGCACTTCCGCTTTGCCGGAGAGGATGCGACCGGCCGCCGCATCAGCGGCGTGGCCTGGAAAATGGCCGACCGCC
>JAYUBB010000033.1:0-8332 GCA_043741015.1 Opitutaceae bacterium
GCCACTTTTAAACTCAAATCCCGCGGTCACCGTTTGGTGAAGCGGGCCGTCGCCCTCCGATTGGTTCTTTTTCATCAATCCCAATCACTTCCCAAACGGCGGCACTTCTTCAACTGCATCGTTTGGGCTTATGGAGCACCCGGCGCACCTTGACCCAGTCACCACGGATGGTTCGCCGACCTTGATGCATACCGCTGTCGCGGTTGTAGGGCGCGATGCCGGCCAGTGCGTCCGACTCGTTGCGGCTAGCCGCGACCTGCTGCAGGAGCATTACAAGGAATCGCCTAAGTAGCCTCCATGTGAGGCTTTGTGCCGGTTTGTCTGGTCCTCCTTTAGCGGCAGTCTGGGACCGACGGACAGGGTTCAACGTTTTGATGGCGGCCACAGACCGCCACTAACAGATGATCTTTCCCGGAATTTTCTGAAAAAAGTTCTGGACTCAAGAGCTAGGGTTAACATTTTGGACGATGCATCAGGAAAGGATCGACTGGCAACAGTCGGTTCTGCCAACCGGGTCTAGGAGTGATCACGGTGGTTTCGAGTGACGCAAGTCACCCGGATGTGAGAGGGGTCAAACCCTCTAACAAAAAAACTCCTCCAAAAAAGCGAAAAAGCCGCCTGATGCCCTCAGGCGGCTTTTCGTTTTTCAGGAAAACCCTGATGCGCGAACGATTAACTAACCATCAACCGCTCACGCATCATGTCCAACATCATCACCCTCGCCTCGCTTCGCATCAGCGAATCGAACCCCAACCACCACCTCTGGAATAACAACGGGACGTGGTTCCTGCATTACACGGTCTACCCGACCGCCTACACCAAGGAGCGCATCCGCCGCTCGCTCGGCACCAAGGATGTCCGGACCGCCCGGGAACGCCGCGACAACTTCTTCAGCCTGCTGGCCAAACAGAACCCGGCCGACCTTCCGGTCGCGGAGCAGACCACCGCCTTCGCCTGATCGCGCAGTCGTGGAGTGCGGGAGAAACGCATCGGGGCACGCTCACCAGCGTGCCCTTTTTATTAGGCCGGCTTTGGTTTTGTGGGAACAGCTTTACGCTGCGACGGGAACGCACCATCAGAATGTCGGGGCGTAATGCCCCTTCCACATTTCAGAATCTTCCCGAACGCCTCACCCTCACGGTATCCGCAGCTGCATGCCGACGCGCAGCGCACTGGAGCCCTGCAGGATATCGCGGTTGGCTTGAAAAATCTCCTGCCAGCGGTTCGGCGTCCCATAATAGCGCATGCTGATGCGGGAAAGCGAGTCACCCTCGGCCACCAGGTGATAGCGCACTTCCGGCCCGGAAGTGGCGGCAGTCGCCGCCGGGCGCACCGGAGCCAGTCCACCCGAGGCGATCGTCGCCGCCGGCGTGCCCAGCCGGGCGGCCGAGGCGATCTGGTCCAGCGTGCCCTGGGCCTGGTTGAGCCGGGCGGCCAGCGCGCTGTTCTCCGTCCGAAGCTGCGTGATGACCGCCGCCCGGTCGCGATCCTGCACAGCGAAATTCTCCGCCAGGCGGGCCTGGGCGGTGCGACCTGCCTCCACCTCCCGGCGCAACTGGCCCAACTGGGCGGTGACGGCATCGATGTTCTGTTGCCCGCTGCGCTCGGCCTCGGCCTTCTGCTGCTCGGCGGCGCGCGCCGTCTGCGTCAGGCGGGTGATGTCGGCGCGGTAGGATTCCACCAGCCGCCGCATGTCCTCCTGCTGTTGCTCCAGTTTGGCATTCGCCTGCGTGAGCTCGGCGACGGATGTCGTGTGTGATTCGGCGGCTTTTTCCGCCTCGGCCGCCTTGCCCTGCACCGCCGCCAGGTCCGACTGCGCCTTTTCGGTCGCCTGCCGGCTCGCGGCCAGCTGCTGGGTTAGATCGGCGCTGCTCTTCTGCAATTCCTCGTGCTCGCGCTGCAACTGGACCAACTGGTTGCCCACGGCCTCAAGCCGCTCCTGGAGGGCCGCCTTGTCGTCGGCCAGACCCGGCAGGGTCGTCGCCACCTTGCGCGCATCGACGAGCTGGGACTGCAGGCCATCCCGCTCGGCGGTGAGACTGCGCAGGTCGGCGGCCTGCTTCTGGCCCGCCCGGCGAAATTCCTCGTTGGCGGCGGTCAATTCGCGGACGCGACCCTGCAATTGCTCGAGATCATCGCGGGTGGCGGCCGTGTCGTTGTCCTTGGCCGAGAGCAGGGCCCGGTTGGCATCGGTGAGAGATTTGTTCGTTTCGCGGACACGCTGCATCTGCGCCGCCAGCGTGGAGACCTCGCGGGCCGCGTTGGCGCGCTCCTCCTCCACCTGCGCGTCCAGCTGCTTGATCCGGGCATTGAGCGTGCTGATCTCCATCTGGTACGCATCAGGGCTGGCGGCACTGACCGCCTGCGATTGGGCCGCCAGCGCGGCGGCGGTGGACTTCTGGGCGCTGTCCAGGTCCTTCTCCAGTTTTTCATTCGCGGCCGTCAGTTCCGCCACGGTGGCATTCAATTTCTCGACACTTCGGTTGGCCTCATCGAGGGCGACCTGTGTTTTCCGGCTGTCGTCCCCGCCGCGCGTACGGACGGTCAGTGCGTCGGCCAGTTGCTTCTCGAGCTCGGTGACCCGGGCCTGCGATTGTTCCAGATCGTGACGGCTGCTGTTCAGGGAGGCCGTCAGTTGGGCGCTGTCGTGAATGAGCTGTTCGCCTTTCGTGCGCCGGCTCGCAGCCTCAACCGCCTCCTGATGCAGTCGGGTGTTCTCATCGCGCAGGGCGGCCAGTTCCGCCAGATCACGCCGGGCCGCGGTGAGTTCGTCGCGCAGGGTGCTCGAATCCACCGATCCCCGATTCGCGGCCGCCAGGTTCTTTTCAAGCTGTTCATTGGCCGCGGTGAGTTCCGCTGCCGTGGCCTTGCTTTTCTCCACGGCTTGGCTGGCTAGCTCCAATTGTCGCTTCAAGTCCGCGTTGCCAGATGCCCCGCTGGCGACCTGCTGTTGGGTCAGGCTCAGGTCACGCTGCAGTCCGGCAATCCGGGACTGGGCTTGGGTGAGTTCATCGCGCAGGGCGGCCAAATCACCCTCCTTTTCCCGGCCGGCCCCAAGCTGTTTCTTCAACTGGTCGTTGGCCCGGGTCAGTTCTTCCAAGGTGGAGTTCAACCGCCCTGTCTTTTGACCCGCCGCGGTCAGGTCGTTCTGCAGTTTGGCCAGTTCCTCGTCTTTGCGAGAATCCGCCGACCTGGCCAGCCGAAGTTCCTTTTCCAATTCCGCGAGCCGTTGCTGCGCTTGGCTTTCCCCCTGCTGTTCAGCCGCAAGCTTGATCGTCAGGACCTGTTTCTCAGCGTCCAGTTTTTCAGCCTGGGTCTGAACCCGGACCAGTTGCTGCCTGAGATCCTCGACCTCGGCAGGACTGGCTTTGCTGCCCGTGGCAGCCTTCAACCCGTCCTCGGCCTTGGTCAGCCGGGCATTCAGCTCCTTGTTCTCGTCGGCCAGTCTGGCCGCGACCTCCGACTGCCTGGTCAGGGCCTGGTCGCGTTCCCCCAATTGTACGTCCACCCGCGCGGTCTTCTGGCGCAATTCGGCCACGGTTGATTCCAAGAGCGCCGTGGCGGTGGACTTCTCGTTGAACGTCTTCTCCAGCAAACCGGACCGTTTTTCCAACTCGGTCTTTTCTTCCTGCAACGTCTTGAGTTGCCGTTGCAATTGCTCGGTGGCCTGCTGGGCCTGAGCCAGCCGCGGGGCAAGGGATTCATCGATGACTGGCTTGGGCGATTTTTCCAACTCGGCAAGGCGGGCCGTGAGCCGGCGGTTGTCGGCTTCCAAGCGCTCCGATTGCTCCGCCGCGTGCTGGGCCTTGGCCGTCAATTGCGCCACCTGCTCGGAACCAGCTTCGTTGGGCCCCGGTGCCGCAGGCTGGGCCGGCTGGCTGCGCAGGCTGCGCAATTGCTGATTCAGCGACAGCAGCTCGCGGGTGGAACGTTTCACCTCGTCGTTCAGCCGGGCGTTGTCGCGCTGCAAGTTGGCAATGATGCCGGATTTGTCACCTTCCTGCACGGGATACTTGCCGCCGTCCGCCGCAGGCGATCCCGGCCTGGCGGCCGCGGCGGCCAGACTGGCATTCTCCTGCTGCAAGCGCTGATTGACCTCGGTGAGCTGCGCGTGCGACTGCTCCAATTTTTTAAGCGAACCGGTGGCCTGCTCCAATTTAGATGTGAGCGCGGCGATCTCGCCCTGGTAGCGGGAGACATCGGCGGCCGGAGCCACCGGCATCGATCCCGCCGCCTTAACCTGCTGCAATTCCTGCTGCAGATCCTTGACGTGGGCCGTCAGGATAACGGTCTGGCGATCCGCCGCCTCCTTTTCCGTGTTCAGGGCCTCAACCTGGCCGGCTAACCGCTGGCTCTGCCCCCTGAGTTGTTCGATCAATTTGGCGGAGGCATTGTCCGGGGCAGTCGCCGCGGACTGGGCCGGGGCCTGATTGACCGCCATCCCACCGCCCAAAAGACGGTTGGCCGCGGACACCTGCTCGGCCGTCAGTGTCTTGGCCAGCGCATCGCGCGCTTCAGGGTTGGCGCCGTTCTGAACCGCCCGATTCAACCAGACAAACGCCTGCACCGGATCGCGGGCCACCCCTGGTTTCCCCTCCGACAGAATAAGTCCGTAATTAACCTGCGCGGGCGCGAAACCCTGCTCGGCGGCGGACCGATAGAGAGCAGCGGCGGCGGCCGGATCCTTGGTCAGGCCCCGGCCGTCCTCGAGCAGGATACCCAGGTTGTATTGCGCGCGGGCATAGCCGTGGTCGGCGGCCTGTTTATACCAGCGCGCCGCCTGTCCTTCATCTTTCTTCACGCCCCGGCCCGTTTCGTAGGCAAAGCCCAGGTTATACTGTGCCTCGACCAGGCCGCTGTCAGCCGCCTGCTTGTACCAGAGATTGGCCTCGAAATAATCCTGACCGATGCCCCGACCGGCCGAATACATGTTGCCGGCGTTGAACTGCGCGGGAGCATAGCCCTGTTCGGCGGCCATGAGATAGAATTTGAAAGCCTGCCGCTCGTCCACGGCCACTCCGCGGCCCAGTTCGTAGGCCAGGCCGAGGTTGAACTGGGCGGGGGCGAAGCCCTTGTCGCCCGCCTGCCGATACCATTTCATGGCCTCCGCAAAGTCCGGCTTCAATCCCAACAGCCCGTTCGTGCAGGCATTGCCCAGCGCATTCTGCGCCTCAAGATCACCCTGGGCCGCGCGGGTGCGAATGCTCTCCACGTCTGTCGCTGCCTGAGACCAGCCCAGATTCGCCAGCAGAAGCGCGCCGGCTAGCAACAAACCTGCTCTGGCAGAGAAAATAAGCCGGTTGAACGGGGCAAGGTGGCGCACGCTCTAACTTAAGGATAAAACCCTACACGGGAGCAAGGCTGCATCAGTCATCCCGTGGATGATTTTCTTGTCGGGCGGACAAAACGTGGCGAGCGCGCCGGACAACCTGGCCTGACCGCCAACCACAAAATAATAGGGACACAGGCGGAGCCGCCCCGCCTCTGCTGAAGCCAGGACTGGCCCGCCCGCCTCAATCCGCTTGTAGAGCGGGTGTGAGACGCGCTTGGGCTTCCGGTATTCCTGCAGAATGTGCAGGTTGGCGGGCGCCAGCCGCAAGGCCTGCTCCACGCCTCCGTGCCATTCCTCGCGGGAGCAGTCGCTGCCCAGCACCACGCTGCGGGCGCCCCAGGCGGTTTCGTGGAAACCGGAAATCTTGATGATCAGGTCGCGCTCCTTCTGCGAAGCCGCCGCCAGATCGCGCCAGTCATTGAGCATCCGTCCGCCCACCTGCGGGCCATCAAGCACCGCACCGGGCGGCAGCGGGGCGGGGTCCATGATCCAAGATTGGGGGATGAGCCGCTGCAGCAGCTTCAGACTGCGGCTGCTCAGCGTTTCCATCCAGAATTCCGGCAGCAGGTGATGATGGAATAGTGCCAGTGCCAGTTTTTCCTCCTGAAAATGGCGCATCGGCGACGCGATCGCCACCGTGCCGCCCTGCCAGGCCTCGAGGATCTCGCGTCCGACCGGCACGTTGGCCCAATCAAACAATTCAAAGAACCGGTAGATGATGTCGATCTTCTCGGGCGTGCCCTCGACGTCAAAGAAGAGCTCACCTCCCAGCGGAAAAACATCCCCGGGCCGCATGCAGTAGACCCGGCGGCCGAGCCGCTGCAACTGCTCCGCCAGCCACTGCATTTCCGGACGGTAGGTCGCCGCCTCATCGCTGACCAATATCGCGATGAGCGGATTGCGCACCCCGGGCCGCAGGGCCGCGAGCGACTGGTGGAAATTCTCCACCATGGCGCCGCCGGAACCGAGCACCGCGGGGTCAGTGTCGCCACCGTAGAGTTTGTTGAGGAACGCCGTCAGCCCGATGCCGCCGGGCACCGAGTCCAGTTCGGTCAGGGCAAATCCGTCGTCCGTGAGCAGAAGGTCGGGGCGCAGCACGGTGGGAAATGCACCACGGTTTTTCTGGTCGCGCGCGTGCGCGATGAGCTCCGCCGGCTTGCCGCGGTCGAGGTATTCGGCGACCCAGGGGGCCAGCAGCGCTTTGTTGCGCAGCAGGTTCTTCCCCGCCACCGACCGCAGGTAGAGTGTCTCCAGTGCCTGGTGGAATTCCAGGCACGCTGCGCCGATCTGCTCCAGCTCCGTCACCTGCTCCGGCGTCAGCGGCCAGGCCTGGGGTGACAGTTGCCACGTCTTGTCCTCAAACAGCGACTGGGCGGCGAACGCCGTGCGCAAGATTTCGTGGGAAAGATCAGGCATGATTAATTCAGAAGCCGGAAACCAGGAGTGGCAAAGCATGTTTCATGGTCTCTGAATCCCTCCTCAGTCATCCATCTGGATGTCCTTGTTGCGGTGCCGCGGACAGCCGGCCCGCAGCCAGCCGTAGATGAAGCGGTCGAGGTCGCCGTCGAGCACGCCCTGCGTATCGCTGGTGCTCACGCCGGTGCGGAGATCCTTTACCATCTGGTAAGGCTGGAGCACGTAGCTGCGGATCTGGCTGCCAAAGCCGATCTCGCCCTTCTCGCCGTAGAACTTCTCCATCTCGCTGCGCTTGTCGTCCAGCCGCTTCTCGTAGAGCCGGGCCTTCAAAACCACCATGGCGGTGGCCTTGTTCTTGATCTGCGAGCGTTCGTTTTGGCAGACGACCACGATCCCTGAGGGCATGTGGGTGAGCCGCACCGCGGAATCGGTGGTGTTGACGCCCTGGCCGCCCTTGCCGGAGGAGCGGTAAACGTCGGTGCGGATCTCGTCCTCCGGAATATCGATGACAATCTCCTCGGTGATCTCGGCCACGACATCCACCGCGCAAAACGAGGTGTGTCGGCGCTTGTTTGAGTCAAAGGGACTGATGCGCACCAGCCGGTGGACGCCACGCTCGGCTTTGGCGTAGCCGTAGGCGTTCTCGCCCTTGATCAGGATCGTGGCCTTGGAGATGCCCGCCGTGTCACCCGGCTGCACATCCATGAGCTCGATTGTATAACCCTTGCGCTCGGTCCAGCGGGAATACATGCGGAAAAGAATGTCCGCCCAGTCATTGGACTCCGTGCCGCCGGCGCCGGCCTGGATGCTGAAGATGGCGTTGTTGCGGTCGAACTGGCCGGTGAGGAAGGAGGCAATCTCCAGTTTGTCGAGATCCTCAATCATGCCGGTCATGGAGGCATTGAGCTCCTTGGCATAGGACTCCGCCTCGGCCGGGGTGGCGGATTCAATCAGCTCGACCATGACGGCGGCGTCATCGAGCCGCTTGTTGAAAGCGACGAGTCCGCCGATGGTGCGCTTCAGGCCATTGAGTTTGGCGATATGCTTCTGGGCCCGCTCGGGGCTGCCCCAGAAATCCGCGGCGCCCATCTGCGCCTCCATCGCCTCTATCTCGCGCTGTTTCTGCTCGACGTCAAAGAAACCTCCATAAGTAGCCGGCACGCTTCTTTATGTTCTCGATGTGGGAAAAGGTTTCGGGAGCAATCATGGACGCGCTCCACCCTTGGCAGCATGGCCCGCGCCGCAAGCGGAAAGTCCACCCCGGCGCATCCAGACATAAAAAAGCCGCCCGGGTGATCCGGCCGGCGGGTGGCGGAAGGAAATCTGGCCCGCTCAGACAAAGGCCCCGGCAAACCATTTCTGATAGTGTGCACCGACGACCGGCATGGGCTTCTGCTGGCCATTGACCGCCGCGATCAATCCCATGATCCACAGCACAAACAAAGAGATGCCAACCAGCGGCCACACCAATATCATCAGGAAATTGACAAACGGAATAAAAGAAATGATGAGGCACGGCAGCCAAATAACCAGACCGGTGACGAACAGGCCCAAGCCTTGACGGAGGTGGAACGCGCCGAGGGC
>JAYUBB010000034.1:0-8329 GCA_043741015.1 Opitutaceae bacterium
GCCCGGATGCGCTGGCCGGGCCGGGCATTGGCGAAGTCGGCTTTGGACACCTTGAACTCCATGGTCATCGCCATCATGTAGCCCGGAATCTTCTCGTGACTGACGAGGAGAACCTGTCGGGCCGCATCCATCTTCACGATTTCGCCGGTCAACGGATGCCTCACCTCGGTCGGAGCGGTCACCTGGGCGGGTGCGTTGGCTGCGCCGGGTGCCGCCGCCTCATGCTTCGTGCAACCGGCCATTAGCAGGCATGCAGCGAGGACAACGGCAGGCGAATAACTCGGCTTCATCCCGCACACACATTTGCCAACGGCCGCAATTGTCAAAAGGTTTGCTCTGCCCCGGCCCGGGGTATCACCTGCCGGTTTCACGCCGATCATACCACCTGATGCCCCGTAGCCCCACCTATAAACCCGGACTCGCCTGGTTCGCCGCCATCGGCAGCGCGTGGGTTTTCGTGCTGGTGGCGCTCGGGGCCTTTACGACCAGCATCGGGGCGGGCATGGCCTTCGCCGACTGGCCGCTGTCCAACGGCTCCGTCAACCCGCACGGCTGGCTGACCGAGATCGACAAGTTCGCCGAACATTCGCACCGGCTCTCGGGCCTGATGATGGGGCTGATCACGGTCATTCTGGCCGGCTGGCTGCACCGCTGCGAGGCGCGCGGGTGGCTGCGCCGGCTCGGCTGGTGGGCGCTGGGCATTGTCATCATCCAAGGCGTGCTCGGCGGCACACGCGTGATCTTTGACCGCATCAATGTCCCGGGTTTCGAGATGTCCTTCGGCCAGATGCTGCGCATCCCCCACGGGGTTCTTGCCCAGATTTATGTGTGTGTGCTCTTTGCCATCGCCGCCGGTGTTTCGCGTCCGTGGGTGAGCAACACCCTCGGCGTCGCCGGGCCGCGCGTCCGCCGGCTGGGCTGGTGGTGTACGGCTCTGGTGTTTGGGCAACTGACCATCGCGGCCACCATGCGGCACAACCACGCCGGCCTGGCCATCCCGACCTTCCCCTTCTCCACCCCCGGGGGCGGCCTTCTGCCAGCGACGTGGGATTACCGCGTGGCCCTGCAGTTCGCCCATCGCGTCATGGCGGCCGTGATCGGCATCGCCATCCTCGCCTACAGTCATTTTCTCTGGCGCGAGAAATCCCTCGCGCCGCTGCTGCGCGGCGCAAGCTTCCTCCTCGTCGGGCTCATTGGCCTGCAAATTACCCTGGGCGCGCAGATCATCTGGACCGGCCGCAGTGTCACGATGACAACCGGCCACGTGGTTGTCGGGGCCCTGACCCTCGCCTGCACTTTCCTCGTCGTAATCCTGACCCGGCGTGACTCAATCGAGGGCACACCATGACCGGAGCCGACACCATCACCGCTACAGGGCGAGCCACCTGGCGCCACTACCTTGAGCTCACCAAGCCCCGGCTGAGCCTCATGTCGGTCATCACCGCGATGGTCGGCTACCTCGCCGCCGTGCCCTACTCCTATTGGGACTGGAAGCGCACGCTGCTGGTGGTGCTCGGAACGGCCCTGTGCGCCGGGGGCGTGGCCGCACTCAACATGTGGATGGAGAGCGACACCGACGCCAAGATGAAGCGCACCGCCGACCGGCCGATCCCCGCCGGGATCATCGCGCCCGGCTCAGCCTTTGTCGTGGGCTGGATCCTTTGCATCGCCGGCCTGGGCGTGCTGTTCAAACTGGTGAACGGCTACTCCGCGTTCCTCGCCCTTGCGACCATCGTCGCCTACCTCGCCATCTACACCCCGGCCAAGCGCTGGTCGCGCTGGAACACCGAGCTTGGCGCGATCAGCGGCGCGCTGCCGCCGATGATCGGCTGGGCCGCCGCGGGACGCTCCAACCCCGGCATGGGCTGGTCGCTCTTCGCCATTCTCTTCACCTGGCAGATGCCGCACTTCTTTGCCCTGGCCTGGACCTACCGCAAGGACTATGCCGCCGCCGGCATGCCGATGCTGTCCGTGGTGGATCCGAGCGGCACCAAGGTCTCGCGCTGGACGTTCATCTGGACCGCGCTGCTCGTCGCCGCGAGCGCCCTACCCACCCTGCTGGGCTATTGTTCGTGGTATTACTTCGCCCTCGCGATGGTGCTGGGGCTCTGGTTCCTGCGGGCCGCGTTCAATTTCCTTAACCCCGCGACCCGTGAGACCGTCGCCCGCCGGCTGTTTCTTATTTCCATCGCCTACCTGCCCCTGCTGCTGGCGGTGCTGGTCGCCGACCGGATGATCTTCCGACTTTGACCTCTTCATGACCGTCCACGACATCCCGACCCTCAACGCCGCGCTCAACGCCACCGCCACGGTGCTTATCCTGGCGGGCTTGGTCCTGATCAAGCGCGGCCAGCGCGAGGCCCACCGCGCCACCATGCTGACCGCCGGCGTGGTCTCGGCCCTGTTTCTCATCGGCTACGTGACCCACAAGATCCTGATGCGGGGCATCCACACGCCTTTTGGAGGCGAGAACCCGGCGTTGCGGGCGTTTTATTACACCATGCTTTTCACGCACATCGTGCTGGCCATCGCGATCGCCTATCTCGTGCCCCGGACCTTCCTCTTCGCGATCAAAGGCAACTATGAGGCGCACAAACGCTGGGCCAGGTTCACTTTTCCCATCTGGTTGTATGTTTCAGTGACAGGGGTGCTGGTTTATTTTTTCCTCTACCAGTGGTGGCCGGCGAATGGCTGAATTTGGAGGCGGGGCGATTGGCCCCGTGGATTGTTGCGGGCGCGGCTCCTGCCTCGCGGGACTGGTAGTCCGCCTCCCTGCAACAAAAAGCCGGGCGCGCGGCCCGGCTTCGAGTTGAGGAGGGGTGAAAGCTACTTGACCACGATCACGCCCTTCATGCCGGACAGGAAATGCGCCGGAAAGGTGCAGAGGAACGGATACTCGCCGGGCTCGGTCGGGGCCTTGAAGGTGATCTCGTCACTTTGTTTCGGCCCGAGCAGCTTGGTGTGGGCGATGACCTGGTCGGCCAGAGCCGCCGGCACATAGTCGGTGGCCGCAGCCATGATGGCAGCGTCGGAAAAGGCCTTGCTGTCGGCACCCTTCTTCAGGAGCACGAAATTGTGCCCCATCGCCACCTTCGGCATCGTGCCGAGGTTGGTCATGGTGACCTTCACTTCCTGGCCGGCAGTGACCTCAAAGCGGGTCTGGCTGAATTTCATGCTGTCGTTGGCCGAGAGTTCAATCATCGCGACCGCCGGGGCGGCGGGAACGGCGGCGGAGGCGGTCGTGGCCGCTTCTTCTTTCTTGCCGCATCCAGCCAAAATCAAGGCGCCGGCCAGCAGAGGGAAAACGAGGTATTTTTTCATGGTCCGGTATTAGAGCACAGGCCGGAGGCGGGTGCAATTACGCAAAATCGGTTTGCTGGACGCTAATGCGGGGGCAAGCCGGCTTAATAGCCGGTCATATCGCCGGGGTTTGGTCGCGGTTTTGTAGTTGAAATGGCTAATTATTTCCGAACCCTGCCCGAATACACTTGGTGCAGCGCACTCCGCTGATGCCGCCACTGTTGCACATGACCCGCCCACGTTTCGCTTTACGCCAAATTTCGCGTCTTTCCGCCACCCTGACCGGTGGTTTTGCCCTGCTGCTGCTCACCGGCTGCGGCAAGCTGCACCAAGTCTTCAGCCTCAGCGGCCCCCAGTCCACCATGGTTACGGCCGGCCCGGTCGCCGAGCGTCAGTGGGACCTGTTCATGGTGACGGTCTATGTGTGCACGTTCATTTTCATCATCGTCGGAGCCGCGCTGGCGTATGCACAGATCAAGTTTCGCGCCAAATCCGAGGCTGACGAACACGCCGAGCCCCCGCCGCAGGGGCACGGCAATCCCTTTGTGGAGGTCGGCCTCATCGCCGGTTCCGTTATTTTGCTGGTGCTCATCGCCATCCCGACCGTACGGGACATCTGGTATACCCATGATGTCCCCGAGGATGAAAAAAGCGGTGCCATCGAGGTGGTCGCCACGGGCTACCAGTGGTGGTTCAAGTTCGATTACCCTTCCGAGCTGGTGAAACTGCCCAACGGCGGCGAGGCCCCGCTCTCCACCGGCAACGAACTGGTCGTGCCTGCCGGTACCGCTGTGCGCGTGCAGCTCCGCACCGTTGACGTCATCCACAGCTTCTGGATTCCCAAGCTCGCCGGCAAGGTGGACATGATGCCGAACCGCGCCAACTTCCTCTGGTTCAAGGCCGACAAGCCGGGCTACTTCTACGGCCAGTGCGCCGAGTATTGCGGCGAGTCGCATGCGATCATGCGCTTCCGGGTTATCGCCCTCTCCGCCGCCGATTACGTCAAATGGCTCGACAACCAGAAGCAGTCCGCCCGCACCGTGACGGCCAAGTCCCTCGCCACCGACGCTGCTGTCACCCAGGTCCGCTTCGCCAGCCTCAAGGAGGTCGGCCCACACAGCACGCTCAGCGGTTCGCCTGAGTTCGACGCCAATCCCTTTGCCGCCTGGAAAAAGCAGCAGTCCCCTAACGCGGGTGAAAATGACCGGTTGATCGCCACCGGCAGAAAGCTCTTCAATGACAAGACCTGCGTTACCTGCCACACCGTGCGCGGGCATGAGGGCATCGGCATCACGGGCCCCGAGCTGACCCATGTCGGCGCCCGCTCCTCCATCGCGGCCGGCAGCCTGGAGAACACTCCCGACCGCCTCCACCAGTGGATCAGGGATCCCGCCTATTTCAAACCCGGCAACAAGATGTATAACGGCGGCTATATCGACGTCACGACCGGCCAGCCGAAGTTCACCCTCAGCGACACCGAGATCGACGCCCTCGTCGCCTACCTGCACAGTCTGAAGTAAGCGCCCTCGCGCCGTCCAACCCACTCTCCTTATGGCCCAAGTCCTGGCAAAATCCGATTACACCGGCGCCGCCCACGCCCCCGCCAAGCCCACCTTCGGACTGTTCACCCGGCCGACCACCAAGACCGGCCTCGTCGGCTGGCTGACCACGGTCGATCACAAGAAGATCGGCATGCTCTACGGCGGCTTCGCCATCCTATTCTTCCTCATCGGTGGCATCGAGGCCCTGATGATCCGCACCCAGCTGCTCGTGCCGAACAACCGCTTCATCAGCGCCCAGCTCTACAACGAGCTGTTCACGATGCACGGCACCACGATGATCTTCCTGGCGGTCATGCCGCTCAACGCCGCGTTCTTCAACCTGCTCGTCCCGATCCAGGTGGGCGCCCGCGACGTCGCCTTCCCCCGCCTCAACTCCTTCTCGCTCTGGGTGTGGGTCGTGGGTGCGATCCTCCTCAATGTCGGCTGGCTCTCCCACTTCGTTCCGAGCTGGGAGTTCGGCGGCGCGCCCGACATCGGCTGGTTCGGCTACGCCCCGCTGACCTCGAAGCAGTTCACCCCCGATCTCTCGACCGACTTCTGGGTGCTGGGCATCCAGACCCTCGGGCTTTCCTCGATCGTCGCCTCGCTGAACTTCATCGTCACGATCATCAACATGCGCGCGCCGGGCCTGACGATGATGCGCCTGCCGGTTTTCACCTGGATGGCCCTCGTCACGAGTTTCCTGCTCATCCTGGCGCTCCCCGCCATCGCCATCGCCCTCGTCTTCGTGATGTTTGACCGTAACTTCGGCACCAATTTCTTCGAAGTCTCGGGCGGCGGCCAGCCCATCCTCTGGCAGCATCTCTTCTGGGTCTTCGGCCACCCCGAGGTCTACATCCTGATTCTGCCGCCGATGGGCTACGTCTCGGAGATCCTGCCCACCTTCTCGCGCAAGCCCCTGTTCGGCTACCCGATCGTGGTCTTCTCGGGCGTCGCCATCGGCTTCATCGGCTTCGGCGTGTGGAGTCACCACATGTTCACCACCGGCCTGGGCACGGTCGCCACCGCGGCCTTCGCCCTCGCCACCATGGCCATCGCGGTGCCGACCGGCGTCAAGGTCTTCAACTGGATCGGCACGCTCTGGGGCGGCCGCATCGTCACCCGCACGCCCATGATGTTCGCCCTCGGCTTCATCTGGATGTTCATGCTCGGCGGCCTGTCCGGCATCATGCACTCCGCCGCCCCCGCCGACGCCCAGCAGCAGGACAGCTACTTCGTCATCGCCCACTTCCACTACGTGCTCATCGGCGGCGCCACCTTCGCGCTGCTGGCCGCCATCCACTACTGGTTCCCGAAATTCTTCGGCCGGATGGTGCCGGAGTTCTGGGGCAAGCTCTCCTTCTGGATCATCTTTGTCGGCTTCAACTGCACGTTCTTCCCGATGCACTTCCTCGGCCTGAACGGCATGCCCCGCCGCACCTGGACCTACGACGCCAACATGGGCTGGAACGAGGGCAACATGTTCGCAAGCCTCGGGGCCTATCTGCTCGGCGTCGGCATCTTCACCTATTTCGCCGTGCTCATCTACTCCTTCTTCAAGGGCCAGAAGTGCGGCAACGACCCGTGGGACGCCCGCACCCTCGAGTGGTCCATCCCCTCGCCCCCGCCGGAATACAACTTTGCCGCCATTCCCACCGTCCATGCCCGCGACGCCTGGTGGTATGAGAAAACCCACAAGGAGGAGATCGCCAAGGAACGCGCCGAGCACATCCAGGCCGAGGAATCCCACGGCGGCATCCATATGCCCGACCAGTCGTGGTATCCGATCATCGCCGCGGCCGGCCTGCTGGTCGGTGCCTACAATATGGCCCAGCTCAAGCACCCGGTGTTGATGTTTGGCAACCAGGTCCTTTCCTCCCACTTTCCGCTCGCTGCGGCCGGCCTCGGTATTCTGGTCCTCGCCTGCTACCTCTGGTCCCTCGAAGGCCCCGGCGGCTACCACATCCATCTTGATGCCAACGGCAACGCCAAGGAGTCCCGCGGCGGTTACCATCATTAAGCCTTACCGATCCCTTTCATGAGCAGTCACGCGGCCACCGGTCAAATCGACCACCATCACGATCACACGACCTCGACGGGCATCCCGAACAAGAAGCTCCTCTGGTGGGCCTTCCTGGCCTCGGACTGCATGTTCTTTGGCACGCTGATCTCGACACACCTGGTCTATCGCCTCAATCCGCCCCCGGGCAACGCGGTCCCCACGCAGGTCTTCAACATCGAGCTCACGTCCTTCTCGACGTTCATCCTGCTCATGTCGTCGCTGCTCATGGCGCTCGCCGTGAACGCCATCCAGCGCGGCAACGTGAAGAGCACCCGCGTCATGCTGCTCGGCACGATGTTCTTCGGCTGCATCTTCCTCGGCGGCCAGGTCTACGAGTTCACCCATTTCGTGTTTGTGAAGAAGATGACGCTCTCGAACAGCATCTTCGGCTCCACCTTCTTCACCCTCACCGGCACGCACGGGACCCATGTCGCCATCGGCGTACTGCTCCTCGGCATGATGTATGTCCGCACCTTCAAGCCCACCTCCGGCAACGGCCTGCTGAGAAACTTCGCCCACCTCGCCGTCGTGTGCGTCACCATGGGCGTGTCCTTCATCTGGTTCGTCCCGGGGATGATCGAGGTCATCTATGGCCTGCCCCTGGGCGAGTTCCTCAGCCACCACGCCGTGCCACTCTCCGTCGGCGTGGCCGCCTTCATCGCGGTGCTCTGGTTCGGCCGCACCTCCGGCACGGTCGAGTTCGGCGAGAAAAACGCCGGTGATGTCGAGGCTATCGGCCTTTACTGGCACTTCGTTGATATCGTCTGGATTATCATCTTCACCGCCGTCTACCTCCTGGAGTATCTCTAACATGTCCGCCCCTGCCGCCACCTCCGCCGACGCCGGCCACCACGAGCCGAGCAAGTTCCATATCTACATCCAGATCGCGATGATCCTCGCCGTCATCACCGGCCTCGAGGTCGTGCTCGTCTACCTGCCCATCGTGAAGTGGTTCGTCGTCACCACGCTCTGCCTGCTTTCCGCCGTGAAGTTCATGTTCGTCATCTTCTTCTTCATGCACCTGCGCTGGGACAAGGTGTTCTGCACGGTCCTCTTTTTCATCGGCCTCGTCCTCGCCGGCGGCACCATGTGGGCCCTGCTCCACCTCTTCGGCGCCGAGGCCAGCAAGCCGCTCAGTTCGATCGCCGGCCTGCTGGTGTTCTGATCCGGCCTTTCTAGGTTTTCGAAGCCGCACCCTTCCGGCGCGGCTTTTTTGTTGAACCACAGAGACACGAAGGCACGGAGCCAATCATCGGGGTCGGCTTTGTGCCTCCGTGCCTTTGTGGTTAATCTGGATTCTTCGCTTTGCTCAGAATGACGGTTGTGCCTATCTCTCCTCCCCATGATCGACTGGACCCACTGGCACAATGAACCCATCCTGATCGGCGGGCTCATCTTCCTGGGCTGGCTCTACGCCATCCTGACC
>JAYUBB010000035.1:0-2507 GCA_043741015.1 Opitutaceae bacterium
CCAGCGACAGCTCATCCACTCGCGTCGCATTCTGGGCCTGCTGGCCGACGATACGGTCATTGCGCCGGGCCACGGCCCGCTGACCACGGCCGCCAACGAGCGGCGCTATAATCCCTTCCTTTCCGCCTAGGGCGGGGTGCCGAAATGGTCGGTCGTAAAACTCTCGGTCTTCGTACGCGAAGGGGGGTCCGTACCACCCTTGCAAATTCTGTCGAAATGGTCGTTTGATCGACCCTCTGTATTCGCACGCCTAGGGTGCCTTCATCGTCCTTGAAGTTCTGCCGAAATGGTCGGGGCGGCGAGATTCGAACTCGCGACCTCTTGCTCCCGAAGCAAGCGCTCTACCAGGCTAAGCTACGCCCCGATTTTCGGCATCAGTTCCCTCTGAAGGGGCGGTCACCAGACCCCAAAGCCCGGAGTGTAGCAAACAAAATATTGGGGCGCAATATTGGCCTGGAAGAAGGCATGTGCCCTTGAATGGGAGAGGGGCTTTACGCCCCGACACGATCGGCTGTGACCTCAAAACGTCGGGGCATACAGCCCCTCCTGCATTTTCGCAGCCCGCCCTGTTTTTTTGCTGTTTTCCGCCCGCCACCATATTGGCCCGAAACAGGCTTATGACAGCCTTCTCCGCCTTCCTTCCGTTTCTGTGCCTCCCTCTGCCGCTAAGCCCTGTTCCTCCCCTTGTCCGCCACATCAAAAAACATTATTGCCACGACCGGCATGCGTGCGCGTTGATTGTCCTCCCGTCGCGGGAGTGAGACTGCCTGAATCCGCCCGCTGCGTGGCTTGAAAATAGCTGCATGACTTTCCCACCGACCTGACCAACTCCATGTCCATCCACCAGCACACCCCCGCCGCCCCGTCCCCCGGGCCCGGCCGGCCCGCCAAGCAGGGCCTTTACGACCCGTGGTTTGAGCACGATGCCTGCGGCGTCGGCTTTGTCGTGGACATGAAAGGGCGCAAGTCACACTCGATCCTCCAGCACGGGCTCCAGATCCTGCGCAATCTCGACCATCGCGGCGCCAGCGGCGCGGAGGTCAACACCGGCGACGGGGCCGGCGTGCTGCTCCAGCTGCCGCACAAGTTTCTCACGGAGGCCGGCAAGAAGGCCCGCATCCCGGTGCCCGCCGCCGGCGCCTATGGCTGCGGCCTCATCTTCCTGCCGCGCAACCCGGCGGTTCGCCGCAAGATCGAGCAGAAGTTCGAGCAGATCGTGCAGTCCGAGGGCCAGGTGTTTCTCGGCTGGCGCACCGTGCCGGTGGACAATTCCTCCCTGGGCGACACCGCCAAGGCCTGCGAGCCGTTCATGCGCCAGGCCTTCGTCGGCCGCCATCCGGACCTGAAGGACGAGACCGTGTTCGAGCGCAAGCTCTACCTCATCCGCAAGCGCGCCTACAGCGAGATCCGCACCTCGACGATGAGCGGCGCCGAGCTCTGGTATGCCGCCAGCCTGTCCTGCAAGACGATCGTCTACAAGGGCATGTTGCTCACCACGCAGCTCGAGAAGTATTTCCCCGACCTGCTTAATCCGGCGATGGAGACCGCCCTCGCGCTCGTCCACTCGCGTTTCAGCACGAACACCTTCCCGAGCTGGGATCGCGCGCATCCCTACCGCTACGTCGCGCACAACGGCGAGATCAACACGCTCCGCGGCAATCTCAACTGGATGCACGCCCGCGAGGCGCTCTTCGAGTCCGAGGCCTTCGGCGAGGACATGCCGAAGATTCTCCCCATCATCAACCCGAACGGCAGCGACTCGGCGATGTTCGACAACACCCTCGAGCTGCTTGTGCTCGCCGGCCGCCCGATCGCCCACGCGATCATGATGATGATCCCCGAGCCCTGGTCCAACGACGACAACATGGACCCGGCCCGCCGCGCCTTCTATCAATACCATGCGTGCCTCATGGAACCGTGGGACGGCCCCGCCGCCATCGCGTTCACCGACGGCAGGCAGATCGGCGCCATCCTCGACCGCAACGGCCTGCGCCCCTCGCGCTACACCGTGACCAGGGACGGCCTCGTCATCATGGCCTCCGAGACCGGCGTGCTCGACATTCCCGCCGGCGACGTCGTCCGCAAGGGCCGGCTCTCGCCGGGCCGCATCTTCCTCGTGGATACCGAGCAGGGCCGCATCATCGAGGACGAGGAGATCAAACAGCAGCTCGCCGCCGAGCGTCCGTATGGCGAGTGGATCCAGCAGCACCTCGTCCACCTCGATGACCTGCCCGCCGCGCCCGATGTGCCCGTGCCCGATCACCCGACCTTGCTCCAGCGCCAGATCGCCTTCGGCTATTCGCATGAGGACGAGCGCATCATCATCGCCCCGATGGCCCGCGACGGCGTCGAGGCGATCGGTTCGATGGGCAACGACAGCGCGCTGGCCGTGCTCTCCAACAAGCCGCGCCTCCTCTACGATTATTTCAAGCAGCTCTTCGCCCAGGTCACCAACCCGCCCATCGACTGCATCCGCGAGGAGATCATCACCTCCGCCGAGACGCGCC
>JAYUBB010000036.1:0-2489 GCA_043741015.1 Opitutaceae bacterium
GAGGTGATTCTCGACGAGTTTGTCGTGATGCCGCTCGTGTTCCTGGGCTGGCGGGCGGGTTGGCTCGCCGCGTGGCCGCCGTGGGCGGTGCTCGGCCTCGGCTTTGGATTTTTCCGGCTCTACGACATTGCCAAGCCGTTAGGGATTGCACGGCTGCAGCGCTGGCCGGGTGGTTGGGGCATCGTGGCCGACGATTTTGCCGCGGCTCTGGCGGCGTGCGGCTCGCTCCACCTCGCGGCGTGGCTGTGGACGTGGCGGTAGCTAGGGCCTGGCTCCGGCGGCGGGTTTGCCGCGTAATTTATCCATCACCTGCCGGAAGGTGATCTCGGCGCGCACCCGGTTCGAGAAGCTGATTTCGCTGCCGTCAGGCCCCCACGAGGCACGGACGCCGAGACCGAGAATCCACTGGGTCTTGAAATTGAAGGTGTATTTTTTCGGCACGTACCAGAGCAGGCTCGGCCGGAGATAGAAGAAGTGCCCGGTGGTATCACCCAATACGGCGGTCGTGGCGTAGGTGGTGGAAAGGGTCCATTTGACCTGGCCCAGGTCGTAGATGACGCCGACCGTGAAATTCACCGAGTCGTCCAGCGGCTGGTTGCGAACGGGAGTGCCGGCGACGGAGCTGTTCGAGACAAGGTCGAGGCCCGCGCCGGCGAAGGTGGTGAGCTTGGGGTGGCGGGAGGAAAGGTGCTGCACGAGGAAGCCGGGGGCGAAGTGGTTGAAACCGTCGGTCAGGTCGACGGGTGGATGCCCGGTCGGAATCTCCACGTTGAGGAACACACTGGTCTCATAGTCAGCGTCGGGCCACTGCCGGAGGATGTATTTGCTGCCAAGCCGCACCTCGCCGATGCCGTAGCCGTCCTGGCTGCTGCCGCCGAGTCCGTGGGTGAAGTAGAAGGAGGCTTCGGGGCTGATTTCGCAATGGTCGTTGATGGCCCAGCGGAACCCGCCGTCCAGCCGCATGTAATCACGGCGCACAAAGTCGCCGATATGGGGGTGGATAATAAGCTTCACCGTGCCGGGCGGATCAATGTTGGGCAGGTCGTAGTCGAAGAGCCCGCGCACGCGGGAGAAAAAGGAACGGTCATCCTGGGAGGACTGGATGTTGCCGGCCGGGACGGTCTGGGCCCAGGTCGCCGGGCTGGTGAGGGCGAGGAGAAGAAACGGCAGGAGACGGCGCATGGATCAGGGAAGAAGTTGGAGGCGGTCAAGCGGGAGGCGCACCAGCAGGCCTTGCTGGAGCACGTCCACTGACACGACAATTCCCTGCGGGTTCACAGGGTCATCGACGTAACCCTCGAGGCCATGCAGCGGCCCGCCCACGACCCGCACATGACGTCCCTTTTTCATCAGAGGGTGCACGGCTGCCTCCAGGCCGGATGAGCAGATGGTCTTCACGTCCTCCAGCTGCCGGAGGAAGACCGGCTCGTTCTCGACCAGCATGGCGCGTACGAGGAGGTCCTGCTGATAGATGCGGGTCTTGTGCCCCGGCTCAATGCGGGTGAACACGTAGCCAGGGATGAGCGGTTTGGTGAAGGTCTTTTTCTGGGTGCCGTAGCGGCGCACGCTCTGAATGAGTGGCAGATAGTGGGCGAATCCCTCCCGCTGCATCAGGGCGTCGAATTTCTTCTCACAGCGCGGCTTGGTGTGGCACACGAACCAGCGTGGTTCGGCGAAGTCGGGCAGGTGCTGGCCCATGAGTCAGAGCTTGGCCAGCCGGTGCAGCGCCTCAACGTAACCGCGGAAGCCCTGGCCGCTGATCATCCCGAGGCAGGCGGCGGCCGTCACCGAGTGGTGGCGGAATTTCTCGCGCTTGCTGATGTCGGAGAGGTGCACCTCGATCGCCGGCAACCCCGTGCTCTTGAGGGCGTCGTGCAGGGCAATGCTGGTGTGCGAGTAGGCGGCGAAGTTGACGATGAAGCCCTCGGTGCCGCGGTCGGCGAGCGCGTGGAGCCGGTCCACCAGCGCGCCTTCGTGGTTCGACTGGAAAAAGGACACGGTCACGCCGAGCCTCCTGGCCTCGGTGCGGACAAGCTTCTCCAAGTCCTTGAGTGTGCCGGTGCCATAGATGAGCGGCTCGCGTTTGCCGAGCCGGTTGAGGTTGGGACCGTTGAGGATGGCGATACGTTTCATCTTGGGAAAATTACGGAACACACAGAAGGATTCAGTCGAGATTATTTCTGTATATTCCGTGTATTCTGTGGTGAAGTCAGAGGGGATTGTCGGTTTCGATGAATTCCCAGGGCAGGCGGAATTTTTTGGCCAGTTCGGCGGCGAGGGCGTTTACGCCGTGGACCTCTGTGGCGTAGTGGCCGCAGCAGATGAGGTTGAGCTTGTTCTCCTGGGCGTAGTTGAACCACTCCTCGCGGAGCTCGCCCGTGATGAGGGTGTCCACGCCCGCGGCCAGCAGATGGGGGACGGCGCCGTTGCCCGAGCCGCTGCAGAAGGCGACCAGTTTGGGCACGGCCGGGCCGCACTCGATGGAGACG
>JAYUBB010000037.1:0-24024 GCA_043741015.1 Opitutaceae bacterium
CGGTGACCACGGGGAGCGTGACCGGCAACGGCGTGACCCTGGTCACGACCGGGGCGAACGACATTACGCTGGCGGGCAACGTGAACGGCAATGCGGGCAACGTCACGCTGACCTCGGGCCGGGCGATCAGCCAGAGCGCGGGGGTCCTGAACACGACGGGCACGCTGACGGGCTCCTCGGTCGCGGCCACGACGCTCAATCAGGCGAACACCATCGCCAACCTCGGCGCCTTCACCAGCGCGGGCGGCTTCACGCTCAACGACACGACCGGCGGGCTCAACGTCACCGGCGCGGTCGTCGATAGCACCGGCAACGTTTCGATTACCACGACGGGCGGCAATCTGGCGCTCGGTGCGAACGTCGGTAATACGACTGGCAACACGACACTGCAAAGCGGTTCGGCGAGCATCACGCAAAGCGCCGGGGTAGTCAGCGGCGCGAATGTCGTGCTCAACAGCGTAACCGGCGTAGGCACGGGCCCGGGCGCGCGGGTCAATACCACGGCGACGACGCTTGCGGCCACCTCGACCGGCGCGGGCGGCGTGTTCATCAATGAGACCGACGCGGTGACTCTCGCGCAGATCGGCGCCGTAACGAACAGCTCCGGGACGGCCGGCTACGATGTCCTTGCGGGCGGCACCATCACGGTGAACACGCCGATCACGTCGACGGGCACCACGACGCTCAACTCGACTGCGGGCGGCCTCTCGATCGCGGCCGCGGGAACCATCACGTCCACCGGAGCGGTGAATCTCACGGGTTCCACGGGGATCTCGACTGCCGGCAACGTGACGACGACCAACTCGCTGGTGAATTACAATTCCGCGGTGACTTTGACGGGACCAGTCACGGTCAGTGCCGGCAGCGGTGCGGTCACGTTTGCGAGCACGGTCAATGGACCGCAGGCGCTGACGGTGAATTCCACCGGCCTGACGACGTTTACGGGCGCGGTCGGGACCGGTACGGCGCTCACGAGCCTGACGACCAATATTGGCGGCACGACCGCCATCAATGGCGGTTCCGTGACCACCACGGGCGCTCAAACCTACAATGACGCGGTGACGCTCAATGCGAACACCACGCTGACCACGACGAACAGCGCAGTCACCTTTGGCTCGACGCTGGACTCCTTCAATACGACGGCGCGCGACCTGACGGTGAACGCCGGGAGCGGTGCCATCACCTTCACCGGCGCGGTGGGCGCGACGTACCCGCTGGGCGTGATAACATTGAACACCACGGGCATCACAACTTTGGGCGGGGCGGTGACGACGACCGGTGCGCAGACCTATGCGGGCCCGGTGATACTGGGAGCGAACACGACGCTGACTACTACGAACAGCGCCGTCACCTTCGGTTCGACGCTCAACTCCGCGGCGGCGACGATGTGGGACCTGACCGTGAACGCCGGGAGCGGTGCTATCACCGCCACCGGGATCGTGGGCGCGACCGATGCGCTGGGCGCGGTAACGTTGAACAGCATGGGGGCGACGACCCTCAGCAGCTCTTTCAACGCAGTCAGTCTGACCACCGATGCGGGCGGCACGACGGCGATCAACGGCGGGGCGGTGACGACCTCGGCCGCGCAGACCTATAATGACGCGGTGACCCTGGGTGCGGACACCATCCTCACGGGCGTGGGCAACATTTTTGCGAGCACGATCAACTCATCGGGTGCGAACCGTGCGCTGACCGTGAACGACAGCGGTACGACTAACTTCGGTGGCGCGGTGGGTGGGACGCTGGCGCTGTCGAGCCTGACGACCAACGCCGGCGGCACGACGGATCTCAACGGCGGCGCGGTGACCACCACCGGAGCGCAGACGTACAACGATCCTGTCGTACTCACCTCGGGCATGACGCTTACCAGCACGGGCGCCGGTGCGATCAACTTTGTCGGCACCGTAAACGGACCGCAAACGCTGACAGTGAACACCGCGGGGACGACGACCTTCGGCGGCATCGTCGGCGGGACGACCGCGCTTACGAGTGTGACGACCGATGCGGGCGGCACGACGGCGATCAACGGCGGGGCGGTGACGACCTCGGCCGCGCAGACCTATAATGACGCGGTGACGCTCGGGGCGGGCACGACACTCACGAGCACGGGTGCCGGCAACGTGACACTGGCCAATACGCTCAACGGCGCGCAGACGCTGACGGTGAACACCGCGGGCACGACGACCTTCGGCGGCCTGGTAGGCGGCACCACCGCGCTGACCAGCGTCACGACGGATGCAGCCGGCTCGACGGCGATCAACGGCGGTGGGGCCACGACCACGGGAGCTCAGCTCTACAATGATGCGGTAACGCTCGGTGCGGGCGCAACGCTCACTAGCACTGGTTCCGGGAACGTCACCTTCGTGACAACCGTGAACGGCGCCCAGGCTCTGGCGGTCAACACGGCGGGGACGACGACCTTCGGCGGCATCGTCGGCGGGACGACCGCGCTTACGAGTGTGACGACCGACGCCGGCGGCACGACGGCGATCAACGGCGGGGCGGTGACGACCACCGGCGCGCAGCTCTACAACGACGCGGTGACGCTGGGAGCGAATACGACGCTCGCGACGACTAACAGCGCGGTCACCTTTGCTTCGACCTTGGACTCGTTCAATGCGACGGCCCGTGACCTGACGGTAAACGCGGGGAGCGGCGCCATCACGGCGACCGGGATCGTCGGCGGTACGAATGCCTTGGGCGCGGTTACGTTGAACAGTACGGGGGCAACGACGCTGACCAGCGCAGTGACAGCTGGTAGCCTGACCACGAACGCGGGCGGCACGACGGCGATCAACGGCGGGGCGGTGACGACCAGCGGGGCGCAGACCTACAACGACGCGGTGACGCTGGGAGCGACCACCACGCTCACCGGGGTGGGCAACACTTTTGCGAGTACGATCAACTCATCGGGAGCGAACCGCGCGCTGACCGTGAATGACTCCGGCACGACGATCTTTGGTGGCGCGGTGGGTGGGACACTGGCGCTCACGAGCCTGACGACCAACGCCGGCGGCACGACGGATCTCAACGGCGGGGCGGTGACGACCACCGGGGCTCAGACGTACAACGACCCGGTTGTACTCAGCTCGGGCATGACGCTTACCAGCACGGGTGCCGGTGCGATCAACTTCGCGGGCACGGTCAACGGCGCTCAGACGCTGGTCGTGAACACGGCGGGGACGACGACCTTCGGCGGCATCGTCGGCGGCACGACCGCACTTACGAGTGTGACGACCGACGCGGGCGGCACGACCGCCATCAACGGCGGCGGGGCCACGACCACCGGCGCGCAGACCTATAACGACGCGGTGACGCTCGGCGCAGGCACCACGCTTACGAGCACGGGTTCGGGGAATGTGACCTTCGTCAATACGGTCAACGGCGCGCAGGCTTTGACGGTGAACACGGCGGGGGCGACGACCTTTGGCGGCGTGGTCGGCGGCACGACCGCCTTGACAAGTGTGACGACCGACGCGGCGGGCACGACGGCGATCAACGGCGGAGCGGTGACGACCACCGGGACGCAGACTTACAACGATGCGTTAACGCTCAATGCCAACACGATTTTGACGACAACGAACAGCGCCGTCATCATTGGTTCGACGCTGGACTCCTTCAACGCGACGCCCCGTGACCTCGCGATCAATACCGGAAGCGGGCTCATCACCTTGAGTGGCACAGTGGGCGCAAACTACGCGCTTGGCGCGGTGACGTTTAACAGCGTAGGCGTCAGGATTTTGGGCGGGTCCATCACCACCTCGGGTGCGCAGACCTATGTGGGCGTGGTGTTGCTGGGCGCCAACACGGTGCTGACCACGACAAACGGGGCAGTGACATTCGTTTCAACACTCGACTCCATATCCGCGACGCCCCGTGACATGATCGTGAACGCGGGCACCGGCCCCATCACCTTCACCGGGGTGGTGGGCGCAGTGCAGGCTGTGGGAGCGATCACGTTGAACAGCACGAGTGTGACGACCCTCAGCAGCTCCTTCAACGCGGTCAGCCTGACCACCGATGCGGGCGGGACGACGGTGATCAACGGCGGTTCGATCACGACCACCGGGGCCCAGACCTACAACGATGCCGTGACGCTCGGGGCGGGTACGACGCTTACGAGCACGGGCGCGGGCAACGTGACCTTCGCCAACACGGTCAACGGCGCGCAGACCCTGACGGTGAACACGGCGGGCACGACGACCTTCGGCGGCGTGGTGGGCGGCACGACCGCCCTCACGAGCGTGACGACGGACGCGGCGGGCACGACCGCGATCAACGGCGGGGCGGTGACCACCACCGGTACGCAGGCCTACAACGACGCGGTGACCCTCAATGCGAACACGACTTTGGCGACGACGAACAGCGCCATCAGCTTCGGCTCGACGCTCGATTCCTTCAACACGACGGCCCGTGATCTGACGGTGAACACCGGCAGCGGGGCCATCACCGTCGCCGGGGTCGTCGGTGGAACGAATCCCCTAGGCGCAGTGGCGCTGAACAGCACGGGGGCGACGACCCTTTCCAGTCCGGCGACGGCCGCCAGCCTGGTGACCGACACGGGCGGCACGCTGGCCCTGAATGGCGTCACGACGACCGGGGTGCAGACCTACGCTGAGACGCTGGCGGTGAGCCTGGCGGGCACTTTCAACACCAATAACAATCCGTTCCAAATCAACGCGCCGGCGACGCTGACGGGCGGGACAACCGTCAATGCGGGTTCGGCCCCAATTACTTTCACCAACACCGTCAATGGTCCGCAGACGCTGACGGCCAATAGCAGCAATACGACGACTTTCACCGGCGCGGTGGGCACGAGCAGCGCGCTGGCCGCGCTGACGACCGACGCGGGCGGCACGACGCTCATCAACGGCGGGGCGGTGACGAGCACGGGGGCGCAAACCTACGGCGACGCTGTGACGCTCGGGCAAAACACCATATTGACGGCCTCAACGGCGACTTTCAACGGCACGCTGGCCGGCGGCACGCACAGTCTTGGCATCGCAGGCAACGCCGCCTTCGGCGACGACCCGAGCGATACGGTGACGGGCCTGGCCACCCTGAGCGTATCCGGCGCCACCGCGATCAACACGGATACGGTGACGACTTCGGGCACCCAGACCTATGCGGGCGGGGTGACGCTGGGAGCCAACACGACGCTGACCACGTCAGACAGCGCGGTGACCCTTGGCTCGACGCTCGACTCCTCGACGGCGCGTAACCTGACGGTGAATGCGGGGAGCGGCGCCATCACCATCACCGGCGCCATGGGTGCATCGAACGCCCCGGGAACAGTGGCATTGAACAGCACGGGCATGACGACCCTGGGCGGCGCGGTATCGGTAGCCAACCTGACGACGGACGTGGGCGGCACGACGGTGCTCGGCGGAGGCACGCTTAATGTCACGGGTTCCTTCCGCTTCAACGACCCGGTGACTCTGAACGTCGACACGACGATCAATGCAACCACCGGCCGGTTCAACGACACTCTGAACGGCAGCAGCAATGGTGGGCAGGCTCTGACGGTTAATTCTTCCGGCGACATAGTCTTTGTCGGGGCGGTCGGCGGCGGCCACGGACTGGCGTCACTCACCACTGACACAGGTGGCCGTACGCTGTTCTATGGCGGCTCGGTCCTCACCACTGGCGCGCAGACCTACAACGATGCCGTCCTGCTCGGCACCTCGACCATTTTCGGGGCCTCCGCGCTCACTTTCAACAACACGATCGACACAGTACCTGCCTTGGCCACGGGCAGCGGCCTCACGGCGAATGTCTCCGGAGCCACGATCTTCAACGCGCGGGTCGGCCAGACCGGCCGCCTGGGCGACGTAACGACCGATGCGGGGGGCACGACCACAATCACCGCCGATTTCAAGGCCGCCAAGGCCACCTTTGGCGATGCCGTGACGTTCGCTGGTACGGCGCCATTCACGATGGATACCGTGGGTACGCAGGAATACAAAAACACGGTCCTGTTAAGTACCGACCTCACTTTCAACTCGGCTGCGGCGTCGAACACCGATGGCATCACCTTCCAGCAGGGGATGAGCGGCCCAGGCCGAACGGTTCTGCTGACGGCCCCGCTAGGAACCATCACGAGTGTGGGCAACATCGGCGCGTCGGATGCGAGGTTCACCAAGGTTTCCGCTGCCGGTCGCAATCTGATCGTGGGCGGTGACATCTGGACTACGGGGGACATCGCCCTGGCCATCGGCACAAACAATGCGCCTGACGCCAATGATTTTCTCTCATTCACCGTGCCGCCTGCGACCCCGGGCACGACACCCGCCGCGCGCAATACCCGGATCGATTCCGCCACGGGCAATATTGTTCTCGGCAGTGGTGCCGTCACCGGCACCACGGCCAAGACCGTTGCGCCCTATCGGGCATCCATCTTCAAGAGCAATCCAGGCGATCTCTATCTGTTCGCCCACAAGATCACGATCCAGCCGTTTGAACGCCTGGCCGTCCGCAACGGATCGTTTATCGCCATCGCCGACGGTACGGCGGCTGGTGACGGCATCACGCTGAGCAACACGGCGGCCTCCAACAACCTGGTCCTGGTCAGCTCCAATCTGTCTCCCACTTCCATCATACTTCGTTCGCGCGACTTTAACAAAGTCATTGATCGGGCCCATCCCGAGCTGACCAATGCGCTCGTCGATGACAATGGGACAGACCTTGTGGCCGGAGCGGTGATGTTCTTTAATGCAGGATTTAATACCCTTCACCCCACCCGCGACAAATTTTCACCTTTGGTCGGGGACCCCGCTTTTTATGACTACACGGATAAGGGCAATGTTTTACGCACATTCGGCTCGCTTGTTATCAGCATTCTGCCTGACGGGCAGAATGTGAGTCATCCCGTATACGTTGCCGACTTGGTCACCACCAGTCGGTTCCGTCCGCTCGTGTTCAATCTGAGCTTTCTGGACCTCACGGGCGCGGGCGCCGCATTTCACGCGGACTCATTCATTCCGCCAGACCAATTTGGTGATATACCCTCAAATGGGTTGCCGCAGCGGACCATTGTTTCAACCGGCCTGGCCAACCGGACCACATTGGAGCAGACCTTCACGCCCAATGTTCCGCGAGCAGACAATACGGTCGCTGCCACGGATACCGATCTGGCCCCCGCGGTGCGCGAGCAATTGCAGGCTATGGGCATCTATGCCCGGGCGCTCACGCCTGACGAGAAACTGGCCCGTGAACGGTTGGCGGGCGTGTTTGTAACGGTGCCTGAGCGCGAACGGCCGACGGAGTCCGACTATCTGGTCGCTGACGCCCGGGTGGAGGACCGGGCGGTGCGCGAGGTCATCCGTTTTGCCATCGAATCCGGCCTGATCGGTGAAAGCCAGAGCAGTCTCGATGAAATCGCCCGTGCGCTGAAGACGACTTATGAAGCTTACGCGCTTTCCTCTGCTCCGGGGGAAAAGGGGCCGGATGTTTTGGTCACCGAGTATCGCGAATGGCTTGAGGCCAATCAGGGACCCGATGCGGTGAAAGTGCTGGCGTATTTGAAATCACTGCGCGCGACACTGAAAAGGATCGAACTGCTGGGCCTCACCCGCCAGGAACTCGAAGGCTCCAAGGCCCAGATTTACGGCAGCGTGCTCCGCGCCCGGCTCAATGTTGAGCCGGAGTTCCTCCGGGCTCTGGTCGAGGGGATGCCGGCGGACAATATCTGGGATATTAAAAAGCAGCCGGCTCTGCCGCGCGTGCAGGCGGCAATTTCCCCGAAAGAAGCTGTGGCCGGCGCTGGTAGTTACTGACCAAGGCAGTCCGGAGGGGAGCCGGTTGATGTTATAGTCGGGACCCGGCAATACGGGCGGACCGATTGAATCACCTCCTGCGACCATCCGACGTGATTCCTCTCTTGTGCCGCAGGCTGGAATAGCTATCGAATGGGGCTGCCCAATATGGATACAACCCCTGGCTTGCCCCAACAAAACCGCCGGTTGGCGGCAGTTATGTTCCTCGATATGTGTGGTTATAGCGCGATGATGGCCAAGGACGAGGCTCGGGCGCTGGCTTGCGTGGGTGAACTGGAGAAACTCCTGCGCGCCGAGATTCCGCGGGCCGGAGGGCGCTTGGTCAAGTTTTTGGGTGATGGCTCGATGGCTGAGTTTCCCACGGCGCTCGCCGCTGTCACCTGCAGTCAAAGCGTTCTGGCCATCATCGAAGCCAACAATGCCTGGGTCGCGCCGGCCAACCGTTATGCGGTTCGCATCGGCCTGAATCTGGGCGAACTGGTCGATGTGCAGGATGATATTTTTAGCGATACGGTGAATGTAGCCGCCCGCGTCCAGCCTTTGGCCGATCCGGGCGGAATCGCGATGACCAGCTTGATCTATGCGCAGGTAAAAAACCAATTGAACCTCAAGGGCACCTATCTGCCGCCCCAGAAACTCAAGAATATCCCTGAAAAAGTGCGCATTTTCCTCGTCCATCCGGCCAAAGGGGAATCTCCCGCTGAAATTAAGGCCCATCATCGCAAGCTGGCTATCCGGATCTCGGCAGGGGTGCTGTTGCTGCTGCTGCTGGCCTGGCTCGCCCTTCGTTTACTCCGCCACGGCTGATCTGCGGGCGGACTGGGTTGAGGCTGGCTTATCCGGCTTCTCCGCCAACCGGGATGGCGCAACGATTGCGTTGCTTCGGGCCGCCGGGTGCTTTTGTTTTTGCACTCATGGCCCAGCCCGAAGCCCCCAAGATCATCTTCTCGATGCTCGGCGTCTCGAAGAAAATCGAGCGCAAGGAAATTCTCCGCGATATCTCCCTGTCGTTCTACTACGGCGCGAAGATCGGCGTGCTCGGTCTCAACGGCTCGGGCAAGTCCTCGCTCATGCGCATCCTGGCGGGCATCGATACCGAGATCGATGGCAGCGTGCATTTCGAGCCGGGTTACTCGGTCGGCTTTTTGCCGCAGGAACCGGCGTTGACCGCCGGTGCCACCGTGAGGGCCTGTGTCGAGGAGGGCGTGAAACGTCTCACCGACCTGACCACGGCCTACGATGCGAGCTGGGACGAACTCTCCGAGGCCGCCGACGACAAGGCGAAGGATGCGATCAGCGACAAGCAGGCGAGACTGCAGGAAGAGATCGAGCGGCTGGGCGCGTGGGATGTGGCCCCGCTGGTCGAGCAGGCCATGGACGCGCTGCGTTGTCCGCCGGGCGATGCCATCGTGGACCAGCTTTCCGGCGGCGAGCGCCGCCGCGTCGCGCTGGCCCGGCTGCTGTTGCAGAAACCGTCCATTCTGCTGCTCGACGAGCCGACCAACCATCTCGACGCCGACTCGGTCAACTGGCTGGAACAGCACTTGTCGCGTTACGAGGGCACCGTCATCGCCGTGACGCACGACCGCTACTTCCTCGACAATGTCGCGGGCTGGATCCTCGAGCTCGACCACGGGCACGGGCTGCCGTTCAAGGGCAACTATTCGTCGTGGCTCGAACAGAAGCAGGCGATGGCGGTCGTCGCGGAACGCACGGAGAGCAAGCGGCAGAAGGCGATGGCGCGTGAACTCGCCTGGATCCGCCAGTCGGCCAAGGCGCGGCAGTCGAAGGGCCAGGCGCGCCTCAACGCCTATGAGGCCATGCTCAAGGCCGACGTGGCTGAGCAGGAAAAACTTTTCGAGATACTCATTCCGCCCGGCCCGCGGCTCGGGGCACTTGTCGTAGAGGCGCAGGGCGTGGCGAAGGCCTACGGTGACAATCTTCTCTTCGATAAACTCAACTTCGCCCTGCCGCCGGGCGGCATTGTGGGCATCATCGGCCCCAACGGGGCGGGCAAGACCACGCTGTTCAAGCTCATCACCAACCTGGAAAAGCCCGATGCCGGCACCTTCAAGGTGGGCGAGACCGTGAAGTCAGCCTACGTCGAGCAATCGCGCGATTCGCTCGAGGGCAACAAGACCATCTGGGAGGTCATCAGCGACGGGCAGGAAGTCATGACGCTCGGCACGCGCTCGGTGAACAGCCGGGCCTATTGCGCGCAATTCGGTTTCACCGGGGCAGATCAGCAGAAAAAAGTCGGCGTGCTCTCCGGTGGCGAGCGCAACCGCGTGCTGCTGGCGCGCGTGCTGAAGAGCGGCGCGAACCTGCTCCTGCTCGACGAGCCGACCAACGATCTCGACGTGAACTCCATCCGCGCGCTGGAAGAGGCGCTGGAGACCTTTGCGGGCTGCGCGGTGATCATCTCGCACGACCGCTGGTTCCTCGACCGCGTGGCGACGCACATCATGGCGTTTGAGGGGGACAGCACCGTCCACTGGTTCGCGGGCAACTACACGAGCTACCTGGAGGATTTCAAGAAGCGGAAGGGGAAAGACGCAGACCAACCGCATCGGATCAAGTATCGGAAGCTGACGAGGTAGGTGCGACCAGGTAGCCGCGTTGAAGTGCAGCGACAACGTGGCCAAGAGCTAACTCAGCGAGGTCCAATACGCCCACCACCGCTCTTTAAAATCGAGGTTCTTGGCGTCAAGATCGGCCAGAGGTGAAAGAGATGAACCGCTATAGGGCCACGTTTCCGGATTTTCGACCAGCCCGGCGCGGACTGGATTCCCGAGGATATAATGGACAAGCATGCAAAAGGCATCCGGGCCGCTTTCCGATGGCCGCAGTACATGGTCATAGGCTTGCTTTTGCAGTCGGTATGGCTTGAGCACAAGATTGAGCGCGCGTCTGGCCGCCTTGGACCAGAGTAATTGATCGGTGTCGAGTCCGACACTCGCGAAGAGAATATGCAGGTGGTCAGGCATGAGACAGTAGGCCGGAATGGCCACACGATACTTGCCGGAGAGCCGTTGCCTGATGTCGCGAAAGGCAAAGTGAAAGTCATGTTCAGCCAGCCCTGCTGGCGATGGACGACGGTCATCGTCCAATGCACAAACTGCCGACCGCGGTAAGCCTCGGAAAGAAGCCGCGGTAAATGGTGGCGCGGAAGGTCGCCACCAAGCCAGCAAGCCACGCTTTCGCCTGCGGCTCAAGCGCGGCTACACCCCTCACTCAAAGCCGAAGAGCCGGCCCATCTCGCGGCGCTCCTTCTTGGTCGGGCGGCCTTCGCCGCGCTGGCGGGCGAGCACGTGTTCGATGCCGGCCTGTTTGGCGCGTTCGTATTCGGCGGCCGGCGTCAGGTCCGTCATGAATTCGGGCAAAAGTTTCGCCGCGACCCGCGAGCGGGGCAGACCCACGACCTTAAGCGTGCGGGTGATGGCGCCGATGCGGACGGTGAGGATTTCTCCCACGTGGATGTCGCGGCCGGGCTTGGCCTCGAGTTCCCCGAGGAAGACCTTGCCGCTGCGGCAGGCGGCCGTGGCGAGGGGGCGAGTCTTGAATACGCGCACACTCCAGAGCCATTTGTCGAGCCGGGGATCGTCCTTGGGCATGAAAGCAGACTAGGGAAATATGGAATTCAGGAAAGCAGGAACAGAGGAGCGCTCCTTGCGCCGGAATAAAAACGGGCTAGCTTCCTCCCACGCTCATGAAAGTGCGCCCATTGCTGCCCGTCCTCTTCCTCACCCTCGCCATGACCTTGCCTGCTGAAGCCAAATTCGCGTCGAAAACCGAGTCCGCCACCTTCGGGGGCGGTTGTTTCTGGTGCATGGAGGCGGTGTTCCAGCGCGTGCCCGGTGTCATCCGCAGCGTGAGCGGCTATTCTGGCGGCCACACGGCCAATCCCACCTACGAGGACATCTGCGCGCACGGCAGCGGCCACGCCGAGGTCATCCAGGTGGAGTTCGATCCGGCGGTGATCAGCTACGAGAAGGTGCTGGAGATATTTTTCGAGTCGCATGACCCGACGACGCTCAACCGCCAGGGTGGCGACGAGGGCGACCAGTATCGCTCGGTAATATTCTACCATGATGAAGCGCAGCAGAAGATTGCTGGCCGCGTCAAGCTGGCGGCCCAGGCGCAATACGGGGATCCAATCGTCACGGAGATCGTGCCTCTCAAGAAGTTCTGGCGCGCCGAGGACTACCATCAGGACTACTTCAACCAGCATCCGACCCAAAGTTACTGCGCGTTTGTCATCAAGCCCAAGGTCAGCAAACTGCAGAAGAAGGGCGTGATCTCGAAGGACTGATGGTGGCGGCCGTCTATGACCGCCGCCACCAAAGAAAACGGCGCTCCTAGAGCGCCGCTACAGTTTGAAACCCGGGCGAAGAAATCGCCTCAAGCACCCTGCGCGGCGCGCTGGCGGCGCGCCTTGACCACCCGGTCAGTCAGTCGATCAAGCCAGCGGATCAGACCCACCGGGCGGGGGCTGAGAAATTCCTTTTCTTCCGCCACGGTCTGCCCGTGCTTATAGAGGACGCCGGGGATGATGCAGGTACCGAAAACCCAGTCGGCCACCGGGAGGATGAAGAAGCCGGAGATGGCCTCATTGCAATCGATGACGGCGTGGTGGCGCAGGTGAAAACTGTAGATCTTGCGCCAGAAACCGCCCCAGCGTGGGTGGTCGATGAGGGGGCCCCATATTTCAAAAGACCAATGCTCGATGGCATGAAAGATCTCGTAGAGCATCAGCGAGGCCGCCAGCGCGCCATAGCCAGCCAAAAACCAGGGCAACGACGGTACCAGCCACTGGAGCAGCACGAACATCGGGGTGAGGCAGGCGGCGAAGATGATAAAAGTATACCAAGGGAAGAAGGATGCTTCCTTCTGCTCCTTCTCGACGATGGGATAGAAATTCTCGACGAAGTTCACCTCTATGCCCCCGGGCGTGCGCCGGCGCGTGATGCGGGTCAGGCTGTGATGGTGGGTATGCTGGCGGTAGAAATAACTGAGGATAGGGAGCACCGGTTTGTGCAGCACATACCGGTGGAAGAAATACTCCATGAAGCAGTTAAAGAGGGAGACGGCGAGGAAGGTGGCGAGTAGCTTCCACCAGGAACTGCCAACCTGTGCAACCCAGGCAGAATGGGGGGCCAGCCACCAGACCAGGCCGAGCACAGCGGCAAATGAGACGATGACGACAAAGAGGAAAAGGGGGAGTGAGAACTCTTCCTCAATCTGGGGTTTTGTGGAAATGCGGTCTGACATGTGTGCGAGAAACGTCGAAAATTTTTGCCTCATTGGCAATCGCCGAAAAATAATTTCTCCAGCAGACTTTTACAGATTCCCGTGGAAGGAGCGTCCGCTCGACTTCTTGGATTTCTACATACACTGCGAGAGATGCCCCAAGATCAAACAGCAGAAACCAATGGCACGGTGGTGACGGTGGATTTTGTCCGCCAGCGCAACGTCATGCTCGTGCAGGCCGAGCTGGGGCCTTTGCTGGTGGATTACTACCTGCACCAGGCCGATCAAAACCTGCGACCCAGTCCGGAGCACGACGCGCTGTTCAAGCAGGCGCTGGTGGCGTTCACCCTCCATAGTGCCGCGCGACCGCGCAACGAGCATCTCGCCTGGACCATCGGGCTCCAAGAGCCGCGGCTGAACCTTTTCCTCGCAGGGGACAACGAGGATTGCATCGTTACGGGCCGACTCTTCACGGAAAACGTGCGGGCGGCGGCTGGGAATGTTTTCTTCAGCGAAGTGATGCCCGGTCGCGGGGCGGAAAAACGGCGGAGCGTGGTGAACTTCGACGGCACGGACCTGTTCCGTGCGGCCGAGGCCTTTTACACGGGCAGCGAACAGCGGCCGGCGCGGTTCTTCGACCTCGGCGAGGAGCGCTTCGCGATGCTGCTGTCACATCCCGACTGCGATGAAGCGTGGCTGCGAAGCGTGACGCGAGTGGATCTGCAGACGCTGGCCACGACCGAGACCCTGGCTCGGATCGAGCGGCGGTTTTACCGGTGGCATTGCGGCTGCGAGCAGCGAAAGATCCTCGCGGCACTGGCGCCCGCCGCCCGGGCGAACCTGGCCGACCTGTTTGGCGAGGGTGAGATCATCCATGTGCAATGCCCCCGTTGCGCCGCCGCGCATACCGTGACCCGCGAGGCGATGGAGGCCTGGCTGGCCGGTGCCATCCAGGCGCCATGAGTATCTGGGAAATCATCGGGACCGTGCTGGGGGTGATCGGCGTGGGGCTGATGATCCGGCAGAATGTCTGGGGCTGGCCGGTTGGGCTCGTGCAGGTGGCGGTGTATGGGTGGGTGTTCTTTGACGCCAAGCTCTACTCCGATGCGATCCTGCAGTTTTTCTTTTTCGCCATCCAGGCCTACGGTTGGTGGCACTGGCTGCGGGCTGGCTTGAGGCAGGCGCCCCTGCCTGTCACCCGGCTCCACCCAGTAGGTGTAACCGCTTGGATCTCAGCCGGAATGCTGCTGACGGCCGGGTGGGGCACGTTCATGCACCGCACCACGGATGCGGCGCTGCCCTACTGGGACGCTTTCATTCTGGTCTTCAGTCTGATCGCCCAATGGCTGCAGGCGCGCAAGAAACTGGAAAACTGGACGGGGTGGCTGGTGGTGAACACGGTGGCGATGGGCGTTTACTGGGCCAAGGATCTGCGGCTCACGGCCGGGCTTTACCTGATTTTCTGGCTGATGGCCTTGTGGGGCTGGCGCGAGTGGGCGAAATCAGCCAAGACAGCCGCATGACAACGCGCATCGCCATCTACGGGCCCGAGTCCACGGGCAAGACCGAGCTGGCGACCAGGCTCGCCACGCATTTCGGCGCGCCGCTGGTGGCGGAGTATGCCCGCGAACGGTGGGACCAACAGGGTACCCTGAGGCTGGAGGACATGCTACCGGTTGCGCGCGAGCAATGGCGGCGCGAGGACGCCGCCGCTACGCAGACCGACGGGTTCATCATCTGCGATACAGAGGCGCTGACCACCATGCTCTGGAGCGATCTGCTCTACGACACCTGCCCTGATGAGCTGCGACGAGAGGCGGAGAAACGCTGCAAGGGTTACGCGCTCTATCTGCTGCTCGATATCGATGTGCCCTTTGCGCCGGACCCGCAGCGCTGTTTCCCCGATCCGGCCGATCGGGAGAAATGCATGCGCATCTGGCGCGGGGCGCTGGAGCGGCGCGGACTGCCCCATGCATTGATTCGTGGCGATTGGACTGCGCGTGAGCGACTCGCCGTGGAGGCGGTCAATCGCCTCCTGCGGTAGCGCGAGGTCGGCTCTTAATCGCCCGCTGACTGCCGTGGCGTCATTTTGAACCTTTCACCGCAGGCTCCTTCATATGCAGGCTCGACAGCATGGGCAGCGGCAGGACGCAGGTTCCGCGGTCACCTCCCTTGACCCATTCCAAACGAAGTGACTGCGGACTGACGGTCATGGGAAAGAAGAGGCTGCCATCCCGTGTTTCGCCGGGGGCCAGGGCAAGCGGCAGGGCCGCACGACGCCGGGAAAATTCATTTTCAACCTGATGCTTGTGTTTCTGGTTGTTCACGAAGACCACGATGGCGGTCACTGGGACCGCGACCAGCCCGACCGTCGCGCCGACAGCCATGCCTTCCCAGGTGCTGGTCATGGCCGCACCAGCCATCACACCGGCACCTACAGTGCCATAGGTAAACGCGGCGTATCCGAGGGTATTCAACGCGAAACTGACCCCCGTCCGCAAGTAGCGGTCGCGTTGCGCCAGGCTGGCCTTCTCCAACTGCCACGGATCAGTGCCTGCGGGCACGATGGTGCCGGCATAGTCAACCAGACTGGCGCCAACCAAGGTGATCGCTTCGTCCGGCCCATTGATGAATGTCACAAGACACTCGTCCCAGTAGGCGGTTTTTTTCCAAGAGCCCGGGCCTTGGTAAATAATGATGGCGTCGAGCCGGACTTTCACCGGGGCACCGCCAAGGTCGGCATCCATCCGTTGTGGCTGGGCGCCCAGCGCCGATGCGGCTTGGTATTTGTGGGAGACGCAGCCAGTGAGAACGAACAGGGCGACGCTGGCAAACGCGAGGGAGCAGATGCTTTTCATGGTGGAGAGACGTGGGGGTGGATCAGGCCACTGCGGGTGGCGGGTTGAGGTGCAAGCTGGTGAGCGGGGCAAGAACGACGACCCTTTGGTGCGGTTGATCCCTGGCCCGCCCGCGCAGAATCAAGCGTTGGGGCTGGGGCGTCACGGGAAAGAACAAGCTGCCGCTGGGGGCCAGTGTGGGCGGGGCGGGAGCGTGCTGACGTGGTTGGCGGTCAATCGCCGGCAGTCGCGCTGAGCACTTGCGGCGCAGGTGGAGTCGGGGCTTTAAGATGGAGGTCGTGCAGGAAATCGAGTGAGAGAACCGATTCGCCTGTTGCCGGGCCGGTGGACCAGTGCAGGCCGAGCGAACGGGGACTGGGCCCCATCGGGAAGAAAAAACTACCTGTTCGGGTTTCACCCGGCGCGAGGGTGATGGGAAGAGTGAGCCGGCGTTTGTTGAATTCCTTTTCCATGGCAACCTTGTTGGAGTGGTTGATGGTCAAAACCCCGATGTAATATAGTGGGAGCGCGACGACGGTGAGGGTCGCCGCGCTGGCGGCGCCGGCCGAGAAAATGCCGGCACTGGCAACAGCGGCGGCTCCAGCTCCGACAATGAGCACCCCCGGAGCAGTGTAGCGCACAAAGGCCAGGCCAAGGTCTTTGTATTGTCGTTCCAAGGTCTTGCTTTCCTTTTCCAACGCCCACGGATTGTCGCCGGGCGACCGGCCGGTGCCGGCGAAATCTATCAGGGCGGCAGACGAAACGGTAAGAGTCTGACGGCCGGGATTGCGGAGTGAGACGACATATTCGTCCCAGAATGCCTCGCGTTTCCATGAACCCGGACCGTTGAAGGTGATGAGGGTGGTTAGCCCCGCCTCGAGCTGCGTGGGGGCAAAAGTGGCATTGAGCAATTGGGGCGGTGGGGTGTCTTTTCTGGCTTCCTTGAATCGATTCGATACGCAGCCGGCGAACAGGAGGGAGAGACTGAACGAGAGTGCGAAGGCGGGCACCAGGCGTGGAGCAAAAGAGCAGGTTGTTTTCATCGGAGGGGATTATCCTCGTTTGGCGCATGGGCCTGGTGCGGATTAGCCTCGGTGGCGACGAGCACGGTGAGGAGGGCGAGGATGAGAGTGGCGGTGAGCACGGTAGAGCCGGGTCTGGGTGTGGTTGGGCAAGGCAGGCACACAGCATAGCGGAAGATACGACCGACCGGTTAATCGATAAACCTGATGCGGCCCATCAGCTGGGCCGATGGGCCGCGCAGAGCCTGAGGTGCGTTATCCTGGTGATGGATAGTCAGGAGAAGGGTGGCACAGTCCGGAATGGGTGTTGCCAGTAAAGCAGCTCATGACTGGCATGGGTTCCCTGATGAACGTCCATCATCTGGAGTTGTTTTACTACGTCGCCAGTCATGGCGGCATCAGTGCGGCCGTGCGGCACATTCCTTACGGCATCCAGCAGCCGGCGGTGAGCGGACAGATGCGGCAGCTTGAGGAGGATCTGGGCACGAAGCTTTTTGAACGCAGCCCGTTCCGGCTCACGCCGGCGGGCAAGCGGCTCTTCGCGCATGCGCAACCCTTTTTCGAAAATCTTGCCGGGCTCAAGGCGGAGTTGCGCGGCGAGGCGGAACCGGGGATGCGCCTCGGTGGGGCTGAGCTCGTGCTGCGCGAACATCTGTCGGTGGTGATGCAGCGCGTGCGCGCCTTGCACCCGCGGTTGCGGCTGAGCTTGCACGCGGGCGATCAGACGCAGGTCGAGGATTGGTTGCGCAACGGTCAGATTGATCTCGCGATCACTTCGGTCGGCCCCCGGCCTCCGGTGCGGCTCCGCCAGATGAGCTTTGTCCGTATTCCGCTCGTGCTGCTCGTGCACCGGAGCTCACCCCTGAAAAACGCGGACGAATTATGGGCGCACAGGAAGATCACGGAGCCGCTCATTGGCCAACCGGCGAAGACCAGCTTTATGCAGGGGTTTCAACGGGATCTGAAGCGCCGCCGGATCATCTGGCCGCAAGCGGTCGAAGTGACCTCGGCCGAGCTGGTCGTGCGGTATGTGGCGAACGGCGAAGGATACGGGGTGGGTAACCTCGGCATACCGTCAATCCTCAAGCAGCATCGCGAGGTGCGGGTCCTGCCGTTGGCTGGATTTGAGCCGATGACCATGGGTGCGCTCTGGCGGGGTGAGCTGTCGCCGTTGATGCGCGCGACGCTGAAGGAGGTGCAGCACTATTCTCACAAGACTTTTGCCGACTGGGCCGTGGCGGATAAGCTGCCGTGAATGGCCGGTGCACGCCACGCGATCCGCCTCACACGTAGTGCAGGTAGTCGGGTTGATACATCTGGGCCTTGACGTGAGCAAGGAGGTTGTCCGGGCGGATCTGCCGGGCGAATCCGCGGGTGAAGGCGATCTCGGCCACGGCGAGGGCGATGGCGGTGGAGACTTCACGAATGCGCGTCAGCTCGGGATAAATGCGGCCGATGGACAGATCGTCCACGGTCACCAGTTCGGCGAGGGTCTTGGCCGCGACAAAGAACATCTCATTGGTAACGCGCGACGACTTGCTGGCGATGATCCCGAGACCGACACCGGGGAAGATGTAGGAGTTGTTGCCCTGGCCCGAGACATAGGTGCGACCGGCGAGAGTAACCGGGGCGAAGGGGCTGCCACTGGCGTAGATGGCGCGGCCCTTGGTCCAGGTATACGCCTGCTCGGCCGTGCATTCGGACTTCGAGGTCGGGTTCGAAAACGCGAAGATAATGGGCCGCTGATTGAGGCGGGTCATCGCTTCAACGACGGGCTGGGTAAAGGTCGCCGGCATGCCGGAGACACCGACAAGGGCATGGGGTTTGAGCAATTCGACGGCCGCGAGCAGATCTTTGACCGCGGCGTGCTCATGTGCAAAACGGAGCTTATGTTCGACCAGATCGGTGCGGCTTTTTACGACCAGGCCCTTGGAATCAACAAACCAGCATTGCCGCCGCGCCACCGCCTCAGGCACACCCTCGGCCTTGAGCGCGTCCACGATCAGGTCACCGATGCCAATGCCGGCCTCGCCCGCGCCCAGAAACAGGATGCGCATATCGGCAAACTTGACGCCGCTCAGGCGCGCCGCGGAGTAGAGCCCGGCCAGCGTAACGCCGGCAGTGCCCTGGATGTCGTCGTTAAAGGTGCAGATGCGATCTTGGTAGCGTTGCAGCAGGCGGAAGGCATTGGCGTTGCCAAAATCCTCGAACTGCAGGCAGGCTTGGGGAAACATCTGTTGTACTGCGGTCACGAGTTCGTCGACCAGTTCATCATAGAGCGGTCCCCGCAGGCGCATGACCGGGGTGCCGATATACATCGGGTCGGCGAGCAGGCTCTCGGTGTTCGTGCCGACATCGAGCATGATGGGCAGGCACTGCGTCGGATGGACGCCGGCGCACGCCGTATACAGCGAGAGTTTGCCCACGGGTATGCCCATGCCGTTGGCCCCGAGATCGCCGAGGCCGAGGATGCGTTCGCCGTCGGTGACAACAATCATGCGCACGTCGGCATAAGGCCAGTTGCGCAACACCTGCACGATGCGGCCGCGGTCCTCCGCTGTGATATAGAGCCCGCGCGAACGCCGAAAAATGTAGCCCCATCGCTGGCAGGCCTGGCCGACGGTCGGGGTGTAGATGATGGGCATCATCTCGTCCAGATTGTCCATCACCACCCGGTAGAACAGGGATTCATTCCGTTCCTGCAGGGAGATGAGGTAGATGTATTTTTCTAGGTCGGAGGTTTTGCGCCGGAAGCTCTCGAGCACGCGAGTGACCTGGGCGGCCTGGGTGTTCACGCGGGGCGGCAGCAAGCCGCGCACGCCGAGCGCATCGCGTTCCGCGGCCGTGAAGGCGGTGCCTTTGTTCAGCAGCGGATCGTGCAACAGATCGACGCCGCGTTTTCCGAGCAGGTAATTTTTCATCGCTGGGTTCCGGGGAGAGGTTGGGTGCGTACAGGTTTTGTGAACCCGATGATACCGCCGGGGTGTCGGCGAACCAATGGCCATAATGACCAGCGAGGCAGTCATGACCGTTCTGCTCCATGGATGTGCCGGCAACTAATATGTCGTCGAAGTCAAGAAATGCGCAGCTTTGGGCGACTTGTGCGTTGAAGCCGGCCGGCTTTCCGGCAGAACGCCCAACGGTTCCATGCTTACGGAAGATTATCTCCAGCGCTTCGGCGGGTTGGGCCGGCTCTACGGCACGGCGGCGCTGCCGCGATTGCAGGCGGCGCATGTCTGCGTGATTGGCGTGGGCGGCGTGGGTTCGTGGGTGGTGGAGGGCCTGGCGCGGTCGGGCATTGGAGCGATCACGTTGATCGATCTCGACGATGTATGCCTGACCAACGTCAACCGGCAGCTGCCTGCGCTCGACGGCAACATCGGCCGGCCCAAGGTTGCGGCGCTGCTTGAGCGCGTGAAGCTGATCAATCCCGGTTGCGCGGTCACGACGAACAGCGAATATTTCACGGGACAGACGGCGGAGCAGCTGCTGGCGAAACGTTTTGACTGGGTGGTGGACTGCATTGACCTGATGTCGAACAAGGCGCTGCTCATCGCGGAGTGCACCAAGCGCGGGCAGCCGGTGGTGACGGTTGGCAGCGCCGGCGGGCGGCGCGATGCCACGCGCATCAAAGTGGCGGATCTCGGCGCATCGCACGGGGACGAGCTGCTGCGGCAGGTGCGCAAGAAGCTGCGGCGCGACTACGGATTCGCGAAGGGCGAGGGCAACCACTACGGCATCCCCTGTGTGTCCACGCAGGAGCAGCCGGTTTTCCCGTGGGCCGACGGCACATGTTCGACCGAGCAGGAGGAAGGCTCGAACCTGCGGCTCGACTGCGCGACGGGCTTCGGCACGGCGGTGTTTATCACCGGTGCCTTCGGTTTTGCCGCTGCGGGGGAGGTGGTGCGGCGGGTCGCGCTCGGTTAGGCGGGTGCGGAGCCGGCCAGCAGCCAGCGGATGACGTCGGCGGCACCATAGGTGTCGCGTTCCGGCGCCAGGTAACGGGCGAGATGCATCACGTCATCACCGGCGGTCAGGATCGGATCCTCCGCGCCGGCGGGGCGCTGCTGTCCGAGACCGACCGTCGCCATCAGACCGTTGCAGAGGCATTTGCGTCCGACGGTTTCCTCAAGCGTGCCGCCTTTGGCGAGGTAGTCTTTGGTCGGCTCACCGGCGCAGCGATAGCCGACGGAGCCATCGGTTTTGCGATAAAGCTCCCGGAGGTAGCCGAGATCGCAGATGCGTTCGCGGGCCAGGTACCGCACTTCGTCGGATAGTGTGCCCAGCAACTGGAGCACTTTGAACGGGAAGCCGGTGGGCGAGGCGAGCGGGTCAGTGAACACGCGCAGAGACTCGGAGCGGCAAAGCTGGAGAACCCGACGCTTGAGTTCGGGCATGACGCCGGATTCCTCGCAAAAAGCGAAAGCGGTGCCGAGCTGGACTCCGGCGGCACCGAGTTGCCGGGCCTCGACGAGTTTTTCCGGCCGGGCGAAGGCACCGGCCAGCCAGAAGGGCAGGCCGATGTCGCGGATCTTGGACAGTTCGGGCACGTCGCGGAGCCCGTAGACGGGTTCGCCCGAAGCGCTTAATTGCAGGGCGCCACGCGGGGGCGCGTTGTGTCCGCCGGCGACGGCACCTTCGACGATGAAGCCGTCAACGCGGCCGTTGGACTTGCGCGCAAGGGTCAGCGCGAGGGTGGCGGAGGAGATGATGGCGAGGAATTGCGGGCGGGGGAGCTCCGGGGCCGGGCCGCCGAAGAGTGTGCGCGGGTCAAATCTGGAGAGGCAGTCGTCCCCGGGCGCGGCACCGGTGAGGTCGATTTTCAACTCGGCCGGCTCGCCGCGGGCAAAGTGATCCATGGCGCCGGGAATGGCACGGGGTATGCCGGCGCCCATCAGTACATAATCCACGTTGGCCAGCATGGCGCCATACAAGGATGGCAGCGTGGGGAGCTGGATTTTTTCCAGGAAGTTGATGCCGACCCGGCCGGCATGACCCTCCTTGGCGAGAAAAACTTCCGCGAAATTGGCGAGGACCGTGAGTTCGGTGAAAGCCGGGCCGGGGTGGAGCGCCGGCATCGGCGTGAGCTTGAACGGTGCGTCGGCGGTTTTGCCGCCGGGAATGTAATATTGCCGCCAGACTCGCTCCACCACCGCCGGGAGCGGGAAGCGGGCGGTCGCCCGGGCCAGATGACCGTCGGGATCGCCGAGTTGCAGCTGCCGGGCAAAGACGCCCGCCAGCGCTGTGCCGGACACGACTCCGAGCTGACCGGTCTGCGCCACGGCCCGGGCGAGGCGCCAGCCGGAGACGGCCACGCCCATGCCTCCCTGAATGATGATAGGATTTGCCATAAAGTATTCACGCCGGGCCAACTGCGTGGGGAGGGCAAACGTATCGGCATTACAGCGGCCCGCGGGCAAATGGGAAGGCCGTATTACGCTGCCGCACGGCTATGTTGATTTGAATCAACTCATGATATGCACGCTAATACGCCCGTCCGGGCAGCCTGCCCTTATCCGAACAGACAGTGGAAGTTGGTCTGCACCAAGGCGGCGAGGACTTGGGGGGGCTGGTTGCGCAGGGTGGCAAGGGCCTCGTAGGCGACGGTGATATTGGCGGGGTGGTTGACCGCGGAGCCGTCGGCGGCGGGCGGCAGGGGAAAGCGATTGAGAGTGCCTGGCGGCGGCTTGGTGGGTGCGTCGGTCTCGACGAGCAGCCGGGTGGCAGGGATGGTCGTGAAATTTTCCAGGCGGACTGACTGACGAGGCTGAATCAGCTCAATATTGAAGGAGAAATACGCGCCGAGGTCAGCGAATGGTTTAATCATTTCGGCGGGCCCGCCGTAGCCGTGGAGCAAAAAACCTCGGGCGGGCAGTGGTGATTTCTGCAGCACCTCAAGCAGTGCGCCGAAGGCCTGCACGCAGTGAATGGACGCCGCGCGGTTGAGTTCGGCGGCGAGTGCGAGTTGGGCGGCGAAAACTTCCGCCTGCTCATCGAGGGAGGCAACGCGCAGGCCGGTGATACGCGGGTCGCCGGGCTTGATGCCGTCGATGATCCAGCGGTCGAGTCCGATCTCGCCGACCCCGGCGGAGGAATCGGCCAGCAAGGTGGCACGGAGGTTCTGAAGCCACGTGCCGGAACAGTTGCCGCAGTCCCACGGATGGATGCCGAAGCTGGGGAGGATCCAAGCCTGCTCGCGGGCGAGGGCGGCAACAACCGGCCACTCCTCCTCGTTCGTGCCGTTGACCACCGCCTGCTTCAGCCCGATGGCTGCGAGGTCCCGGATGATCGCGACGCGGTGCGGCGTCAGCTGATCGAAATGATAATGCTGGTGGGCGTCGTAGAGATTCACCGGGATGCAGCACGGAAGCCACCGGCTGCCGAAAAGTCAAAATGTCCGCGTGGCGCGCCTCAGTTGGTGAACATCGCCTCGTTGGTCTGGAAGAGGGCGTGGGCGAGCTTGGTCCAGGCGTCGAGCGGGCCGCCGTGCGCGATGTTCGAGCCGACCGGCCGCGGGTCGGCACCGAGTTTGCCGGCGAGGGCGGCGCGCTGGGCCTGGCGCTTTTCGCGCTGGCGCTCGCGGGCGTCCTTCATGGCGGGCGGCTCGGGCGGCGGTTCCAGGCCGGCGCCGGTGGGATTGGTCCGGACGTAATGGACACCGAGCTCGATCTCGCGGTCGGTGGGCGGGCGCTGGAAGATGGCAAGGTAGAGGGAGGCGACACGTTCTTCATCCCGGCTGAAGGTGGTGAATTCGGGCCGGTGAGTGAGCTGGCGGGCGGTCTCGACCACCAGCGGGCTGTTCATGAGGAACAGGGCCTGCTGCGGCACGGTGGTGTCGAAGCGCCTGCCCGTGGGCGTGTCGGGATTGGGGAAATCAAACTGGGTGAGGAGCTCGGGCGGATTGCGCCGATCGATCAGGAAATAAAGGGCGCGGCGCCGGCCGAAGCCGTCACTCACCGGGGTGACCGATTTTCCGCCAATGGCGGGGTCGAGCATGCCGGAAATGGCGAGGAGTGAATCGTAGATCTCCTCGAAATCGAACCGGTGCAGACTGTAGTGCCAGAGCAGCTTGTTGTCGGGATCGGCGGCGGCGCCAACGGGATTGGCCTGGCTGCTTTGCTGGTAGGTGCTGCTGAGGAG
>JAYUBB010000038.1:0-8246 GCA_043741015.1 Opitutaceae bacterium
GCCCAGTTGAAACCGGGTGCCCTGAAAGGGGCGCGGCTGGGCGTGATCCGTGGGCCCTTTGGCTTTGATGCCCGGCTCAAGCCCCTGCTGGAGTCGGCGATCGAGAAGATGAAGGCGGCCGGGGCGGAGGTGGTGGATCTCGACGAAGTTTCTGACTTCAACAAGGCCAACGACCCCGAGCTGGAGGTGTTGCTTTATGAATTCAAGGACGGCCTGAATGGGTATTTCGCGACGCTCGGACCGAAGTCGCCCATCAAGTCGGTGGCGGATGTCATCGCCTTCAACGAGGCGCATGCGGCGCAGGAACTGCAGTTCTTTGGTCAGGAGCTGTTGGTGAAGGCACAGGCGAAAGGCCCGCTGACGGAGCAGGCCTACCTTGATGCCAGGGCAACTTGCCTGAAAGTCACCCGCACCGAGGGGATCGATGCGTTGCTGGCGAAGCACAAACTCGACGCCCTGGTCAGTCTCACGAACGGCACAGCCTGGTTGATTGATCCGGTGAACGGCGACACCTACACCGGTGGCAGTTCGACGCCCGCGGCCGTGGCGGGTTATCCGAGTGTTACGGTCCCGGCCGGCGATTATCACGGATTGCCGGTGGGCATTTCCTTCTATGGCGCCGCGTGGACCGAGGCAAAGCTGCTCTCGCTCGCGGCGGATTACGAAGTGGCGACGAAGGCGCGGCGTGAGCCGGCGTTTCCATCAACCGTCAACCTGCGGTGACAGTTCGCCCCGAGAGTTCGGGGCTGGGCAAGTCTCTTAGACGATAAACTCGGGCGTTTCCGTTAAGGAAATCGAAGTAATTTCCGGGAAAGTTACTTCTGCTGAAATTCCCCTCGACTCCCCGAGGCGGGAAAGTTGTGTCAGGGCACGTTTTTACCCCTAACGTGACCCCCGACCACCCCGACCGCTGGTTTACTGACGAGGTGCAATTGCACGAAAATGCCTTGCGCGCCTGGCTGCGGAGTAAATTCCCCTCCCTCGATGATCCGGATGATATCGTCCAGGAGGCAGCCACCCGGGTGTGGCGCGTCCACAGCCAAGGTGCGGTGCACTCGCCCAAAAGCCTGCTTTTTACCACCGCCCAAAACCTGGCCCTCGACCAGCTCCGTCGCCGGCAAATCGCGCACTTTGAGTCGATAGCGGAAATCGGCGGGATATCCGTCTATGAAGACAGGCCCACTCCGGCTGAAACCACGGCGCACAATCAGGAACTAGAAATTTTGACCCAAGCCATCCAATCCCTGCCTGATCGCTGCCGCCAGGTGCTCACCTTGCGGAAAATCTATGGGTTGCCCCAGAAGCAGATCGCGGCGCAACTGGGCATTGCGGAGCATACGGTCGAGGCCCAGGTGGCCAATGGCATGCGTCGTTGTGCCGAGTTTCTCGCCCGGCGTGGCCTACCCTGACAATTCATGTATCCGCCTGCTGAACATACTCCCGATGCCATTGAGGCGGTCGCGGCCAGCTGGCTGGCCCGCCAAGACCGCGGCCTGACCGCTGCGGAGCAGGATGCCTATCTGGAATGGCTGTGCCGGGACGAGGCGCACGCGGCCGCAATTGCGCGCCTGAAGGGTGCGTGGGATGCTCTCAACCAGCTCAGCGAATGGCGTCCGCGGCACAGCGCGCAACCGAATCCCGACTTGCTGGCCCCGCGCGGGCGGAGGCTGTGGCGTTGGTCCGCCTTGCTGACCGCGGCCGCCGCCCTCGTGTTTGCCGCGGTGGTCTGGTGGCCGACGGGTGCCAGTCCGGCGGTGCAACACCAGGCCATCATCCATCCCGGCCCGGAGCGCATGGCGCTGGAGGATGGTTCAGTGGTGGAGCTCAATGCGGGGGCCAAAGTGGAAGTGCTGTTCGGCCCGCAGTCGCGGATGGTCCGGCTCCTGCGTGGCGAGGCGCATTTTTCCGTGGCGAAGGATCACACGCGGCCGTTCATCGTCGGAGCCGACAAGTTTGCCGTGCGCGCCGTGGGCACCGCCTTCAGTGTCTCGCTTGATCGCGCGGCGGTGTCCGTGCTGGTCACGGAGGGCAAGGTGCGGCTCGACGAGACGACCGTCGATTCCAGCGGGTCCGCGTCGGGTCCGCGCGAGCTCTCGCATCTGGTGGCCGGTCAGCAGGCGGTGATGAGCGTCACGGCCTCGCCGGCCGATGGGTTGGATGCGGTCGTGCGGGTGCACGAGGTCACCCCGGCGGAAATCGAACGCGCCCTCTCCTGGCAGGGATTGCGGCTGGAATTCGTGGAGATGCCGCTTGGCGATGTCGTCAACGAATTCAATCGCTACAACACCCGGAAACTTGTGGTGCTGGATGTCGCGACACGCGGGATTCTGGTCGGCGGTAATTTCCGGGCCGACAATGTGGAGTCATTCGTGCGCCTGCTTGATTCGGGCTTCGGAGTGAAAGCTTTCCCGCGGGGCAATGAAATTGAGCTGCGCCGATCGCACTAGGTCCGCGAGCGTCCGGCAGAAAAGGTTAACGGAAATGTTACGTTGGGCCGTCTAAACAGTGCCCCTACTACCAATGATTACCTCCACCCTGTTTGGCCGGTCAGTGCACCGGATGATCTGCGGCTTTATCCTGGCCGCTGTTACGACGCTTACGCTGGCCGCCGCGGCCGGCCCCGCCGCCTCCCGCAAAAACTACGACCTGCCCGCCGGCGACGCGGCGAAGACGCTCAAGAGCTTCTCCGACCAGTCGGGCGAACAGATTGTTTACCCGGTCGAGCTGGTCCGGGGAATTAAAACCAAAGCAGTCAAGGGTGAGCTGACGGCGCGCGAGGCGCTCAATGCCATGCTGGATAAGTCCGGCCTCGTGGCCCTGCAGGATGAGAAGACCGGGGCATTGACCGTTAAAAAATCAGCTGCCGTGGAGGAAAACCCCGCACCAGCGCGGCGCGCAGAGCCCGATCTCCTTCCCGTGGAGGCTCCGTCAGCGGCCCGCAATCCCACGGCCCCTGAGTCCGACAGCGGCGTTCTGGTGCTCTCGCCCTTTGAAGTGTCTGCCTCGGGCGACAATGGCTATGCGGCAGCCACCTCTCTGGCCGGCAACCGCCTGAACACGGAATTGAGGGATGTCGGCTCCGCCATCACCGTGGTGACCGCCCAGATGCTGCGCGACATCGGAGCGACCAGTAACGAGACGCTGCTGCAATACACGACCAACACGGAGGTCGGAAATATCTACGGCAATATGGCCAATGCCGGCAGCGGCACCCAGCTCGATGAAACCTCCAAATTCGCCAATCCCAACCAGAACACCCGCGTGCGCGGCCTGGCGGCGGCTGACACAACGATCGACTATTTCCTGAGCGACATACCGTGGGACGGCTACAACGTGGATCGCGTTGATTTTCAGCGCGGGCCCAACGCCATCCTCTTCGGACTGGGGAGCCCGGCCGGCATCATCAACGCGGGCACGAAATCCGCCGGCTACCAAAACCGCGGCCAGCTGGAATTTAGGTACAGCCGGTTCGGGAGCGCCCGCGCGTCATTGGACTACAATTATGTGCTCCTGAAGGATGAACTCGCATTCCGGATCGACGCCTTGAACAACCAGGAAAAATTCCAACAGAATCCCTCTTACCAGACCGACCGCCGGATCTACGGGGCACTGCGATTTGAGCCCCGCTTGCTTAACCGGGGCTCCGCCCACACCACGCTCAAGGCCAACTTCGAGAAGGGTGATGTGCGCAGCAATCGGCCCAGAACCCTGACGCCGGGCGACTCGGTCACGCCTTGGTTCCTGAGTGGCACGGCTACCGGCTATGATGCGGTGGGTAATGCGTTCCTCTATAACAATCTCAACCGAAAGGGCTTTGATGCGCGTGGTCTGCAAGATACGAACATCGCCTCAATCGGGGCCGATGGGCGGGGTGAGTTTGTGAAGAATTACAACAACAGTGGCGGGTTCACGAGTGGGACGCTCAACCCCTACTGGCAGCCATGGCTGGGTGGACAGTTTGGCGCCGGTTACTTTGGCAACCCGATGGCCATCTTCAGCGCCAGTGGCAGCAGTGCCAACACGCTCGTCAATTGGGAGCCCAGCACATCCCGCGGCCTCGCCCCCAGCGGGGCGATCGACAAGAGCATCGGCGGCATTCCCTTCAGCCGGATGTCGTCGATAACCATTTACCGGGATATTTCGAAAAAGGTGAACCTGCCGGGAGCCAAGTTTGGCCTCACCCGCAATCTCACCCTGTCGGATCCCTCCATCTTCGATTTCCACAATCAGCTGATCGACGGGCCCAACAAGAAGGAGTGGCAGAATTTCAAACGCTACAACCTGAACCTCGCCCAAACCTTCCTGGACGGAAAAATCGGCTTTGAGGCGGTCTATGATCAGCAGCATTACGACAACGGCCAGGTGAATTTCATGACCGACAAGGGCCAGCAGATCTATGTGGATGTCATCCAGATCGAGGCTGACGGCACCACTAACCCGAATTTCGGCCGTCCTTTCATCGCCGATTCAGGTGGCGGCGGCAACAGTGCCCAGTCGGACCGCGAAGCCTTCCGCCTGACGGCCTATGCCAAGCACGACTTCGACAAGGGCAGGCATAACTCGATCCTGACCCGCTTGCTCGGACGCCACACGGTCACCGGTCTGTACAGCGATGACAGCCGCGACAGTTCCTCCCGCAGTTTTTCACATTATTCGGCGGACAATGCCTACAAGGATTTCATCAATGGCTTTGGCTCACCCGCGGTGTCGATCAACTCAAGTCTCCGCTCGGTCTACCCCGTGATCTATCTGGGAAACAGCCTGGCTGCCGCCACCAGTGCGCAGGGGGCGAATATTCCTGCTCCCAAGGCCAAGGCAATCGTCACCGGCGGCAGCATACGCGCCTTCGACTCCACCTGGACTGCGACGGGGGTGAATCCGGCTGATCCGTGGACGAACCCCAATTATCCGGTTGGCCACGCATTCCGCACGTCCACCCAGTCTGAAAATCCGGCCAATTACCGCGGCTGGGTGAGCACTCCCATCACCATTACCAACTCCGAGGACGGTCATCGGGACGACAACACCACCTTCGCTAGCCTGGGCAAGACGATCACCGAGTCCAAGGCCATCAACTGGCAGGGTTATTTCTGGGACGGATCCTTTGTCGGCATGTATGGCTATCGCACGGACAAGGCGCGGGCATGGAGCAAGAGTGCGGCGCGCGACACGGAAGGGCGCGCAATATTGGATGCTGGCTCATTCTATCTGCCGACGACCTACAACCTGGTCGAGGACAATTCCAGCAGCTGGAGCGGGGTCCTGCATCTCAACCAGTTGTTGAAAGACCGGCTTCCGGTGAACGTCAGTTTTTTCTATAATAAATCCGAGAACTTTCAGCCCAAGGCCGGCCGGGTGGGGCCGCTCAATAATCTGCTGACTCCTCCGACCGGAAAAACCAAGGACTTCGGCATTCTGCTGTCCACTAAAGACGGCAAATATTCGTTGAAGATCAACAAGTATGAGACCTCGGTCACGAACTCTGACGGCACGAGTGGGTTCAATTCCTTTTATCTTGGTCAGGTGTTCACCGACTTCCAGGCGGCGCGGAACCGCTATGTGTTCGAGGTTTCCGATCCTTCAAATCCAGCGAGCTATCATTCCGGCAGTCCGACCCAGTGGACCTACCAACCCGCCTCGGGCCAGTCGGCCAGCCAGGCTGCCGCCGCCCAGCAGGCTGACGTGGCGGGCTGGGACGCCATGGTCAAAAGCCTGCCCCCGGCTTTTTTCACCGCCTTCAAACTCGACATGAACCAGCAGTCGATCGACCAGCTCAAGTCACTCACCTATACAACCCCGAGTGGTTTCACCATCCCGGAGGATAATGTCTCCAAGGGAATGGAGTTTGAGCTCTACGCCAGTCCCATCCGTGGCCTGCGTCTGGCAATGAACGCCTCCAAATCCGAAGCCGTGCGTAACAACGTCGGCGACGCCGAGCTCAACAGCCTTGTCACCACCATCAACACGGCCTTCAACTCCACGGCCGCCGGCAGCCTGCGCTCGAATTCGGGTCCCACCGCAGCCACCGCACTCAGCGCCTGGAATGCCAACTTCTGGGCCTCCTGGCTTTCCGTCAAGGGGCAGGAGGGGAATGCCGTCCCGGAATTGCGGAAATGGCGGGCCAACCTGATTGCGAATTATGATTTCAGCTCAGGCATGCTGAAGGGGGTCAATGTCGGCCTCGGCTATCGCTGGCAGGATCGCGTCATCATTGGCTACAAGCCGAAATATTACATCGGTACCGCCGAAACGCCCAATGCCTTCCTGGCCACGTCCGCCAAGTTCGACCTCGGGAGCCCCTACTATGGCCCCGCGGAAACGAACATCGATGTGTGGGTCGGCTATTCCCATCGCATCAACACTCGTCTGAATTGGCGGACACAGCTTAACGTCCGGAACCTTGGCAAGGGGAATTCCCTTATCCCGATCACGGTGCAGCCTGACGGCACCGTCGCCGCCTGGCGCATCGCCCCCACCCAGGTCTGGAGTCTCACCAACACGCTCGAGTTCTAAGAGGTGTTTCCAGTCGATCCTCATGGTATTTTCGCGTGGTGAGCGCTGGCTTGTAATCAGCCAAGCAATCGGTTCGGGGCGCTTTCCCTTGGTTGGGGAGGGCGCCCTTATTGCCTTTATCCGGTGGCGTCTCGTTCATCAGGAATTGAGCAGGGATTCTCCGCTTGCGGCGCATTCCGAAATCCGCAATCCACATGGCTGTGCCTCCCGCCCGGGTGGTGGAATTGGCAGACACGACGGTCTTAGAAGCCGTTGCCGCAAGGCTTGAAGGTTCGAGTCCTTTCCCGGGCACCACCCGTCGCTCCGCTGCGCGGAGCTATGCATGGCGGGCCATCCGTATGCACGGAATTAAGCGGAGGCTGTGCTGGCTGGGACGGCGCGTTTCTTGACTCCAGACTGTGGCAAACGACTGTAACGATCTGCATGGGTGAAAATACCAAGACACCGACTGGAAAATCAGTCGCCGAAACCACGGTGATGAACGTCCTGCTGGCGCTGAGCCTGTCGCATCTGCTCAACGACACGATCCAGTCGCTCATCCCGGCCATCTACCCGGTGCTGAAGGATTCGTTCCGGCTCAGCTATGCGCAGATTGGGCTGATCACTTTTGTCTTTCAGATGACGGGGTCACTGCTGCAGCCACTCGTCGGCTACTACACCGACCGGCGCCCCAAGCCCTATTCGCTCGCCGCTGGCATGGGGGTGACACTCATCGGGCTGGTGCTGCTGTCGCAGGCCGGGAGTTTCCCGACGATCCTTGTCGCGGCGGCCATGGTGGGCATGGGGTCGGCGGTCTTTCACCCCGAGGCCTCGCGGGTGGCGCGCCTGGCCTCGGGGGGACGGCACGGGTTTGCCCAGTCGCTTTTCCAAGTGGGCGGCAACCTCGGCTCGTCGTTCGGCCCGTTGCTCGCGGCGTTGGTGGTGGTGCCGCACGGGCAGGGTTCGATCCTGTGGTTCTCGGCCATCGCCTTGCTGGGCATCTTCGTGCTGTCAAAGGTCGGCGGTTGGTATCAGCAACACCTCAATGAACGGGCGAAGGGAGCGAAGCATGACCATGGCTACCGGGTATCGCTGTCGCGCGGCCGGGTACTCGGCGCGTTGGCCATCCTGGTGGTGCTGATCTTCTCGAAATACATCTATCTGGTGAGCCTGAGTAATTACTACACGTTTTACCTCATGGACCGGTTCGGGCTCACCGTGCAGGGATCGCAATATGCACTGTTCGTATTCCTGTTCTCGGTGGCGGCGGGCACGATCATCGGCGGCCCGGTGGGCGACCGCATCGGACGCAAACGCGTCATCTGGATCTCCATTCTCGGCATCGCACCGTTCTCACTGGCACTGCCATATGCGAGTCTGCCGGTCGCCATTGCACTCACGGTCATCATCGGCGTGGTCATGGCGTCCGCCTTTTCGGCGATCATTGTCTATGCGCAGGAGCTGGTGCCCGGCAACGTGGGCCTGATCGCGGGCCTCTTCTTCGGGCTGGCCTTTGGCGCGGCCGGCATCGGCTCGGCCCTGCTGGGCTGGCTGGCGGACCACACGAGCATTGGCTTTGTGTTCAAGATTTGCGCCTGGCTGCCGTTGATCGGGCTGCTGACCGGATTTTTGCCCGAGGTTGAGCCGCCCCGCGCCAAGGCCTAGGGCCTGTTAACACTATTGCCATGACTGAGTGAAAGTGTAGGCAAGAGAGATGGAATTAACAGAAACGCATCTGAAGCGAATCCGCGGCA
>JAYUBB010000039.1:0-2483 GCA_043741015.1 Opitutaceae bacterium
GCAGTCTGCGTCTCGCCGAAACTTCGCTGGCTCAACGAGTTTGCTTTTGACAATTTCTCCGAAGCGTCGCTTTGATTTGGAAACCCCGCCACCGCCACATGTTCAACCAACTGCTGGGACTCTTCTCCAACGACATCGGTATCGACCTCGGCACGGCCAACACCCTCGTCTATGTGAAGGACAAGGGCATCGTGCTGCGCGAGCCCAGTGTCGTCGCGGTCTACACCAATTCGCGCCGCGTCCGCGCCGTGGGTGACGAGGCCAAGGTCATGCTCGGCCGCACGCCCGGCAGCATCACCGCCATCCGCCCGATGAAGGACGGCGTCATCGCCGACTTCGACATCACCGAGGCCATGCTCCGCTACTTCATCCGCAAGGCCAACGGTGGGAAAACCTTTCCGCAGCCCAGCGTGTGCATCGCCATCCCCAGCGGCATCACCGAGGTCGAGAAGCGCGCCGTCATGGAGTCCGCCACGCACGCCGGCGCCCGCGAGGTCCACACCATCCCCGAGCCCTTCGCCGCCGCCCTCGGCGTCGGCCTGCCCGTGGACGAACCCGCCGCCAACATGATCGTGGACATTGGCGGCGGCACCACCGAGATCGCCATCATTTCGCTCAACGGCATCGTGTTTTCCAAGTCCATCCGCGTCGCCGGCGACGAGATCGACCTCGCCATCGTCAACTACATGAAGCGCGCCTACAACCTCCTCATCGGCGAGCGCACCTCGGAAGAAATCAAGATGACGATTGGCTCCGCCTACCCGCTCGACACCGAGCTGGCCATGGAGGTCAAGGGCCGCGACTCCGTCGCCGGCCTGCCCAAGACGATCCACATCACCTCCCAGGAAATCCGCGAGGCCATGGGCGACACCATCGGCGCCATCGTCGAGGCCGTCCGCACCACCCTCGAGCGCTGCCCGCCCGAGCTCTCCGCCGACCTCGTCGACCGCGGGTTCGTGATGGCCGGCGGCGGCTCCCTCATCCGCGGCATCGACAAGCTCCTCTCCGAGAAGACCGGTCTGGCCGTCACGGTCGCCGACGACCCACTCTCCGCCGTGGCCAACGGCACCGGCGTCTTCATCAACAATATCGAGGATTACCGCCGGATCGCCGCGGACCTCTGACCGGAGCCCGGCCTCACCCGACGGCCACTCCGCCGCCCGCGCCGTGCTCCCCAAACGCTTCGACCAGGCCCGCCCGTTCGTCACGCTGGGCATCATCCTGCTCGGTTGGATTTTCCTCCCGCTTGCGGTGAAGTCATTTTCACGCGCCACCTTCTTCGAGATCCAGGCCCCGCTCACCGTCGCCGACTCCTTTGTCCGCGACCTCCAGACCTTCTGGTCGAACCGGCTCCATTCCAAGGATGAGCTGCTGAAGGCCGGCCAGCAGGTCGCCGGCCTCCTCGCCCGCTACGAATATGCCAACCAGACCAACGCCTACCTGGAGGCCGAGATTCTGCGGCTGGAGAACCTGCTGAAGATTCCTTCGATGCCCGACTTTCGCTTCGAGCCCGCCCGTGTGGCGCGGCGCGACTTCTCGGGTTGGTGGCAGCGGATGATCATTCGCAAGGGCTCCAATTACGGCATCACGGTCGGCGCACCCGTGGTGTTTGCCGGCGGGGTCGTCGGCCGCATCACCGAGGTCCACCGCTACACTTCTGTCGTGGACCTGATCACCAGCCCCACCTTGCGCCTGGCCGCCACGGTCGCAGGCGACACCCGGCCCCTCAGCTATCAGGGTGGCCTGAACAACTCCTTCAGCTCCCCCCGCGGCACGGTGGACTTTGTCCCGCTCGACGTCTACGCCAGCGCGTCCGCCTCCAAACACCTCGTCACCTCCGGCCTCGGCGGCGTGTTCCCCCCCGGCCTGACCATCGGTGACATCACGAGCCTTGAGCCCAGCGCCGACGGCCTGTTCAAGAGTGGCGAAGTCCAGCTCGACCAGCGGCTCGGCACCCTCACCGAGGTCACGGTGCTCATCCCCCTCAACCCCGAGGAGTGAGCATGCTCTCGAACGCACAACCCACAGCTGGAGCGGCGGTCACCGAACGCCGCTCCAGCTAATCACCATGCGCCGCTACGATCCCCGCTGGCTCATCGTCACTTCGGCAAATCTGCTGCTCTGGTGGCTCACGGGACTGGCCAACCACTATATCGCCGGTCACGCCGTGCATGTTTACCTCGGCGGGCTGCTCATCGCCTACGCCGCCCTGCGGCTTGATCCTCGGCAGGGTCTGATCGCCACGTTGCTCACCGGGCTGATGGTCGATGCGCTCGAACCGGTGCCCTTCGGCACCAGCCTGCTTCTCTTCTCGCTGATCCACGTCACCGTGCTCTATGGCCGCCAGCGTTTTCCCCGCGAGGGCGCTGTCTTCGGCATCGTCGTGGCGCTGCTGGCCAATCTTTTTTTGTTCATCGCGCTGTCGTTTCTGCTCGTCGGGGCCAATCCCCGCCCGGCGAGTGCCTGGCTGCGCATCTTCGCCG